>NZ_JBIPJE010000035.1:0-200018 GCF_044005875.1 Pseudoalteromonas sp. XMcav1-K | reverse complement strand
TCCTGCGGATGCATCACCGCTGATGCGTTTAAAAGGCTGTGAAACCGCCGTAACGATTGCTGAATATTTTCGTGATCAGGGGTTAAACGTACTGTTGCTGCTGGATTCAGTAACGCGTTATGCCATGGCGCAGCGTGAAATTGCGCTAGCGGTAGGCGAACCTCCTGCAACTAAAGGTTATCCACCTTCTGTGTTTGCAAAACTTCCCGCCTTGGTTGAACGCGCGGGTAATGGTGGCGAAGGGCAAGGCAGCATTACGGCGTTTTTTACCGTGTTATCCGAAGGGGATGATATGCAAGACCCCATCGCTGATGCAGCCCGTGCGATTCTTGATGGGCACATAGTATTATCCCGCGAACTGGCCGATTCAGGGCACTATCCCGCGATTGATATTGAAAAGTCGATTAGTCGTGTTATGCCGCAAGTTATTAGCGAAGCACATTTGCAGCAAGCGCGTGTGTTAAAACAAATCTACTCACTTTACCAACAGAACAAAGATCTTATTACGCTGGGTGCTTATCAAAAAGGCAGCGACCCTATGCTTGATAAAACGATCGAAATGATGCCAGGAATAAACCACTTCTTACAACAAGGCATGACAGATGTTATTCCTTATGATGAAGGGTTAACTAGCTTGGCTCGTATTCTAGGACAAGGCTAATGGCGCGTGACCAACTAGCATTATTAATAAAGCTTGAATCTGACAAAGAAGAAAAACTGCGTCTCGATTTTGTTGGTGCGCAGCAACACCTTGCTAATTTACAGCGTCAATTAACGGGTATCGAGTCGTTTCGCTCAGACTATTTAGCTCAATTACAAAGTCGTGCTGCGCAAGGCGTTGGCGGTAGCTATTATAATCAGTTTCAGCAATTTATCGGCAAGTTAGATGATGCGTTAAAGCAACAACTAAACGCGATCAATACGGCAAACAAGGTGTTAAAACAGCGTGAGTCGCTGTGGTTAGCGCAAAAAGCAAAATTAGAAGCAATCCAAAAACTCAAACAGCGCAAATTAGATAAACAGCAAGCTGCGTTGGCAAAGGCAGAGCAAAAGCAGCTTGACGAGTTTGCTACCAATATATTTGTACGAAATCGAAAAACACTGGCTTAATTTTTGCTTAATTTTTAGCAAGGCATTAAAAGCGGCAATCTTTAGTTAAAGAAGAAGTGTGTTATGGCAACGATAAATTCGCAGTTAAGCATTACAAATGTTGGATTAGACTCCACGGCAACAACGAGTGAAAGCGAAAATAAAAGCGGTTTTTTAGCTGTTTTTGAATCTGTGCAAAATGAAGTGCAGGGCAAACATGCATCCGCCGATGAAGAGCAAAATAGTCGTGATGATAGTCAATTGTCGGACGAAAATGATACACCCAAGCAAATAGACGATTCAGATAATGTCACTGATGAAGGTGAACAAACTGAATCTGCCGTTGCCAATATCGATGAGTCGCATACGCAAGATGATATGTCAGTGACTCGCTCATCCGAATTTAAACAGCTCGATGATAGTGCGAATACTAGCAAAGAGGATTCTGAATCAACCCCAGTAAAATCAATGCCAGTTGAAGAAACTAAACAGGCAGATACTCAACAAGCACAAACTGAACAAACACAAAAAGCAACAAGCAACGATAGTAATGCAACTACCTCACTGCTTGAACAACTAACTAAAAGTAAGTCTTTTGATGTGAGTATTTCGAAAGGCAGTGAAAGTACAGAGCAAGCACAAAGTGTAAAAGCGTCGGTCGATAGTGACAGTGCCGCCGAAAGCGATTCGGTGAAAGACGGTGCAACTAAGGTCAATCTCGCTCAAAACTTAGTGTCGCTTGATAATGAATTTGCCAAATTAGACAAAGAAGGCCTTGAAACACTTAAGCAATTTTTTACACAGCTCGATAAAGAAAGCGAAATACCACAGGGGCTTTCTAAACACGATCTCCGCTTAGTTATGGAGAAGTTAAACGTGGCAATTGCAAAAGCTGAGTCAAAAGCAAAAGAGCAGCCTGTCACTTTGCAATCAGTACTTACTGCACAATCAGCTAAGTCAAATACCGCGCAACAAGCGGTTGAACAAAATGCCACACCGGATGACCTTGTAACGGAAAGTGATAACGACCAAGCACAATTGCAAAGTACGTTAGCGTCACGTGCTCTTGGTGAGACTGTAGCTGTGGCAAATAAACAACAAACCATTACACGTCCAGATACACAAGTCCCACATAATGTGACTGCGGTTGCTAAAGCGGTGGCACAAGAGCAAAACGTTGATCTCGACGTACAGAAAACTACCGTAGAGCTAATTAATCAACAGGCAACAAAACCAGCGCCTGCAAGTGTTGTATCGTTAAGTAGTCAAGCTGCGGAAAAATTACAGGCGAGCAATGAGCAAACCAGTAGTGTTAAACAAAGTAAAGTTGATACAACTCAGCTGGTGGATGAGCCAAACCTTGAGACAGAGACAAGCACAGAGCAACCGCAAAGTTTTGCAAAATTGCTTAATAGTTTAAAAACAAATGCGAATACACCAGTGCTATCGCAATTAGTCTCGCAAATTCAAACGAGTCAACTTCAGCAGGCTGAAGTAAGCGAAATCAACCAGCAGCACTTAGCGATGCAAACTGCACAAGTGATCCAAAACACCAAAAAAACCACAATTAGTGCTGAGCAAGCATTGCAACAACCGGTCAATATTGCCAAGCGTGATGCAGCTAAAGCATTATTTAATAAAGCAAATATGCTACTAAACTTAAACTTGAAAGAAGCGGAAATTAGATTAGACCCACCAGAATTAGGTTCGATGCAAATTCGCATTCGTTCTGATGCCGAACAAGCACAAATAAACTTTGTAGTGCAAAGTCAACAAGCGAAAGATGTACTTGAACAATCAATGGGGCGACTAAAAGAAATGCTTGCCGAACAGGGCATTAATTTAGGTGAAAGTAGTGTATCTGAACAAGGGCAAGGTGAGCAGCAAATGGCGGAGCAGTCTGGTCATTCGTCGAGTTCAGAGCGTGAGCACGAGTCCGTTAGCAATGTAAGTGAACAAATTGTCAGCAAACAGCAAGATGGAATCGATTTTTACGCATAACACTAATTGCTATTAAACGGAAATAAACGCACTATTATATAAAATAATAAATAGCAGCTACGGAAACGTCACAATGGCAGAAGAAAAAGATCTTGAAATTGAAGAAGGTGGAGAGAAAAAAGGCGGCAAAATGATGATTATCATTATTGCTGTTGTGGTATTGCTCGCGGGTGGCGGCGCCGCATTTTTCTTTTTAGGTGGCGATGACAGTGCCCCTGCAGAAACACTTGCTGAGGAAACCGCATCTGCCGAAGGTGGCGAAGGTAAACCAAGTGGTAATAGTGCTGAAATTGGCAGTGCGTTGTACGTCGGTATGCCAAGACCATTTGTGTTTAATGTACCGGGTTCAAATAAAGACCGTTTGGTACAGATTAAAGTGCAATTGTTAGTGCGTGGCGATGTTAACGAAGAAACCGCAAAACGCCATATTCCGCTGATTGAAAATACCTTATTACGCGTATTTTCAGCAAGTAATGCAGATGATTTAAGCACTACAGCTGGAAAAGAAGCACTGCGCTATAACGCATTAACCGAAGTGCAAAATGCATTGGTAGAAATTGAAGACAGTAAAGTCGTAGAACGCGTGTTGTTTACTGGCTTTGTAATGCAATAATTAGGAGTTTAGGTGAGCGATTTATTATCTCAAGACGAAATCGATGCGCTCTTACATGGCGTCGATGATGTTGATGAAGAAGAGATAGACGAAGGCGGTGATAGCGATTCGTCCGCGCTGCAATACGATTTCTCATCTCAAGATCGTATTGTTCGTGGCCGTATGCCGACGCTGGAAATCGTTAACGAACGATTCGCTCGCCACATGCGTATATCCTTATTTAATATGATGCGCCGCACTGCAGAAGTGTCGATTAACGGCGTGCAGATGATCAAATTTGGCGAATACATCCACACCTTATTTGTTCCAACCAGTTTAAATATGGTGCGCTTTAGACCGTTAAAAGGCACCGGTCTTATTACCATGGAAGCGCGTTTAGTGTTTATTTTGGTGGATAACTTCTTTGGTGGTGATGGACGTTACCATGCCAAAATTGAAGGGCGTGAATTTACACCAACCGAACGCCGTATTGTGCAAATGCTACTTAAAATCATTTTTGAAGATTATAAAGAAGCGTGGGCACCGGTGATGGATGTGTCTTTTGAATACCTTGATTCAGAAGTGAACCCAGCAATGGCTAACATTGTGAGCCCGACAGAAGTTGTGGTAATCAGTTCGTTTCATATTGAACTGGATGGCGGCGGCGGGGATTTCCATATTGCGCTGCCTTACTCAATGCTTGAGCCAATTCGTGAATTACTTGATGCCGGTGTGCAGTCAGATACAGAAGACACCGATTTACGTTGGTCTAAAGCACTGCGCGATGAAATTATGGATGTAGAAGTCGATCTTAGTACGCGTATGCTTGAAGTGGATTTAAGTCTGCAACAAATTATGGACTTAAAAGAAGGTGATATTATTCCGGTAGAAATGCCAGAACATATTACGGTATTCATTGAAGACTTGCCGACTTACCGCGCCAAAATGGGTCGTTCTCGCGATAACGTTGCGCTTCAAATTAGTGAAAAAATTAAACGCCCTGAATCTGTTAAATCAGAGCTACATGTATTTACAAAGGGCGGGAAAAAGCTCGATTCAGATGCTGAGTTGGAGCAATTGGAAGAAGATTTACATTTATCAGATGGTGTAGACCTCGACTGGTAATTAACTGAGAGAAATTTAGTATGAGCGATGATCAAGATACAATGGACGAATGGGCTGCAGCCCTAGCCGAAGCTGAAGGCGAAGACGGTGGTGATGCCGAAGTTGCTGAACTCGAAGAGCTGTCTGAAGATTCGAAAGCCGATTTAACGACTGAAGAAAAGCGTAAGCTCGATACCATTTTAGATATTCCAGTTACCATTTCGATGGAAGTGGGTCGTTCTAAAATTAGTATTCGTAACTTACTGCAATTAAACCAGGGCTCAGTGGTTGAACTTGACCGCGTAGCGGGTGAACCACTTGATGTACTCGTAAATGGTACCTTAATTGCTCACGGTGAAGTGGTTGTTGTTAACGATAAATTCGGTATTCGCTTAACAGATGTGATCAGTCAAATCGAGCGGATCAAAAAGTTACGATGAAAAAAAATATCGGTTTACTCAGTACGTTACTGATAGTACCGTTTAATCTGTTAGCGGCAGAGCCAGCTGGATTTCAACAGTTGGCTTCTATGATTATGTCGTTGCTGCTTGTGGTAGGCTGCATTGTTTTGCTTGCCGTGTTAATCAAGCGATTTAACCCACAAATGACGCCCAGTGACGAGTTTAAAGTGATTCGTTCCATCAACATTGGCAGCAAAGAACGCCTGCTAGTGGTGGAAATGGATAACAAGCATCATGTACTCGGTGTAACTTCAGGCTCTATAAACTATTTATATCAATTAGAAACGCCGTTGGCTGAGCAGCAAATGCCTGAGTTCGCCAAACAATTGGCGCATTTTATGAATCCTAAAAATAAGAAATAATATATGAACCGGACGTGTTTCAATGTAGTGCTATTTGTGTTGTTAGTGTTATTGCCAGAGATGGCATGGGCGAATGATGCTTTGCAAGCGCTAACGGTTAAAACTAATGCGGATGGTGTGCAGGAATACTCGGTTACGCTACAAGTTTTAATTATGATGACGGCGCTGAGTTTTATTCCAGCTGCCGTGATTATGATGACATCTTTCACCCGCATTATTGTGGTGTTGGCTATTTTGCGCCAAGCAATTGGTTTACAGCAAACGCCGTCGAGTCAGCTTTTGGTGGGTATGGCGTTGTTTATGAGCATTTTTATTATGGCGCCCATTTACAAGCAAATTGATGACCGCGCGATTCAGCCATATCTCAACGAAGAGCTTACGTCGGTACAGGCGCTTGACCAAGCAAAAGAGCCACTTAAAGCATTTATGCTTTCGCAAACACGTATTTCAGATTTAGAAACCTTCGCCAAAATAGCCGGTTACGAACAACTCGACTCCCCAGAAGATACGCCATTTATTGTGGTTATTCCTGCATTTATCACCAGTGAATTACAAACCGCGTTTATTATTGGTTTTATGTTCTTTATTCCGTTTTTGATTGTTGATTTGGTGGTTGCCAGTGTGTTGATGGCTATGGGTATGATGATGCTATCGCCAATGATTGTGTCATTGCCATTTAAAATTATGCTGTTTGTTTTGGTTGATGGCTGGTCGTTGGTAATGGGCACGCTCGCGCGTAGTTATGGGTTAGGTACATAGTACTGTGGCGATAACATACCCGCGAATAGGAGGCTAAATGCAACCCGAAGTTTTTGTAGAAGTACTCAGCGATGCACTTTTTCTGGTTATTAAGTTGGTTGCAGCCATTATCGTACCAAGCTTAATTGTGGGGCTAATTGTTGCAATCTTCCAAGCTGCAACTTCAATTAACGAGCAGACCTTAAGCTTTTTACCGCGTCTTATTGTAACCTTACTTGCGCTTATTTTTGGTGCTCACTGGATCACCCAAGAATTGACTGATTACTTCCGTCAGATGGTGGAGATTATTCCGCAAATTGCTGGTTAAAATAGGCCTTTATGGAAATTTTATTTTCGCAATTAGTACAATACCTTTCGGATTTTTTATTACCGTTATCACGCATTGCTGCAATGTTTATGGTGATGGTAGGTATTGGCGTGAAAACTGTTCCGACGCGCGTAAAAGTTGGGTTATCGGTACTGGTGACCTTGCTAGTAATGCCGATTTTACCACCTAGTCAATTTAACGAGCTATTCAGCTTTCAAATGGTCATTGTGGTGCTGCAGCAGATCTTGATTGGTGTTGCCATGGGGTTTGCGTCAGTAATGATGCTTAATACCTTTATTCTTGCAGGTCAAATACTTGCAATGCAAACAGGCCTTGGTTTTGCGTCAATTGTTGACCCTGCAAATGGGCAAAGTGTGCCTGCGGTCGGTCAGTTTTATTTAATTCTTGCAACCTTACTATTTTGGGTTTTTGACGGTCATCTAATGATGATCCAAATGCTTGTACATAGCTTTACTGCGTTACCTATTGATGGCACCTGGTGGCCTGTTGCAAACTTTCAAAAACTGGCGTTATGGGGCAGTTGGATGTTTGCGACAGCCTTAGTGTTATCACTAGCGCCGTTAACTGCAATGCTAGTTATCAACTTCTCATTTGGTGTAATGACTCGCGCTGCGCCGCAACTTAATATTTTTACTATAGGTTTCCCGTTTACATTGCTTGCAGGCCTTGTAATTATTTGGGCAACAATGACTAACTTTACTGCGCAATTTGAATTTCAGTGGCTAAAAATGGTTGAGCTAATGTGCGATCTTGTTGGTTGTCAGGTGTAAGGAACGGATATGGCTGAAGGCTCAGATCAAGAACGCACCGAAGAACCCACCCCCAAAAAGCTGCAAGACGCAGCGAAAAAAGGACAGGTAGCGCGCTCAAAAGAAACGGGCACCACCTTTGTATTGATTGCTGCTGCCGTGAGCTTTTTACTGTTTGGTAAAGACATCGCTGTAGGCTTATATAATGTGATGGGGCGTTTGCTTTCGCTAAATCGTAATGAAGTCTATGACACAACCAAGATGTTCTCGGTGTGGGGTGAAGTTGCAAGTGAACTTTGGTATGGCATGACAATGTTTGTGTTGTGCTTATTGGTTGCAGGTGTAATTGGCAATACATTTCTAGGTGGTTTTAATTTTAGTTGGCAAGCAGCTGCACCTAAAGCGAGTAAAATGTCACCTCTCAAAGGCTTTGCCCGCATGTTCGGTAAACAAGCGGCCATTGAATTAGTTAAAGCATTATTAAAGTTTGGCCTGATTGCAACGGTTGCTGTTTACTTAATCAAAGGCTATTTCCCCGAAATTCTTACCCTGAGCTTAGAGGCTGTGCCTGGTAATATTGAACACGCATTGTGGATCTTGGCGTGGATGTTTTTTGCCCTGGCGATGACGCTAATCGTTATAGCGTCAATTGATGCACCATTTCAAAAGTGGAATCATAACGAACAGCTAAAAATGACCTTGCAAGAGGTTAAAGATGAATACAAAAACAGCGAAGGTGATCCTCAAATCAAAGCCCGCATTCGTCGTACCCAGCGAGAAATGTCGCAGCGCAGAATGATGCAAGATGTGCCAGATGCCGATGTGGTAGTTACAAACCCAACTCACTACGCTGTTGCACTTAAATATGATACCGCTAAAGCCGGCGCTCCTATGGTTATTGCTATCGGTGGTGACCAAATAGCGCTGCAAATTAGAAAAATAGCAGATCGCTTTGACGTACCGATTGTCGAATCGCCCGCATTGGCACGTTCATTGTTCCACACCGGTGAAGTGGGTCAGCAAATTCCGGAGCAGTTGTTCGTTGCGGTGGCACAAGTACTTGCTTATGTTTTCCAATTAAAACAGTTTAATAAAGGGCGTGGTAAACGCCCAGAAAAACTCGCTAAAGAGCTACCAATACCTGAAGATTTCAAATACTAAACAGTAAGTTATCGCTACTTTTCTTGTTGGAACGGTATTTGCTTTAGCTATACCAGTGTCAATATATTGAATAGCTGCTGTATGGACTTCAAGGCCACATTAAATCAACTAAACGCAAATAAATCGGATTACCTGAAAGGTATAGGTACACCTATTCTTGTGCTTGCTGCGCTCGGTATGGTTGTGTTGCCAATGCCTGCGTTTTTACTCGATATACTGTTCTCTTTTAACATAGCGTTATCGCTGGTCGTTCTACTTATTACCTTGTATACCTTGAAGCCTCTCGATTTCGGTATTTTCCCAACCGTTTTGCTAATAGCCACTATCTTACGCCTTGCGCTGAATGTAGCCAGTACCCGAGTCGTGTTGCTTGAAGGTCATGAAGGTGGCGATGCAGCGGGTAAGGTAATTGAAGCATTTGGCTCAGTTGTGATCGGCGGTAACTATGCTGTTGGTTTAGTTGTATTTTTGATTCTAATTATTATTAACTTTGTGGTAATTACCAAAGGTGCAGGCCGTATTTCAGAAGTGTCTGCACGTTTCACCTTAGATGCAATGCCAGGTAAACAAATGGCGATTGATGCAGACTTAAATGCAGGCTTTATTACCGCGGAACAAGCGCGAGAGCGCCGCACCGAAGTAACTCGTGAAGCAGACTTCTACGGCTCAATGGATGGTGCCAGTAAGTTTGTAAAAGGGGATGCTATTGCCGGTATTATCATTCTTGTTATCAATATTATTGGTGGTTTATTTATTGGCATGATCCAGCATGATTTACCGTTTAGTCGTGCAATGGAAGTATATACGCTACTTACGATAGGTGATGGCCTTGTTGCTCAATTACCTTCGCTACTTTTATCTATCGGTACCGCGATTGTGGTAACGCGTCAAAATGAATCGCAAAACATGGGCGAGCAATTTCACGCCCAATTAGGCAATGATAAAGCCCTTTATATTGCAGCAGGTATTTTGATTGTAATGGGGTTAGTGCCAGGCATGCCGAAAGTTGCGTTCTTGGGGTTAGGCTTTTTAATTGGCGGTGTGGCTTATGTGAATCAGCGCATTAAAACGAAAAAAGCAGAAGAAGAATCGAAACAGGTTGCAAAAGGCGGTTCACCCGGCCAAGAGCAAGCGCAAATTGAGCAAAAAGAGTTGGGTTGGGATGATGTACAGCAAGTGGATGTAATTGGCCTAGAGGTTGGTTACCGTTTAATTCCACTTGTCGACCAAGCACAAGGTGGTGAATTACTGAGCCGCATTAAAGGGGTGCGTAAAAAGTTATCTCAAGAGCTTGGCTTTTTAGTACCGCCGGTTCATATTCGAGACAATTTAGAGCTAGATCCGAACGAATACCGCATCACATTAATGGGGGTTTCTAGTGGTAACGGTGAATTAAAACACAATAACGAATTGGCGATTAACCCAGGCCAAGTATTTGGTGAAGTAAAAGGGGTTGCGACCAAAGACCCTGCATTTGGCTTAGATGCTGTGTGGATCGCACCAGAACAAAAAGATGAAGCACAATCACTTGGTTATACCGTGGTTGATGCTGCAACTGTGGTTGCAACACATATTTCTCAGTTATTACACAATAACGCAGCCTTGTTATTGGGTCATGAAGAAGTACAAAACTTACTTGATATGCTAGCCAAGTCGCATCCGCGTTTAATTGAAGGCTTAGTACCTGATATTTTACCGCTCACTACAATTGTAAAAGTACTGCAAAACTTACTTAATGAAGGTGTGCCAATTCGCGATATGCGTTCGATTGTTCAAACCCTCGTTGAGTACGGCCCTCGTAGCCAAGACCCAGACGTACTAACGGCTGCAGTTAGAATCTCACTGCGTCGATTAATCGTTCAAGACGTTGCTGGCAATGCACCAGAAATCCCTGTCATAACATTGGCGCCTGAGTTGGAACAGATGTTGCATCAGTCCCTTCAAAGTGCAGGTGACGAAGGTGCTGGCATTGAGCCAGGGCTCGCAGAAAGACTACAAAATTCTCTCGGCGATGCACATCAAAACCAGGAAATGGCGGGTGAACCTTCAATACTGTTGACATCAGGTATGTTGCGCAGCGTGTTATCGCGATTTGTGAAACACAGCCTACCGGGTTTGCGCGTGATGTCATATCAGGAAGTACCTGAAGAAAAGCAGATCAAAATTGTTTGCTCAGTCGGTCAACAGTGATAAGTAGAGACGAGGTGTCACATGAAAATTAAACGTTTTTTTGCTAAAGATATGCGCAGCGCGTTGAATGAAGTAAAGCATGAGCTAGGTCCTGATGCAGTTATCATGTCAAATAAGCGCATGGCTGATGGTGTTGAAATTGTGGCAGCTGTTGATTATGAAAAGTCAGTGCAAGCTGCACCTGCAGCGCCTAAGTTAAGCGAAGAAAAGCCTCGTTTTAGTAATAATTTTGTTAAGCCAAAACCACAAACAGCGACCCCTGAAAAACAAGCAGCGGTAGCAGATAGTTTATCGGCATTACTTGAGCGCCAAGCGAAAAAATCACCTCAATTTGATAAAGCACCTGAGCCAAAGCAGCCTCGTAATTGGTTTGATGACGATGATTCACTCACATCGACACAGCAAGATGCCCTTGATAGCTTTGCTAAGCCAAAGCAACAAAGCAGTTATGGCAACCAAGCTCAGTCGCTTGATGAAATGCAAGCAATGCGTGATGAAATGGCATCGATCAGACAGTTACTTGAGCACCAACTTTCTGGCTTAATGAATGAAGATATGGCGCGCCGTGACCCAACTCGTGCTCTTTTACTCGACCGTTTGAAAGGTATGGGTATCAGTGAAGCAGTAGCGGACCAGCTTGCGTGTTTTATTCCAGATGACGTTGCACCGCGTCAAGCGTGGCAAGAAACACTTAATATGCTGAGCAAACAGCTATACACTGCAAATAATGAGATTTTGCGTCGTGGTGGCGTATATGCGCTAGTTGGTCCTACTGGTGTAGGTAAAACTACCACAGTTGCAAAGCTAGCTGCACTTGGCGCACAAAAATTTGGCGCCAACAATATCGCACTAATCACAACAGATACTTATCGTATTGGCGCATATGAGCAATTATCGACTTATGGTCGTATTATTGGCTGCCCAGTAAAGCAAGTTAAAAATGCAGAAGAACTCACTGAAATTCTTTATCATTTAAGAAATAAGCGTCTAGTATTAATTGATACAGCAGGAATGAGCCAACGAGATATACGTTTGACTGAACAACTCAACACCTTAATGCGCAATAGCCGAGTAGATATTCGCAGTTACCTTGTGTTAAGTTCAACAGCACAGCTTGAAGTACAGCAAGAGGCGATTAAACAGTTCAAACAGGTACAGTTAAGTGGTTGTATCTTCACAAAACTTGATGAATGTCTAAGTTTAGGTGAAATTATCAGTGTAGCCATTCAAAATCGTCTGCCAATAGGCTATCTTACCAATGGGCAGCGTGTACCAGAGGACATTCGTGTGGCAAATGCGGAAAAATTGGTCAGCAAAGCTCAGCAGTTGTATGCAAAACGAACAAACGCGCAAGCAAGACGTGCATCAAGCATGGCGCATCAAGCAGTAGGAATGTATGATTAACCCAGAATTAGATCAAGCTAGTGGCCTGCGGAAAATGAAAAACAACAACAAGGCTGTAAAAGTAATTGCGGTAACTGGAGGTAAAGGGGGAGTTGGTAAAACCAATGTCTCTCTAAACATGGCAATCGCCATGGCTCAGCAAGGCCAAAAAGTACTGGTACTCGATGCCGATTTGGGTTTAGCAAACTGTGATGTAATGCTGGGTTTGCGTGTAGAGCGTAATCTTTCTCACGTGCTTTCAGGTGAATGTGACCTCGAAGATATCTTAGTTGAAGGGCCGTATGGTATGAAAATTGTACCTGCGACATCTGGCTCTCAAAATATGGTGGAATTAACACCATCTGAACACGCTGGCCTTATTCGCGCTTTTGGCGAATTAGACTCACACTATGATGTATTAGTCGTTGACACTGCGGCCGGTATTTCAGATATGGTGCTTAGTTTTTCTCGCGCTTCACAAGATGTGCTTGTTGTTGTGTGTGATGAACCAACATCAATAACCGATGCTTACGCACTGATTAAAGTGTTAAGCCGTGAGCACGGTGTGTACAAATTTAAAATAGTTGCGAACATGGTACGCAGCTTAAAAGAAGGCCAAGAGCTTTTCGCAAAATTATCAAAAGTAACCGACCGCTTTTTAGATGTATCGCTTGAGCTAGTCGCAACAGTTCCATTTGATGAAAATATTCGAAAAGCGATTCGTAAACAAAAAACCATTGTTGACGTATTTCCAAAATCGCCTGCAGCAATTGCGTTCAAAGCACTTGCAACTAAAGCGGCGAGCTGGCCAATTCCAAATCAGCCGTCAGGACACCTAGAGTTTTTCATTGAGAAACTGGTTAGTAATTAGGAACGCCTATGAAAAGAACCGCTGCCTATGCTAATCAAAATCAATTATCGCAACTTGTCGAACAGCATACGCCGTTGGTTAAACGCATTGCCTACCATATTTTAGCGCGTCTGCCGGCGAGCGTTATTGTCGAAGACCTCATTCAGGCAGGCATGATAGGATTAATCGAGGCTGCTAAGAACTTTGATGGCAGTAAAGGTGCGAGCTTTGAAACCTATGCGGGTATTCGTATTCGCGGTGCAATAATTGATGAAACGCGTAAAGGAGATTGGGTACCTCGCTCAGTACATAAAAACGCCCGTGAAGTCGCCGCGGTCATCAATCAGCTAGAATCATCACTCGGACGTGAACCAAAAGACAGTGAAGTAGCTGAAAAACTTGATATTACGTTAGATGAGTACCATCATATTCTAAGGGATATAAGCAATGGTAAAATTATCGGCATTGAAGATCTCGGTGTTGATGAAGATGTCATCGACGCAGGGCTCGGCAATAAAGAACAAAATCCATTAGTTGATATTCAACAGGATAAATTTAATAAAGCGTTAGTAGAGGCAATACAAACTTTGCCAGAAAGAGAAGCGTTAGTGCTGTCACTTTACTACAATGATGAAATGAATTTAAAAGAAATTGGGCTAATTCTTGAAGTGAGTGAATCAAGAGTGAGCCAAATACATAGTCAGGCCATGGTGCGCCTTAAAGCAAAAGTCCATGACTGGATATAGAATAAAAGTAGTAAGTAAACAATTAGGTGCATACCTCACTGGAGGATATTTTGGATAAAAACATGAAAATTCTTGTAGTTGACGACTTTTCAACGATGAGAAGAATCATTAAAAACCTGTTAAGAGATCTTGGTTTCACAAACGTGCAAGAAGCAGACGACGGTAGCACTGCGCTACCAATGCTGCAAAACCAAGAGTTTGACTTTGTAGTTACGGATTGGAATATGCCAGGTATGCAAGGTATAGATTTGCTGCGCGCGATTCGCGCGGATGACAGTCTAAAACACATACCGGTACTAATGGTAACTGCCGAAGCCAAAAAAGAGCAGATCATTGCTGCAGCGCAAGCAGGTGTAAACGGTTATATCGTTAAACCATTTACAGCAGCAACGCTTAAAACAAAGCTTGATAAAGTTTTTGAGCGTTTAGGCTAACGGGAAGGAGAGGTTTATGTCAGCAAGTGCTGCGCCTCAAATTACCTTAGAACAAGCTAAGCAGCTAGTTGCGTTTCTTGAAAACGATGAGCAACAACAAGCGCAAGAGCTGCTAAAGCAAGTTACGGCAATTGAGCAAGATGAATTATTTGGTGAGGTAGGCAAACTAACTCGTCAACTGCATGATTCATTGAAAAATTTTCAACTTGATACCACTTTATCGGCGCTAACAACTGAGTCTATCCCTGACGCAAAAGAACGTCTCAATTATGTTATGGAAATGACAGAGCAAGCTGCGAATACAACGATGGACGCCGTTGAAGCATCGCTGCCTATTGCCGATAACTTGCAAACAGGTCTCAACAATATTAAGCCCAAATGGGACAAATTAATGTCGCGAGATCTTAAAGTTGGTGAGTTTAAAGTGTTATGTCATGAGCTAAACGGCTTTATGGACGAAGCAAAAACAAATTCTGATAAATTAAATGCATTAATGACAGAAGTGCTCATGGCCCAGGGTTACCAGGACCTCACAGGTCAAGTTATTCGACGCGTAATCGAGCTTGTCCGAGAAGTCGAGGATAGCCTGATTCATATGTTAACTGTGTTTGGCACACCTGTAGAACATGATGAATCGCCTGAAACGACAATACAACAAGAACAACAAATGGTTGCTGATGGTGAATTAGACCAAGTAGCTGAAGGTCCAATTATAAATGCTGAATCACGTGAAGATGTGGTTTCAGGTCAAGATGAAGTAGACGATCTGCTGTCTAGTTTGGGCTTCTAATCGGAGAAAAATGCATGAGCTTTGATGTCGATGAAGATATTTTACAAGACTTTTTAGTCGAAGCCGGTGAAATCTTAGAGTTGCTCTCAGAACAGTTAGTTGAACTGGAAAATAATCCAGAAGATGCTGATTTACTGAATGCGATATTTAGAGGGTTTCATACCGTAAAAGGGGGCGCTGGCTTCTTGTCTATGACAGAGCTAGTCGATGCATGTCACGGCGCAGAAAATATTTTCGATGTTTTACGACAAGGCCAACGCAGGGTTACTCCTGAATTAATGGATGTGATTTTACAGGCACTTGATACCATCAATGAAATGTTTGCTCACATTCAAAATCGCGCTCAGCCCGATCCTGCTGACCCGCAGCTACTGGCAGAACTACATAGACTTAGTCAGCCTGAAAGCGCAGATGAAGCACCGGTAGCCGAAGCGCCAGCAGAAGAAATTGTCGAACCAGAAGCAGTCGAAGAAGACCCGTTTGTTGATATTTTATTTGATGCTGATGCGCCAAGTGATGAAGCACAATCTTCTGGCGATAGCGTTGACGATATCACAGAAGAAGAATTTGAAAGCTTATTAGATGAGTTACACGGCTCTGGTAATGGCCCAGCCTCTAATGCAGCGCCAGAAGCGAGTGAAAGTAGCGACTCTGATGAAATCACTGATGATGAATTTGAAAGCTTACTCGACGAATTACATGGCGCTGGTTCATTCGGTGGCGCGTCTGAGACAAGTGCGCCAGAAAGCGCAGCTCCTGCGGCTTCATCGGGTGACGATGAAAACATTACCGAAGATGAATTCGAAGCCTTACTTGATGAACTTCATGGCAAGGGCAGTGCGCCAAGCACTGCTGAAAAATCATTTAATACTGAGGCGGTAGCGGCAAAACCGGCAACGCCAACACCACCTCCTGCGGCTAAGCCAACGCCGGCGAAACCACAAGCTTCAGCACCAAAACCAGTAGCTGCTAAGCCTGCTGCGCCAAGTGCAGCCAAACCAGCTGCAGCGCCAAGTAAAGCACCAGCTAAACCGGCAGCGCCACCGGCTGAAACGACAGTGCGTGTTGACACCAAACGCCTTGACCAAATCATGAATATGGTCGGTGAACTGGTATTGGTTCGAAATCGACTTGTCAGCTTAGGTGCTAACGTTAGTAATGAAAGTATGGGTAAAGCCATTTCTAACTTAGATGTGGTGACCGCAGACTTACAAGGCGCGGTAATGAAAACCCGGATGCAGCCAATCAAAAAAGTATTTGGCCGTTTCCCTCGCGTTGTACGTGACTTAGCGCGCAGCTTGAAAAAAGAAATTAATTTACAGCTAGTTGGTGAAGAAACAGATTTAGATAAAAACCTTGTTGAGGCACTTGCAGATCCACTAGTTCACCTTGTACGTAACTCGGTGGATCATGGTATTGAAATGCCAGACGATCGTGAAGCTGCAGGTAAACCACGCACCGGTACGGTGACGCTGTCAGCATCTCAAGAAGGTGATCATATCTTGCTTACCATTGAAGATGATGGTGCGGGTATGGACGCAGAAAAGCTGAAAAGTATAGCGATTGGTAAAGGTGTAATAGATGCCGATCAGGCAGCTCGACTGTCAAACAACGAAGCGTATAACTTAATCTTTGCGCCAGGTTTCTCTACCAAAGAAGAGATTTCTGATATTTCTGGTCGTGGCGTGGGTATGGATGTGGTTAAAACCAAAATTACCCAATTAAACGGTACAGTGAATATTGAATCAGAAAAAGGTAAAGGCACAGTACTTGAAATTAAAGTACCACTGACGCTCGCTATTCTACCTACCTTAATGGTCGTAGTTGGTCAGCAAACGTTTGCATTGCCACTTGCGGGTGTAAGCGAGATATTCCACTTAGATCTTACTAAAACAAATCTAGTTGATGGGCAGCTAACGATTATCGTCCGTGATAAAGCGATTCCGTTGTTCTATCTAGAAAAATGGTTGTTACGGAATCCTCGCAGCGAACAAAAGCGTTCGCAGGGGCATGTTGTTATTGTGCAATTAGGTACGCAACAAATGGGCTTTGTGGTTGATTCCTTAATTGGTCAGGAAGAAGTGGTAATCAAGCCATTAGATGCTTTATTGCAAGGTACGCCGGGTATGGCGGGTGCAACAATTACGTCAGATGGTGGCATTGCACTAATTTTAGATGTACCAAGCTTGTTAAAGCACTACGCAGGCCAAGGTCGCAATAAAAAGTAAGAGAGCACTTAATGACAATTAGGGTTTTAGTAGTAGATGATTCAAGCTTTTTTCGCCGTCGTGTGAGTGAAATCTTGAGTCAAGATCCCAATATTGAAGTGATTGGCACAGCTAACAATGGTAAAGAGGCGGTTGAAAAAGCTGCCGAATTACGACCATCGGTTATCACAATGGATATTGAGATGCCTGTGCTTGACGGTATTAGCGCTGTAAAGCAAATAATGCAGCAAACGCCGACACCAATATTAATGTTCTCTTCGTTAACGCATGATGGAGCAAGTGCAACGCTTGATGCACTTGATGCCGGCGCGTTAGACTTTTTACCTAAAAAGTTTGAAGATATTGCTCGCGACAAAGAAGAAGCAACGAAAGTACTTCAACAAAAAGTTAAAGAAATAGGCCGTCGCCGAGTAGGTGGTTTTAGACCACAGCGTGCAACATTAAATCAAGCGCCAACGGCAAGAACAACACCTGAACGCAGCACTAGCCCAACGTTACGTCAACCTGATAGAACTTTTGCTGCTCGCTCCACACCGGTTGATTCGCGTGCGGCAACTAAAAGCGAAAGACCAAAAGCATCTGGTAAACAATATAAGTTAATGGCAATTGGTACTTCTACAGGTGGTCCGGTTGCGCTGCAAAAAGTGCTTACGCAGTTACCAGCCAACTTTCCTCATCCAATTTTGTTGATTCAACATATGCCAGGTGCATTTACACCGGCATTTGCACAGCGATTGGATTCACTTTGTCGAATCAAAGTTAAAGAAGCAGAAAACGGCGACTTGCTCAGACCAGGCGTTGCATATTTAGCACCTGGTGGTAAGCAAATGCTAGTTGAAGGTCGTAGCGGCAATCAAAAGCTAAAAATCTATGAAGATGATAGCGCTCGTGTCACTTACAAACCAAGCGTTGATATCACTTTTGCTAGTGCAGCAAAAAGTTACGGTGATTCTGTGTTGGCAATTGTACTTACCGGTATGGGAGCTGATGGCCGAGATGGTGCACGCATGCTAAAACAGGCGGGCTCTAAAATTTGGGCACAAGATGAAGCCTCTTGCGTTGTATACGGTATGCCACAAGCGGTTGCAAGTGCTGGTTTAAGCGAGAAAAGCATCGCATTGGATGACGTTGCTAAACATATCAACACGGAAATAGGTTGTGGATAAACTAGCCGTTTTTGGTGCGATTATAGCGTTTGTAGCAATTGGCTTAGGGTATACCATTGAAGGTGGTGTGCTGGCGAATTTGTTTGATTTGTCAGCATTCATAATTGTGTTTGGCGGTACGCTTGGCGCGGTAATGTTGCAGGCAACTAAATACCAGTTTACCACAGCCATTAAAATGCTGCCTTGGGTGATAACGCCACCTAAGCATGATTTTGCAAAAGGCATTGAGCAAGTAAAAAACTGGGCGGCAAAAGTACGTCATGACGGCTATTTGTCGTTAGAAAACCTTGCTATTGATGAAAAAGATCACTTTGTATCAAAAGGCCTAAATTTGCTTGTTGACGGCAGTGACGAGCAGCAGTTCTTTGACACCATGGAAAACGAAATTTTGCAACGTCGCAATGCACTTAACGAGTCAAGCCAAGTGTATCATGCCATGGGGGGCTATAGTCCAACTCTCGGTATTCTCGGCGCCGTACTCGGTCTTATTCAAGCAATGAACTTTATTCAACAACCCGATATGTTAGGTGCGGGTATTGCCACTGCGTTTGTTGCTACTATTTACGGTGTTGGCTTTGCCAATCTTCTTTATATTCCAATTGCCAATAAGTTGGCTTATTTAGTGGATGAACATTGCCGTTATCATCAAATGTTAGCTGAGGGGATGTTTTGCATTCTTCAAGGTGATACGCCTAATGCCATTGAACAAAAGCTTTCGGCGTACTTAATCGAAAAAAATAATAAGTCGTTGTTTAGGTAGTCGTGTATGCCACGCTTTAAGCCTTTTAAGCAAACCGAACAAAACGATAACACACATCGCTGGCTAGTTTCTTATGCCGATTACATGACATTAATGTTTGCGTTATTTGTTGTGATGTACGCGATGGCCATTATCGAAGAAGAAAAATTTTCAGTGTTGTCAGACACAATTTCTCATGTGTTTAAAACAACAGACCAATTTAGCAAAGGTACGGGAAAAGGCGTATCTGGTGAAGGCATTCTTACGAGCAACGAACCAAAAGTTGATTCGCAACTGCACGGCATTAGTATTGTAAATGAAGAAAAAGGGCCAGAACTTGTCGATGGACGAGGAGAGCTGAGTAATTTACAGCAAAAGTATTTAGGCCAGCCGCTCGATGCGCTTGAAGAAGACCTAAAAAAAGCGATATCTGATGAAATTGAAGCGGGGCAAGCGCAGTTAGAAAAGGACATGAATTGGCTTACCATAGAGCTGAGTTCAAGCTTGTTGTTTGCCAGCGGTAGCGCGGTTGCCACTGAACGTGCAAGAACTGTTTTACGTTCATTACTGCCAATTTTAAATGCTAACCGAAACTACTTAAGAGTGCGTGGTTACACTGATAATCAGCCGATAAATAATGAAGTATTTCGTTCTAATTGGCATTTATCGGTAGCCCGTGCGACCGAAGTGCTGGTATGGCTTGAGTATCTCGGCATAATCCCTGCAAGAATGGCTATTGAAGGGTATGGTGAGTACTCGCCGTTTAGCGATAATAATGATGAACAAGGGCGTCAGCAAAATCGCAAGGTGGTGATCGCAATTTCAAAATATGCATTGCCAGAAACCGATGGAACTGAGATAACAGCTAACGCAAAACAAACCACTGAGCAAGCGGTGGAGAAGTTAAAGCAGGATGCAGAAAAAGACGATTCACTTAAAGTAATCGAATTACCAAATGGTGGTATTCGCATAACAACCCGAGAACAAGAACAATAGGTATTCGCTTGAAAATTTGGACGGTAGCAAATCAAAAAGGCGGTGTGGGTAAAACCACAACCACAGTCACCTTGGGAGGCTTATTAGCGTCTCGTGGTAAACGTGTGTTGCTGATTGATACCGATCCACACGCGTCATTGACTTATTATTTTGGTATTGACTCTGAAGAGCTAGAAGTGAGTGTGTTTGATATTTTCTCACGTGGTAAAACCATGGCTCGTGAAGAAATTTTGCAATCTCTGTGCCCGTCAGGGGTAGAAAATTTAGATATCTTGCCAGCTACTATGGCAATTGCCACACTAGATAGAAGTCTCGGTAAAAAAAGTGGTATGGGTCTTATTTTGCGCAATGCACTCGATAAAATTAGTGACGAATACGATGTTGCGATTTTGGATTGCCCACCAGTACTTGGTGTATTAATGGTTAACGCACTCGCTGCATGCAACCGCGTATTAATTCCAGTGCAAACCGAGTTTTTAGCACTAAAGGGCCTAGACCGTATGATGCGCACTATGGAACTAATGCAAAGTTCACAAAATAAATCGTATAACTATACGATTGTCCCTACTATGTACGATAAGCGCACTAAAGCGTCACTTGAAGCATATAAAAAATTACGTGCCACTTATGGCGAAAAAGTATGGCCGGGCGTCGTTCCGGTCGATACTAAATTACGAGATGCAAGTTTAGCCATGCAGGCACCACACAAATATTGTCCTAAATCACGCGGGGTATTTGCTTATACTTCTTTGCTAGAACACATTGAAGAGGCAGTGAATGACTAAGCAACTTTTTGCAAATGAAAAGGTAATGAAGCAGTATCTAGATGCCTTATTGCAAGAAGATATTGCGCGCGACTCAGTCGCTAACCCAGTTGAAAATTTATTAAGTGACGTTGAAGTTAAAGCTGCCGAGCATCAGCAGGCTACAACTGAAAAGGTAATAGCAAAGCCAGTTGTAAAAGAGCTTGTAATTGCACCGGAAGTTAAGGTAGAGGTGGTTGAAGCGGTTGAAGTTGCTTTACCGCCAGCACGCACGCAAGATGCCACATATGATGATGACGAATTTCAGGCGCTTTACTTTGAAGTTGCAGGATTAACGCTTGCTGTACCGCTTAAGGCATTAGGTGGAATCTACCAATTAGGTGAAGTAAATCAAATATTTGGCAAGCCAGATTGGTTTAAAGGGGTGATGCTTCATCGTGAACAAAAGCTCAACGTAGTTGATTCTGCGCGTTGGGTAATGCCAGAAAAATATAACAAAAAGTTAGAAGAAGCGCTAAACTATCAGTATCTTATAATGTTAGGTGAATCTAACTGGGGGCTGTTAGCTGAGCGTTTAATTGATAATGTCAGTTTATCGCATCAAGATATTAAATGGCGTGATAAAGGTGGTCGTAGACCATGGCTAGCGGGATTAATTAAAGAGAAAATGTGTGCTTTAATTAATGTATCAGCAATGACTGAATTATTAGATCAAGGTTTAGATAGCCAAGACGATGACGCATAGCGCTAAGTCGTTTAGTTAGTAGCAGTTAATACATATCCACATTGGATAGGAGCTTAAAAATGAGTGAAGAAAGAGTTCTTTCGTCAAATGCAACCGACGTAAATGATGAAGTATTGCAATGGGTTACGTTTCACTTAGGTGAAGAAACGTACGGTATTAATGTAATGCAAGTGCAAGAAGTGTTGCGTTACAGTGAAATTGCTCCTGTACCAGGCGCTCCGGGTTATGTGCTAGGTATTATTAACCTACGTGGTAACGTGGTTACAGTAATTGATACACGTACTCGCTTTGGTTTACAAAGTGCAGAGGTTACCGACAACTCGCGTATTGTGATTATTGAAGCTGAAAAGCAAGTGATTGGTATTTTGGTTGATAGCGTTGCAGAAGTAGTTTACTTACGCACATCTGAAATCGATAGCGCACCAAATATCGGCACTGAAGAAAGTGCTAAGTTTATCCAAGGTGTTTCTAATCGCGATGGCGAATTACTGATTTTAGTCGATCTAAATAAACTTCTAAGTGATGAAGAGTGGGATGAGCTAAGTAATTTCTAATGATTTGGCAAATTATCTCTATTCTTGCGCTTTGTGTTGCGGTTTGTGCCTGTGTTGTTGCGTTTCGCGCGCTTTCGCGTTTAAAGCAGGTGCAAATTGTTAACTCACAAAGTGAATCGCAGTTAACCAAACAGCAAACAATTAATAAAAACGAAATAGAAGAGATCCGCTCGGGCCTACTTAAAATTGGTAAGCATGTGATGGAACTTCAATCTGAAACGCAAGAGCTAAAACAAAAACAACAAGATATTCAGTTGGCTGATCCTGAGTCTAAAATTTACTCACGCGCAGTGAAAATGATTGAGCTTGGGGCTGATATTGAAGAAGTGATGCGAGAGTGTGAATTGCCTCGCGCAGAAGCTGAGTTGTTATTTACGCTTCACCAAAAAGAAGGTGAGTAATTACTACTTTCTAACCTAGGGCGGCTGCTCTAGGTTACCTTTCCATTGCGCCTCAAACTGCATTAAATAACCGATTAACGCTAGGCTTCGATATAGAACTAAATTCACAACGGTTCAATTAGCTTTAGCGTTTACCTCTGTATATTGATGTACTTATGCATACACAAGTGCAAATAATCCCAATTCTGTTAAGCATGAGATCAGGGATAGCGCAGGATAAATGAAATGATAACACGGCGGAATTTTTCCTATGTAGTTGTTGTGCATTGATAAATTCTAACGCAGTTAGCGTGATATTTAGTCCGCTAGAATGAACAGCTACATAAGTAAATTGGTATAAGCTTACACCTTTACATCTAATTTATTGTGCAGTGCTAACCAGCCCGGTGGGAATTTTCCTTGCAGTACATATGAAAATGCGATGAGTTCAGCAATAACATAATAAAGCTCTTCTGGAATTTCTTGCCCCACTTCGAGGTTTGCTAAGCTGTTTGCTAGCGCTTCGTCTTGATGAAGTAAAATATCATTGTCTTTCGCATACTGAATTATGTGTTCGGCTAATTCACCAAACCCTTTACTGCTTACTTCTGGTGCGCCTTGGCCATCATATATTAAGCCGATTGCTGATTTTTGCGTTGTCATATCACACCTTAATGTTAACTATGCCGGAGCGTGTTGACAGTGATTGTTGTTCTGATACATGAAATTCGCTTTGTGTTACTTCAATACCGTGTTGCGTCAGTTTTTGTTGTAATAAAGGCGCTTGGGTTTTTGCTTTTTCAATCAATCGCGTATGGGATGAGTTAAAACTGAGAGATAACTGCTTTTTAATAAGCTCTGCACCAATATTTAGAATTGAATTTTCTACTTCAAACGCTAAATTAATACGCCATACAGATACCAATTCGCCGTTTTTCGTTTTTCGTTTTTCTTCTTCAATTGAAATAGGTGCTGTGGCTAGTTTTTCATTTTGTTGCATGGGTATTGAAAACTGCATATTGACTTGTGGTTGTTCGGTACTGCTCGTTTGTTGTGATGTGCTGCTGGCATTTCCTTGCAACCCTTTTTGTAGCGCGCTAAGGCTGTCTGTCATATTTTTTTGTAGTAATGCTGGCAGCGCTAACTGGCCTTTTAGGGATTTACTGTCTTTTTTATTTGTTAGCCCTTTCGACAGTCCAAGTAAAATGGGTAGTAAATTTTCAAGTTTGCCTTGCAGCTCATGATTGAGCGTTGCTTGTTGTAAAACGCCGTTGCTTGCAAGAGAAATTTTGGCGTGTTCCATCGCGCCAAAAGGCGTTTGCAATGTATCAGTTTGGGTATTTTGCAGTGGTGCTACTACCGATTTCAATTGCAGCACAGTTTGTGGCACCGCTGTGCCTTCGCTGATTATTCGTGTAAACGCTTGATTTACTAATCGGGCTAATGGTTCAGGCAATTTTGGTTCTGACGCAAGTTTACTAATTTGCTGGGTCAAAATGCTGAGTGGATTTTGTTTTGCTGTAGCCTCTAGTTTGGCAGTAAGCTCGCTATGATTCGATTTAATATTAATTGCACTTTGATTGGGCGCAACAATTGGAACTTGTAGACTCGCGCTTGGTTTAAGCGAGGGAGTGGTGACAAGAGGGCGAGCGTAAATCGGTGCTTTTTGAACTGGCGCTTTGCTTTGAATAGGCGATGTAGGAAGTTTTTCAGTGCCGCTTTTTATCTCAAATTTAGCTAAGGTAACATCTGCTTTTGCATTTTGGTTTGTTGTAGTCACTTGTATGTTGATACTGCCTTGTGCGGCATGTTTAATCGTGACTTCTCGTCCTGATAATAGCGAGCGGATACTTGCCATAATGGGTTCAAGTAGCGGTTTAGCGACACTTGCTTTTAACGATGTAAGTTGATTAATAACGGGTAGCTGATGGCTTTGTGGCTTAGGTGCAGCAATAAAGTCTTGCGCCTTTAGCTGTTTAGTATCTGATTGAACTAATTTAATTGTCATTTCAAGTTTTGGCACCGTTAGCACCGCCTTATTACCTAAATTTTTTAGATTCGGCTTGAGTATCTGATTTGATACAAGATGATTTTCTAACGGCAATTGAACGGCATTTTGGTTAATTTTAATCGTTGGGGCTTTCGCGGTATCAAGTTGTAGCGGTGCATTTTGCAGCTTAATCAAATCAATTACTTTTTTCATCGACAAAGGTTGGGTTAGCACCGGTTGGCTGTGTTTGTCGAGTTTTACGCTAAAGCTAAATTTCTCTTGTTTAGTCGCTATTTCAATTATTGCGGGTTGATTGTGCTTAACTAAACTGACTAAGTTTTTTGGTAAATCACTGGTGATTGAGGCTTTTTGCGATTCAACCGCAAGTAAATTGGGTTGATTGACAATGTGAGCTGGTAATTTGAGCGTAGGCTGTGCACTGATATCGTTTGTGGCGAGTTTAAGAAGCTGAAAAACCACGTTGTTTGGTAACTTAATTTCATGCTTTGGCAGAGAGACTAACAAGTCAGTTAGCGAGGTGCTTAATGTTACCTGTGCCTTATCTGTCTGTAACTGTATTGTTTGATTAGGAATAATTAGCTCAATAAGCTTTGGTGTTAGTTGAGGTAAATTAAACGACAGCTTATTTTTACTAATATCAACATTGCTAATATTGAGTGTTTCGTTTAGCAGTGCAGTGAGCAATTTTTGACTTGTTTTTGTGGGTAAATTCAACTGCTGCATTAACTGTTGCAATTGTTTTACTTGGTCTTGCTGTGTGGGGCTTAATTGCGATAACGCGCTTTGCTCTGTATCAACAGTGGCGCTACTAACAACATTTAGCAAAGATTGAATATCGGTCATCTGTTTTAAATCAAGCTATTGCCAATTTCTCTTATCGAGGAGATTACGTTTTACAATACCATTATGTTAGACTAATGCCCAATTTTAGGTCGAGAGATGATTAAACTTGTTAAAAGTAGATTCAATTTGCTGCATTCGGCAAGATAGATGTTTATTTGAAGATCTCTCTTTTGAATTACATCAAGGGCAAATTGTCCAGTTAGAAGGGCAAAATGGTGCGGGTAAAACCTCGCTACTACGTATTCTAGCGGGATTTGTGCGTGCTGAATCGGGCAAGGTTTTGTGGCAAGGTCAAGACATTGCCAAAGATAATCTGCAATTTGCAAGTGATACGCTTTATATTGGTCACAAAACTGGGGTAAATGGTCAATTAACTGCAGTTGAAAATCTTGCCTTCTGGCTTGAAACCCATGGTTTAGAAACACAGCAAGATTTACACGATGTATTAGCGCAACTTGGATTAGTAGGCCTTGAAGATGTGCCAGTACGTTTACTCTCGGCTGGGCAACAACGTCGTGTTGCACTGGCGCGCCTTTGGCTTAACAAAGCAACACTCTGGATGCTCGACGAACCCTTTACTGCGGTGGATAAAAAAGGCGTGGTGCTATTGCAGCAGCAATTCAAAAAACATTTAGCACAAGGTGGCGCGATTATTTTAACTAGCCACCAAGACCTAACAGAACATTTCCCCGAGCTGTCGCGCTTAGTATTGGAGTACCGTTTCTAAATGAAAACTCACGATTCTTACTGGCGCTTATTTTCAAGTATCTATAAAAAAGATCTGACGTTGGCATTTCGTCAGCGCTCAGAAATTATTAATCCTGTTTTATTTTTTATCATTGTGATCACCTTATTTCCGTTAGGGGTTGGTCCTGAGCCTAATCTATTAGCGCGTATGGCACCAGGAATCATTTGGGTAGCTGCATTGCTCTCTACCATGCTAGGTTTAGATAAAATGTTCCGCGATGATTACGTGGATGGTACGTTAGAGCAAATGATGTTAAGTCCATTTCCAACATCATTGACCGTGTTAGCTAAGGTTACTGCACATTGGACGGTTACTGGGTTACCTTTGGTGCTAATGACACCCATGTTCGCCTTATTACTTAATTTAGAAAGCGAAGCGTTAACGGCGACCTTGTTGACGCTACTGATTGGTACGCCGTTGTTAAGCCTAATTGGGGCGATAGGTGCGGCGTTAACTGTGGGATTACAAAAAGGCGGCGTACTGCTTAGCTTGTTGGTATTGCCTTTGTATATTCCGGTACTAATTTTTGCGACATCTGCAATCGACGCAGGTTCTATGTCGCTTGACTACTCGGGTCAACTAGCCATATTAGGGGCGCTGCTTGCCGGTGCAAGTGTATTAGCGCCATTTGCCGTTTCATCATCTTTAAAAGTGAGTGTAAGTTAGTTATGTGGAAGTGGTTACATCCATATGCGAAAGCAGAAAAAGCGTATCAAGTATGCAATACCTTGATGCCGTACTTTGCCGTCGTTGCCGTGATTGGTTTGATTGTGGGTTGGACTTGGGGTCTTGCGTATGCGCCAGCTGACTATCAACAAAAAGACAGTTATCGAATTATCTTTATTCATGTTCCTTCCGCCATATTGTCAATGGGGGCTTACACCTCAATGGCAATTACCGCATTTATTGCCATGGTGTGGCAGATCCGAAATGCTGAATTGGCCGTAATTGCTATTGCACCAGTGGGCGCAGCAGTCGCAGCAATTGCCTTAATCACTGGTGCTGCATGGGGTAAACCTATGTGGGGTACTTGGTGGGTTTGGGATGCTCGCTTAACCACAATGCTGATTTTATTGTTTTTATATGTTGGTGTGATTGCGCTTTATCACGCTTTTGAAGATAAAGGTGCAGCAGGTCGCGCATCATGTATCTTAGCCATGGTTGGTGTAGTTAATGTGCCTATTATTCATTACTCAGTAGAGTGGTGGAACACCTTGCACCAAGGCTCAACGATTACCAAGTTTGATGGTTCAGCAATTGATAGCAGCATGCTATATCCATTGCTTATTAATATTTTGGCATTTGCATGCTTAATGGCTGTTATCGTGCTAATGCGTTTAAAGAATGAAATTTTAGAAAGAGAAAAGCACCGCCCCTGGGTGCGTAATTTAGTGAGTGGAGGTAAAAATGCAGTTTAACTCGCTTTCAGAATTTTTCGCGATGGGTGGCTATGGCTTTTATGTCTGGCTCTCATATGGGGCATGTGCAGTGATTTTATTAGGTATTTTTATATCGAGTAAACGCACTCACGGCAAAATTTTAGAAGATGTAAAATCGCAAATTGCGCGCGAAGCACGTATTAAAAAGGCGAAGGAGCAGGGGCTGTGAATCCAAGACGTAAAAAACGAATGTTTACCATTATTGCGGTGCTTTTGGGTATTGGCTCGGCAATTGGCTTAACGCTTTACGCGTTGCAAGAAAATATCAACTTATTTTATACCCCGTCAGAGCTAATTGAAGGTAAAGGGCCAAATAAAGAAAAGCCATTTGTCGGTCAAAAGTTACGCATTGGCGGTATGGTTGTACCGGGTTCAGTAGTACGTAACGAAGAATCGTTAGATGTTGAATTTAAACTGATTGATACCGGTCCTTTAGTAACGATCCGTTATCACGGTATTCTTCCAGACTTATTCCGTGAGGGTCAGGGTATTGTGGCACAGGGCGTGCTAATTGAACCTAATGTCATCGAAGCGTTCGAAGTACTTGCTAAGCATGATGAAGAATACATGCCTGCTGATGTTGCTGAAGCAGTTAAGGGCATTAAACACGAAAAACCAAAATATAACCTAAATAACGGCGGTTACTAATTATGATTGCTGAATTAGGTTATTTATCGTTAACGCTGGCGCTAGCGTTTTCGATATTACTCAGTGTGTATCCTATGTATGGTGCTGTAAAAGGCAATTTACGCCTAATGCAAAGCGCACCATCGTTTGCTTTAGCGCAGTTTGTTTTTACTGCGATTTCATTTGGTATATTAATTTATGTAACCTTGATAGATGACTTCACGGTTGCTTATGTTGCAAGTCACAGCAGTACAACCTTGCCATGGTACTATAAAGTAACCTCTACTTGGGGCGGTCACGAAGGTGCGGTATTACTTTGGGTATTAATGCAAACAGGTTGGACGGCGATTGTTGCATTTGCGTCTAAATCATTACCGTGGCAATTGCGTGCGCGCGTACTGTCTATTTTAGGCTTTTTAGGCCTAGGCTTTATTCTTTATACGCTGCTAATGTCGAGCCCATTCGAACGTTTACTGCCTTATTTCCCAATCGAAGGGCACGATTTAAATCCATTGTTACAAGATCCGGGCATGATTATTCACCCACCTTTATTGTACATGGGTTACGTAGGTTTATCGGTGTCGTTTGCATTTGCGATTGCGGCGCTGTTAATGGGCAAGTTAGATAATACCTGGGCAAAATGGTCACGGCCTTGGACTATGGCCGCGTGGTTGTTCTTAACACTTGGTATTACGATTGGTTCTTGGTGGGCTTATGCCGAGCTTGGCTGGGGCGGCTGGTGGTTCTGGGATCCAGTTGAAAATGCATCACTAATGCCATGGCTTGTAGCAACTGCACTTATCCACTCACTTGCGGTAACTGAAAAACGAGGCGTATTTAAGTCGTGGACGGTATTACTCGCGATTGCAGCGTTCTCGTTAACACTGCTTGGTACCTTTATTGTGCGTTCGGGTATTATTGTATCGGTACACGCCTTTACCACTGATCCAGGTCGTGGTTCGTTTATTCTGTCGTTCCTTGCCATTGTTGTAGGCGGTAGTTTGCTACTCTATGCATTAAGAGCGGGCACGGTCGAATCGACGTCGCGTTATAAGTTTTTCTCTCGTGAAGTAGCGCTATGGCTCAATAACTTATTATTGTGTGTTTCAATGTTAATAGTACTGCTTGGTACTTTATTGCCTATGGTGCACAAAGAGCTTGGAATGGGCACAATTTCAATTGGTGTACCTTTCTTTAATCAAATGTTCTTCTACTTGTTAATGCCGTTCTCTTTACTATTAGGCTTAGGGCCTATGCTGCGCTGGAAACAAAATAAGTTTTCTCATGTTATGAAAAAGCTGGTTGGTGCACTTGTTGTGACAGCTGTCGTTACTTTTGCATGGCTTTATTCAAGTTATGAAAATGTGTCGACTACCACCTTAGTGGGTGTTTTCTTTGCCCTTTGGGTTTGTTTAACAGTGGCGATTGATTTGTTTGAAAAGTTAAGCAAAGAAGGCATGTCACTGACAAAATTGGGTAACAGTTTTTGGGCGATGCATACTGCTCACTTAGGCTTTGCTTTTGTGGTACTCGGTGTCACGCTAACGTCAGCTTACTCGGTAGAAAAACAAGTAAAAGTTAACCCTGGTGAGCAAGTTCAACTCAATGATTACAATTATCGTTTTGACGGTGTTAAAGCCATTGTTGGCCCTAACTATAAAGGTCATGCTGGCGTTGTAACTGTCTTTAAAGATAACCAAAAAGTAACAGAGCTTTACGCCGAAAAACGTCAATACGATGTAGGCATGCAAGTAATGACTGAAGCGGCTATCGATGCCAAGTTAAGTCGTGATTTATACCTTGCGTTAGGTGAACAGCTAAGTAACGGCGCGTGGGCACTGCGTATTTACGAAAAGCCGTTTGTACGCTGGATGTGGCTTGGTGGTATTTTAATGTCGCTTGCTGGTGTATTTATGATGCTTGATAAGCGCTATCGCCGTAAAACGGCGGCATCTAAGGCAACCATTAAAGGGGCTATTGCATGAAAAACAAAACTTTAATGTTAGTGCCGTTTATTATTTTTGCTGTGCTGTGTGTCTTTTTACTGAAAGGTTTATTTGGTAATCCAAAGGAAATTGAAACTGGGCGTATAGGGCACACTATGCCAACGTTCAGTCTGCCGGATCTAATGGATGAGAATAAGCGCTGGAGCGATAAAGATTTACTCGGCGAAGTGTACTTATTAAATGTGTGGGGGACTTGGTGCCCAACGTGTTTAATTGAATTACCTTATTTGACTAAATTGCGCGGACAAGGTGTAAAAATTATCGGTTTGTATTACGAACAAAGCTATGACCCAGACTTTGGTGATGTGTTTGATTTACCTGCATTGCAAAGTGAAGTAAAGGGTATGTTGGCGCGCACAGGTGACCCGTATCAATTTAACATTCTCGATCTTAATCGCACACTGGCGTTAGATTTAGGTGTTTCGGGTGCGCCAGAGCACTTCCTAGTAGATAAAAACGGTAAGATAATTTTACATCACACCGGTGATATTAATGAACGAGTATGGCGTGCCAAGTTTGCACCTAAGTTATTAGAGCTCCAGTAATGAAGAATTTTTTAATGGTTTTATTAACGGTATTTGCTGCGCAGCTATTTGCCGCCGAGAACCAATATCAATTTAATAGCGCAGAAGAAGAGCAATTATTTCGCCAATTAACGGCTGAATTACGTTGCCCAAAATGTCAAAACCAAAATATTGCAGACTCCGATGCAGTGGTTGCTAAAGACTTACGTGATAAAGTGCTTCAGCTAGTACAAGAGGGTAATACTAAAGACCAAGTGGTTGACTATATGATCGATCGCTATGGTTATTTTGTTCACTACAAGCCGCCAGTGACACCGTTAACACTGCTTCTTTGGGTGTTACCACTTGGCTTTGTGTTGCTTGGTTTTGTGTTTATTTTATTTAAGCAAAAGAAACAAGCACAAAGTCGTTCAACGTGGACGGATGCAGATGAACAAAAACTGTCAAAACTGATTGCCAAGTATAAGGAAGTAGCATGATCACGTCATTTTATATCTATGCTGCTGCGTTAATTGTATTTGGTTTATTGTTCGTCGTTTTTCCATTTATTCGTAAAGAAAAAGCGGTAAAAACGAGTCCTAATGCAAACGCACTTCGTATTTCAGACTATGAGTCGCGTCTTGATGAATTAAAACAAGAAGTTGATACCGGTAAACTGAGTGACGATGCCTATAACACTGCGGTAATTGAGCAAAAACAAGCTTTATTACAAGAGCTTGCGCCTGAGCAACAATTAAGCCAGCGCGGTAACCGTTCAGTTATTGCGCTCACGGCAAGTATGTTTACGCTAACATTCTGCGCGGTGTTTTATTTAATGACAGGTAGCTTTAACTTACTTACTCAGTGGCAGCAAGCGAAAGATAACTTGCCTGAGCTCGGAAAGCGTGCGGTATTGCAGCAGGGCGAACCTTTGTCTAATAATGAGATGCAACAGCTGGCGTTAGGTCTGCGCACTAAATTAGCCGAGCAGGGCGACGACGAGATGGCTTGGTTGTTACTTGGCCGCATTATGCTTATGCTAAATGATTTTGAAGCAGCGAACATGTCGTTTGATAAAGCGCTTGCGATGAACCCAAAAAGCGTAAATGCGCTAGTTAGTAAGGCACAAGTGCTGATGCTAGAAGGTTCAGAAAGTTCGATGAATCAAGCAGCGAAGGCGGTTTCTCAAGTATTAAAGTTAGAACCAAGCAATACTGACGCACTCTCAATGCTCGCATTAATTGCTTATGAGCGTGGTGATTGGCAACAGTCACTGGCTGCATTTGAGCTTATTCTGGGACGTATGTCGACAACTAACCCGAGCTACGCAATGTTGTCAGCGCGCGTTGAAGAGTTAAAAGCGAAAGTTGCTGAGCAATCTAACACTTCTAAACAAAATTCACTTGGACAAGGGCGTTCAGTCGCGGTAAATATTACGTTATCAGATGAACTGAAAGACAAATTACCGCGTAATGGTGTGTTATTTGTATTTGCAAAGGCCGAGAGCGGCCCTCCAATGCCGTTAGCTGTTGTGAAAAAATCACAATGGCAATTACCGTTGCAAGTAACGTTATCAGAAAGTGATGCGATGGTTGCGGGCATGAGCTTTGCTGAGTTTAAGCGCGTTAAAGTTGTAGCGCGTGTGAGTAATGACGATAAAGTTGATACGCAAGCTGGCGAACTTGAAGGACAGAGCAAAGGTTTTGATATCGAGCAGGTCAATCAAGTTGAATTAACAATTGATACACTACTTTAAGTTTTAATAGGGATACTGAGTGCTTAATCAAAAAATCCAGTCTGTGGTTAGCCTGTTAGCGGCAGTAGTTGTACTGCTGCTAACGGGTTGCGCACAGGTGCCACCAGAAAAAGACGATCCACGAGATCCGTTGCAATCGATGAATCGTCCGATTTATGACTTTAATATGGATGTCTTGGATGCATACGTATTGCGCCCAGCTGCAGTAGGTTACAGCAAGGTAACGCCTCAGCCTGTGCGTAATGGTTTAGTTAATGCAACGAATAATCTCGATGCACCGATTGATGCGACAAACTCGTTGCTGCAGGGCAAAGTTTCAAATTCGGGCGTTAGCGTTGCACGCTTTTTAGTGAACTCGACTGTGGGTATTTTTGGTATTTTTGATGTTGCCTCAGAGATTGGTTTGGTTGAAGAGCCGGAAGACTTTGGCCAAACACTCGGTGTATGGGGAGCAGGCGACGGACCTTATTTAATGTTTCCTGCTTACGGGCCAAGTACGGCGAGAAATATCTCTGGTGATGTGATGGATGCGTTTGTATTGCCAAGTATCTCGCTTGGTACACCAGCCACAATTGGTAAGTGGGTGATTAAAGTGTTAGAGGCGCGTGCATCGCTTATTCCTCAGGAGGCTTTGCTGAACGAATCACTCGATCCATATTTGTTTATGAAAGATATTTATCTTCAGCGTCAGCTTTACGAACTGCATGATGGTAATCCACCGTTACCAAAAGTCGAAAAGACCGAAGAAGAAACTGCGAATGATGATTTCTTCGAGAACTTGTAAAGTGCTAAACTATTTCGCTTAAGACATAAAAAAAACCGACTTAATTGTCGGTTTTTTTATGAGCAAAATAGATTGTCTCTGAACTTAGTTACTCATTGCTTCCATTTGTAAATTAGCCCACTGCAATGCATCGTGGTATGCAGTTGGAATATCATCTGCATTTAAGCTCAGTTTGGTTTGAATCTCATTGGCTTCTTGCCATTTTGCTTGTTCATACGCTTCAACCAAACCAAGGTAGTCTGCTAAACGCCCTTCACGCTTTAGAATGGCAAGTTTAATCTCTTCAGAGAGCGGTAGCTTTTCTAAAATGGCGTCCATAGACTGATCTAAAATACCGTCGATAAGCGACAACATGCCAGTTAAAAACGCTTTAGATGATTCTTGGAACTGACCGGATTGCTCTGATAATTGCTCAGCAAATTTAGCGCGTGTTAAGCAAAGGCGCATTAGTTCAGGTGGCTTATCAGAAGCAACCTGTGCGGTAAATAGCACTGATAAGAAACGTTTTAGTTCTTCTACACCTAGTACAACTAACGCTTGTTTAATGGTGCTGATTTCTGCGCGGCGTTTAAATGCCGCCGAATTTGAATAACGTAATAACTTGTACGATAAGTTAACATCACGCTCAAATACTTCGGTTACTTTCTTTAAGTCCATATCTGGGCTTGATGTTTGGTAAAGCAGTTCAGCTAATGTCATTTCGTTTGGCGCTAGCGCACGGCTTTGTACCACTTCAGGTTTAGCAAAGAAGAATCCTTGGAAGTAATCAAATCCAAGTTCCATTGCTTTTTCAAATTGCTCATGTGTTTCTACTTTTTCTGCGAGAAATTTGATACTTGGGAAGTCTTTGGTTTGAGCAATGATTTCTTGTATTTGCTCAAGCGAGGTGTCAAGCCAGTCAATTTTGATAATATCGACGAAGGGGTAGAAGTGACGCCATACGGGGGCATGTTTGTAGTCGTCTAACGCAATCGTATAGCCCATTTCTTTGAGTTCTTTTACGGCGGCTAATAGGCGTTTTCCCGGTTGTACGGTTTCAAGTATTTCAACAACGACTTCTTTTGTCTCAAGGGTTTTTGCGTACCCTTTTAATAATGTCTCAAGAGTGAAATTGATAAATGCAGGCTTATCGCCTGTCATATCCTCTAAACCAAGGCTTAATTGGCTACCTTCAATTAAACGTGATGTTGCTTCGTCTTCGTTTATATTAGGAAATACATTTTCTAAACTGTCTCTGAAAAGTAGTTCGTAGCCAATTAGCTTCTTTTCTCGGTTTAGAATAGGCTGTCTCGCTGCATAAAAATACATAAAAGCAGAGGTCCTGTATGTTGTCTTTAGAATTTTTTATGACTTGAATATAGGATAATTGAGTGTGCATTTCACCTGTTTTTGGTTATTTTTTCCTAGGTGAACAAATTTGACGCACTATCAGTTGCATTAATCGCAAGAAATAAACAAATCAAAGTAATGTTTTGATATAGTGAAATATTATGACAGCTCGCATTTGATGTGAAAATGCGAATAAAGTACTAAGTTTAGTACCTAGGAGAGATAACTTGGAATTCGGCACAATTTTTTCGTTAGCCTTATATTTTATCGTGATGTTAGGCATAGGTTTTTATGCCTATAAAAAGTCAACGAGCGATGTATCAGGCTATATGCTAGGCGGCAGAAATTTAAGCCCAAGTGTAACGGCATTATCGGCGGGCGCTTCCGATATGAGTGGCTGGATGCTAATGGGTCTTCCAGGTGCGATGTACTTGTCGGGACTCAGTAGTGCATGGATTGGCATTGGTTTGATTATTGGTGCGTATCTTAACTATCTGATTGTTGCACCGCGTTTGCGTAGTTATACCGAATTGGCAAATGACTCAATTACGCTTCCTGATTTTTTCGAAAACCGATTTAACGATGATAAGCGCGTGCTACGCGTTATCTCATCAATTGTAATTATTATATTTTTTACACTTTACACCTCATCTGGTGTGGTTGCAGGCGGCAAGCTGTTTGAATCAAGTTTTGGCTTAAGCTACGAGTTAGGTTTGTATGTAACTGCTGGCGTCGTTGTTGTGTACACTTTGTTTGGTGGTTTTTTGGCGGTTAGCCTGACTGACTTTGTACAAGGTTGCATTATGTTTTTAGCCTTAGTGTTAGTGCCGTTTGTGGTGCTGAGTGAAGTTGGCGGATTATCTAATGCGGTGGCAACGGTAGAACAAATTAACCCAAGTTTACTCAGTTTTGCGTCGGGTGTTTCGGTACTGGGTGTTATTTCTGCGATGGCATGGGGTTTAGGTTATTTTGGACAGCCACATATTATTGTGCGCTTTATGGCTATTCGCTCAGTTAAAGATTTACCGACTGCGCGTCGTATTGGCATGAGTTGGATGATTGTGTCGCTTATCGGTGCATTAGCAACAGGGTTTGTTGGTGTTGTGTATGTCAATCAGACGGGTACTGAATTAAAAGATGCTGAGACCATCTTTATTTTATTATCTCAAGTGTTGTTTCACCCATTAATTGCAGGCTTTTTATTAGCGGCAATTCTTGCTGCGATTATGAGTACGATTTCATCACAGCTATTGGTAACGTCTAGCTCGCTTACTGAAGACATTTACAAAGCGTTCTTTAATCAACAAGCGTCACAACACACCTTAGTGACGGTAGGCCGTATTTCAGTGCTTGCAGTAGCGTTGCTTGCTATTTTCCTTGCATATGACCGTGACAGTTCAATTTTAAGTTTAGTAAGTAATGCTTGGGCTGGCTTTGGTGCGGCGTTTGGACCGGTTGTTATACTCAGTTTGTATTGGTCGCGTATGACTAAGCAGGGCGCGCTTGCAGGTATTATTTCGGGTGCGGTGACAGTATTACTGTGGATTTATTTACCAATTAGTGTAAATGGTGATAGCTTAAGTAGCTTAATGTACGAAATCGTACCCGGCTTTATTATTGCTACTTTGGCGATTGTGATTGTCAGTCGCCTTACTGACGAACCAAGTGACGAACAAGTAGCGTTATTTAATAAGGTAAAAAGCCACAGTTAATCGCTAAAATAAACTCAAATGTGAATAGGGAATGTAGCACATGAAACACACAATCTGGCACGGTTTACTTTTGAGTTTATTCCTGTTTTTCGGCGTTGCGTTAGCGCAGCCGAAAAACGAAGTAACCGTTAAAGATTTGCTTGAACAAGAAGACGTTGAACAAACTCATTCACAAGACAAGTCACTTAATACCTTTATCGGCTGGGATATGCTCGGTCGCGAAACACCACGCAGCAGCATGCAAGGGTTTTTAACCGCCGCACGTGAATCAGATTATGAACAGGCTGCAAATTACCTCGATTTTCGCAATCTACCTTTTAAGGTAGAAGAGACACATAAAACTGAAATCGCCCGCCAATTACATGTCAGTTTAGACCGTGCACTGTGGGTTGATATTGATGGCTTGTCGAACGACCCATTGGGCACCTTGCCTGAAAATGTACCAGACTATCGCGACTTAGTTGGCACTATAGATACGCCTGAAGGCAAAGTAGCAGTGCTGCTGCAACGAGTCCCGTTTAACGATAATCGAATTTGGAAAATCTCTAATGCCACAGTGGCAAAAACCCCGTTGCTCGATAAATATTACGGCTACAGTGAGTTAGGTGAATGGCTATCGATGAATTTGCCAGGTTATCGCTTTATGGGAGTGATGTTATGGCAATGGCTTTATTTTTCGGTAACCTTGCTGCTTTATGTGGTGCTTGCCTCAGTGGGCTTTTGGCTTTTAATCCGTATTACCCGTTTTGCCAATCTTAAAGTTGCTAATTATTTACAGTTTCTCTATGGCCCATTAAGCTTTTTGACTGCCACGATTCTAGCGCGTAATTACGCAGATACCTCGAATGTAACTTTTGCGGTAAAAGCCGTTGCTGAAGCGTCGACATTATCTATTTTGGCGTGGTTGTGGTTTTTATGGCGCATTGCTGATTTGTTTAAACAAAAGTATTCAGAAAAACTGATTGCCGAGGGAAAAGATCATGCAACCTACTTACTAAGGCCTGCGGGCAATGTTGTTAAGTCATTATTGGTGATTGCAGCTGCCTTAATTTGGTTAGAGAATTTAGGATTCAGTGCCACTACCATTATGGCTGGTTTAGGAATTGGCGGTTTGGCTGTTGCACTTGCGGCGCAAAAGTCGGTCGAGAACTTAATTGGGGCGATCACTCTCTATTCATCAACGCCTGTTAAAGTGGGTAACTTATGTCGTATTGGCCAGTTTATTGGCACAGTTGAAGAGATTGGCTTACGCGCCACTCGCGTGCGTACTATCGAACGTACAGTGGTGTACATTGCCAACGCTAAGTTTATTGATATGGAAATCGAAAACTTTTCGGAACGTGAAAAAATGGCGTTTCGCCCTAAGTTATTGCTTGCGATGCCAGAATCAAACAGCCAGTTGGAGCAGTTCAATGTGGCGCTAAAGGCTTTATTAGATAGCCACGAATTGATAGATGAAAATCCGTGTCGTGTTTATTTTAAAGGGTTTAGCCCGTTTGCAGTTGAATTGTACGTGCTGTCGTATATTGCTACCACAAACTTCGAAACCTATTTGCAAGTGAGTGATGAAATTCACTTTCAAATTATGGCATTGTTGCATCAACATCAACTTACTTTGGCATCACCGGAGTTACTCTCAGCGTAGAAATGTAAATTTCATGTAACTGCTGTGCGGCCATTTGTCCTTTCTTTAAATGTACTTTTTCAGAGTATTTTGCAAAAAATGCTGCTAAAAGATGCAAAAAAGTGCATTTAAACTATATTTCATATTCGATCTGTTGAAACTTTTCAAGGATATATGTCCTTTTTAAACGGTGCCAATTTGTATTATTTTTGCCGCAAATGGATACGGGTGTAAACAACATGTTAACCGAAAGGCTGGCTGTTGCGGCGATGTTCAACCCGCAGTATTAAGTACTCGTATTGATGGGTCCGCGTTAAACACGTGTAAAGTTGAACTTCGCCATTCACTTTAAAAGGATACAAGCATGATTATGACTGTCTCAAGACAACTGAGTTCAGCTAATCAAACGTTTTATTTTGAGTGCACAAGGTTTTAAACCACCATGAAATATCTACAAAAGTCAAAGCTAGCTAAATTAATTCAAGGCTCGTTATTCTCATCATTAGTTTTATCAGGTGCTGCGGTTGCACAGGGTGAAGAAGCAGGCGCTGAATCTGCACAATTAGAAGTGATTCAAGTAACTGCTCGTAAACGTGTTGAGAACGCGCAAGAAGTGCCTGTTGCGGTTTCTGCGCTACAAGGCGATAACCTAGACGCATACAGTTCTGCTGGTATGGATATCCGTTTTATGAACGCGAAAATCCCAAGCTTATCAGTTGAATCTTCTTTTGGTCGTACTTTCCCACGTTTTTACGTGCGCGGTTTAGGTAACACCGATTTCGATCTGAATGCATCACAGCCAGTATCGTTAGTGGTAGACGACGTTGTACAAGAAAGCCCTATTTTAAAAGGTTTTCCGGTATTTGATGTTGAGCGTGTAGAAGTACTTCGTGGTCCTCAAGGTACATTATTCGGCCGTAACACGCCTGCAGGTCTTGTAAAGTTTGACTCAGTTAAGCCGTCGCAAGAATTTGAAGGTTACGGTGCATTATCTTACAGCACATTTAATTCAGTCGATTTTGAAGGTGCTGTAGGCGGTGGTTTAACCGATAACCTTTCAGCTCGTGTTTCAGTACTTAAGCAAACGCGCGACGATTATATTGATAACCGTGCGCCAAATAACTTCATCAATGATGTAACCGGTGGTTACGATGAGCAAGCGGCACGTATTCAATTTTTATATGAGGCAGGTGATTTCACTGCGTTACTAAATTACCACACGCGTGATTTAGATGGTAAGCCAATTGTTTTCCATGCAAATGCAATTGAAAAAGGCACAAACAAGCCTGTTGCAGGTTTTGATCCTGAAGTGATTTACCAAGACTCAGTTCAATTTGCTACACAGCAAGTTGAGTCACAAGGTTCAAGCCTTAAATTAGAGTATGATTTTGAAGATCATACGCTTACGTCAATCACTGGTTGGGAAAGCGCTGAGATTTACTCACGTGCAGACGTTGATGGTGGTTATGGTTGCGGTAACGACTTTGTATTTGGTTGTCCAACACCTGAAATGGGTCCTGGCTTCATTTTCCTAGCATCAGAAAGTGCTGACGCAATCCCATCACACGACCAGATTTCACAAGAAATTCGTTTAGCAAGTAACTTTGCTGGTGATTTTAATTACCAAGTGGGTGCGTACTACTACAACGAAGAACAAACAATTGAAACCTTTGGTTTTGATGGTTTAGGTGGCGACTTTAATTGGGGTTATGTATTCCAAGAGCAAGATACAACGGCTTGGGCTGTATTTGCTTCAGCTGATTACCACGTTTCAGATAAGTTAAAAGTGAGCGGTGGTCTTCGTTATTCAGATGACAAGCGTGATTTTAGAGCGGTACGTCTTGTAACTCCGGGCGATTTCAACAATATCGACCTAGAAAAATCTGCTAACCCAGAAGACTCACACGTATCATGGGACTTAAGTGCAGCTTATAAGCTTACTGATGATGTAAACCTATTCGCACGTGCAGCAAACAGCTTCCGCGCACCAAGTGTTCAAGGTCGTATCTTATTTGGTGACGAAGTAACTGTAGCTGACTCTGAAACTATCAACTCAATTGAGTTTGGTGTTAAATCAGATGTATTAGATGGCCGTGGCCGCGTAAATGCGACAACGTATTACTTCCAGATGGATGACCAGCAAGTAACTGCAGTAGGTGGTTCTGCAAACTTTAACCGTTTACTTAACGCTGATAAAACAGTTGGTTACGGTCTAGAGTTAGATTCAGAGTGGATTTTAACTGATGAGCTATTCGCTACATTCAACATCAGCTACAACAAAACTGAATTACAAGACAACTCACTGTTCTTGCAAGGCTGCTTTAACTGTACAATTACAGACCCATTTGTTGAAGGTAAAGGCTATAGCTTAGACGGCAACAGCTTACCGCATTCACCAGAGTGGATCTCTAACTTCACACTTCGCTACAGCAAAGAAATTGGCGACGGTGAGTTCTTCGCATACACTGATTGGTCTTACCGCAGTGCAATTGACTTCTTCTTATATGAGTCTGTTGAATTTGAAGGCGAAGCATTACTTGAAGGCGGTATTCGCTCAGGTTACCTGTGGGAAGCTGGCGACAATGAATACGAAGTATCTGCATTTGTTAGAAATATTACTGATGAGCAAGTATTCATTGGTGGTGTAGATTTCTCAAACAATGCTGCTATGGTAAACCAACCTCGTATTATGGGTGTTGAGTTTAAGGTGTCATTTTTCTAAACACCTGTTTATTTAGATTTCATAGCAAAAAGCTCATCAATCGATGGGCTTTTTTTTCGTTTAGCGATTGTTTAATACATATTTTATTAAGTATATCTTCCTATAAAACAATACGCTTACACTTTCTGAATGGCTTACGGTGATTGTATTTGGTAATTGGGTGCATCCGATGCATTTAGTATTTTCCAGTTTGAAGTGAGAGGGTGATTAATACCCACCGCCAAATAAGCGCTAGTTATTTTATTTTCGCGATGAAGTTGCTCAAGCCCTTTATTTAATGCGTCTGCAATTCGTTGATAATTAGGAAATTGAGTTGATATTGCGAAATGACGGCTATCCCACAATACCGCTTTTACATTTGGAATAGGCGCCAACTGCTCAAAGCTTAAATCATCATCATTTATGCGAAAATGCAGCAAGGTAAAATCGGCAATTTCACTTTTAACAAGGCGCTTCATATTTGGAAATGATTCGATATGTGCCAGCTTGATTGGGTTTAACTGATTAATTGCCTGCCAGTCAGCACTCCAAAAGCGATTTGAGATTGCGGTTAAGCGCGATATGTCCTCTTTATTTTGCGCTTTTAATGCACGCTCGTTATTTACTGACGTATATAAACCAACATCGTATTCACCATTGCGAATAACCGCTTGGCTCGAGCGTAATGTAGTGGCATGACTTGTAATATCAGAAAGCCATAGCGTGTCGGCGCTTAATGCGTATTTTCCGCTTTTGAGCAGTTCGATATTGCGGCCATATACCGAATTATCAAAATATACTAAACGACACTGGCATTTGCCCAAGTGCAATGCTTGATTGAGCAAAATAACATCAACTAGATCGCGCCCCTGCGGTAAATTTGAAAAATCTGAGATAGACAGAATATCGGTCTGTTTACTTAAGCGTTGTAAGTGTAGTTTGACGTCTTCAGCGATTAAAACGGGTACATCAATAAGTTCTGTTGATTTAGCGTTAGATTGAACGTTAAACACGAATATCAGCAATATAACTACTTTTTGCAACCACATACTTTCTACACTAAATTGCTTACTTATTCACTATACAAACAGTTTGCGCATATTTATGCAAGCTTTAAGCAGTTGTATGCTGCGAACTTTGTGTTTACTTCGTTACTTGTATCGCGTTTTATTTATTTTGAGCGACCAAACTAGATTAATTTAGCTTTGCAAACGAAACATTTCGTTTGATTTATATAAGGTTAAATAGACGCCAGCATAAATAGCTGTTTGCAGCACATTAGCTATCCATATCTGAGGTGAAATATGCTACAGTCAGCGCGCGTTAACTAGAGGAAAATATTATGTCTGCATTTTGGAATTATCGCGTTATTGAATGCCCAAGTGACGAAGGTACACTGTTTCAAGTACATGTTGTTGAATACAATATTAATGGTAAAGCAGTTAATTGGTCTGAAACGGCTGAGGGTTCGTTTGGTACAAGCTTAACGGGCTTAGCAGAAGATATTGAGCGTCAAAAACAGGCGTTAGAAAAGCCAGTGCTCACCGTAAAGCGCTTAGTGCGTGGTTATGAATTGGTAGAAGTGGAAAGTGGCGACGTGGCAAGTTCGCCAGTGCCAGAGTCACTACAAGAGCAAGGCTAAGCCAATGTCGTTAAGTGCAGTTTATTTTGACTTAGATGGTACATTGGTTGATTCCGAGCATTTGCATGCCGTTAGTTGGAACAAGGTACTTGCGATGTTTGATTTACATTTTAGTGAGACTGAGTTTTGCCAGCAGTTTGCTGGTAAACCAACGCTTGAAGCGGCAAAAGTGCTTGTTGAAGAGCACCAGCTGGGTTTATCCGCATCGGCATTAGCAAAGAAGAAACACATTGTATTCGCTGAGATATCTAAATTGCATTTACCCGCATTATTACCGGGTGCAAAAGCGTTGCTAGCGTGGTGCCGTGAGCAGGGACTAAAGGTTGCGTTAGTGACCGGGAGTGCAAAAGAAGAAGCGCATTCTATTTTGACAGGACATGATCTTGCAAAGTACTTTGATGTGATTTTCACACGTGATGATGTTGAACAGCCAAAACCGCATCCAGAGCCTTATTTAAGGGCAATCGCGCACTTTTCATTAACAGCAAGTTCAGGGCTTGCGGTTGAAGATACCGTAACCGGCTCTAGCAGTGCCAAATCGGCTGAACTATACACTGTTGTGGTGCCTAATAAATACAGCCTAAGCGCTGACTTTTCACACGCTGATAGTCGCTGTTCATCGTTACTTGATGTTCAGGCACTTATTGCCAGCAAACTTTAAATTTTAAAGTACACTTTAAAGAGCCGTTGAATTTTCAAGGAGGAAATGATGGCTCTTAAAATTACTCTATTCTTAATCTTCTCACTTGTTACATCTGCTGCTTACTGTGTCGAAGTGCAGCTTGCCAAATCTTATCAAAAACAGCCCATTAATGATTACCTAGTGAGCGAAAAGCTTGATGGCGTTCGTGCCATATGGAAAAACAACCAGCTTGTGACGCGAAATGGTAACGTTATTCATGCGCCCACTTGGTTTACTGAACATTGGCCGAGCGAGTGGCTTGATGGTGAATTGTGGAGTAGCCATGGTGGTTTTGAGTTTATTGCCAGCACGGTACTCGATATCAAGGCAAATCATCAAGCGTGGCGTAAAATCAGGTTTTATGTATTTGATATGCCGAATCACAGCCAAGCATTTCACCAGCGCTACTTGAATTACAAAACATTGATAGAAGCCACGCCTTCTGATTATTTGGCGGCAATTGAACAGCGTCAATTTACTACTTATCAGGAGTTGGATACCTACTATCAAGCCCGAATAAATCAAGGCGCCGAAGGCATTATGCTGCATGCAAAACGTGCTCAGTTTAGCGATGGCCGCAGTGATAACTTACTTAAGCTCAAGCCGCATCAGGATGCTGAAGCGAAGGTAGTGGGTTACAGTCCGGGTAAAGGAAAATACCATGGGTTAGTTGGCGCATTGATTGTTGAGCTGCCAAGTGGTCAACAAATCAAACTGGGCAGTGGCTTGTCAGATGTTATGAGAAACACACCGCCCGAGATAGGGTCAATGGTGACATATCGTTACAATGGCTTGACGAAATACGGCAAGCCTCGTTTTGCACGGTTTCTGCGTGTCAGGCACTCTGAGTGATTTAATCGAGGCGATCGGCCAAATAATTATGGTAGTCAGGAATTGTGCGATGTATTTGTTGCGACATCAGCTCGCTGGCAATTAGCATATCAGCTGTTGCTTCATTACAGGCAACGGGAATATTCCACACCGCAGCTAGTCGCAATAATGCTTTCACGTCAGGGTCGTGAGGCTGAGAAGCAAGAGGATCCCAAAAGAAAATCAGTAGGTTGACTTCATGCTCGGCGATTTTAGCACCAAGTTGTTGGTCGCCGCCCATAGGACCGCTTAAAAGCTTTTCAACCGCCAGCCCAGTGGTTTTTTCAATTATGTGGCCAGTTGTACCGGTACCGTATAAATTGTGCTGACTGAGTACATCTTGGTGTTTTTGACACCACAGAGTTAGCGCTGATTTTTTACCATCGTGGGCAACAAGCGCAATGCTTTTTTTGGCAGGGATCGCAGTGGTAATTTGTTCCATGTTTTCACACTTTAAAATACTTCGAACACCAAGCGTAACCCCAATACAACAAAAATACTACCGGCAATACGATCAATCCATTGCTGCGCGCTTGGGTGATGTTTAAAGTAACCTGCAATCTTGTTCCCGCTTTTTACGTACAACACATCAATAGGGAAAGCCAAAATTGGATACAGCAAGCCAAAAATAAGCAACTGTAACCATACCGGTGTGCTTAGCGAACTGTCGGCGAATTGCGGAATAAAGGCTAAAAAGAAGAGCGCAACTTTTGGGTTAAAAATCTCGGTAAGCATAGCTTGTACGAAGATGTTTTTTTCTTTTTTATTTGATAGCTCACAATGAATAACTTCTGGTTTTCGTAAGCTATCAATAATGCTGGTGACACCTAAATAAACAAGGTAAAGCGCACCTATTATCAGCACTGTTTGATACGCTAACTGAGATGTTTTTAAAATAACACTGAGGCCAGCAACGGCTAATATTGTGTGTATTACACCCGCAGTGGCGAAGCCAAATGCTGTTTGCATGCCCGCGTCTTTGCCCTTAGCAAATGTTTGCGCCATTAAAAATGCATTTGACGGCCCCGGAGACACCGCTAGTAAAAAGCTTAAGGTGATAAATGACAGCAGCGATTCAAAGTTAATCATTAATTGATGTCTCTAGTTGTACGTTGGTTTTGCCGCGCTTTGATAGCGTTTTAGCGTTAATAAAAAAGGCAGCACACTGAGTAAGTGCAGCGCAATAATAAATGGAATCGCAAGCGGTAGGTATTGGGTTAAGCTAACGATTAATCCAGCGCCGCTCATTTGCATCATGCCAAGCAAGGCTGAGGCTTTGCCTGCTTGCTTTTTGAAAGGCCCTAGCGCGTTACCTGCAGCTGCGCCCATAGTGAACGAAAAGCCAATTGAGCCGACAAAAATAGCAGCCATAAAGCTACTTACATTGGCAAGCGTAAATTGAAATAGTAAAACTAAACACGCAGCGCTAACCATCAACAATAAACCACATAACAAGGCGAGTGATGTAGAGCGCTTGATCAGTTGCGGTGCCGTGAAACTGGCGATAATACTGACTGTGGCATTGATGCTAAACCAGAGCGTAAACTCTTGCTCTGTTAGTCCTTGTTGATTAATTAAGTAGTTAGGCGCCTGTGCGACAAATGCCAAAATAGCGCCCATTGCCAGCATGCAAATGGTGGCATTAAACAAAAACGTTGGGTGTGAAATTATCTGCCAATAAGACTGTTTTTCTTCAGTTTGTTGCTGAGTTGCAATAGCAGGGCGTTTAGGAATCGCAACCAACAACACGATAAATCCGATTGCGGCAAATCCGGCTAAAAAGTAAAAGTTAGTTTGCCAGCCAAATTGCAAGGTTAGCCAAGCGCCTAAAATAGGGGCGAGTGCAGGAATAAAGCACACTATACCATTTAAGTATGAAATTACTTGGGCACTTTTGTTGGCATTGTAATTGTCGCGTACTAACGCAAATGTGCTAACAAATGTTGCTGCGGCACCAATGCCTTGAATGATACGGGCGATAATTAGCAAGGTGACGGTATCGGAAAACGCCGCAAGTACTGAGCCAATAAAGTAAGCAAAAACGCCAAATATCGCTATTTTTTGGCGGCCAAAACGGTCGCTTAACGGGCCAAGTAAGAGCTGTCCAAAGCCCACACATAACATATAAACGGTAATGCTTGATTGAATATTGGTAATTGACGTATCGAGTTTGTCAGCCATCTGAGGCATGGCTGGTAGGTAAAGGTCGATTGCCATTGGACAAAAGATGACAAGCAGAACGAGGGCGAGTTTTAGCATAATCTCACTACAATTATCAGGGGCGGTGAATTGTATACGTTATGCTTAGAAGATCCAAGCCTTAAGCGTTGGCTCAAGGCTTGTGGTTAGCGCTTGGTTACTAAATGATTTGTTATTCAGTAATTATATGCGCTGATTGGATAATCAGTTGTTGTTTTGGCTTACCAAAGCGTGTCGCGTTTTCGTTAAACAGATCTAACACTGCTTCATCGCTTACTAGCTTACCAAAAACGGTATGTTTGCCATCTAGGTGCGGGGTTGCGCGAAAAGTAATAAAAAACTGGCTACCATCAGTATTTGGACCGGCATTGGCCATACTCAAGAGGCCTTTTTGGTCATGCGATACCAAAGGTTCAAATTCACCGCCGTAACGATACCCTGGGAAACCTTGCCCATTGCCAAGTGGGTCGCCACCTTGCGCCATAAAATCGGTAATAACTCGATGAAACGTCAGTGAATCGTAAAAACCAAGCTTGGTTAAATAAATCGTACTTGAGGCATGCATAGGCGCTGTTTTATGAAACAGTTCAAATTTCATTTCGCCTAAACTTGTTTTAAGTACCCAGTAGTAGGTTGTGTCTTGTGCAAATTCAAGTTTTGGCGGCAGCGTTAATTTGGTGCGCCACTTCTCGTCTTGCTTATCGACTTTCTGTTCGCTAATAAATTGCTCAACTTGCTTTACAGCAGGATCTTGAAACCAACATGCAGATAAAATAGCGGCTGATGTAAGCGCGAGTAGGGTATTACGTAATAAAGTCATTTAGGCTGTCTTCTTTTCTTTTTTCGGTTCTTTTTCTTCAGTATTTGTTACTACAGGCTTTGCTGCTTGTGTCATAGAGCCTTGAATTGAAGCGCCTTCTTGAATGCTAATAGTGTCGTGAAAAATATCGCCAACTACATTTGCCGATTGCTCTAGTACTACTTTTTTAGCCTTAATAGTACCTTTAACAGTGCCTTTTACGATTACTTCTTGCGCGTTAATATCGCCTTCTACACGACCGTCATTGCCGATAGTTAGGCTTTGTACATTCACTTCGCCAATGATGCAGCCTTCTAACTGAATTGTGCCTGAGTTGTTAATTGTCCCGGAGATTTCAACGTCTGATGAGATAATAGAAGGAAACGAATTTTTTTTCTTATTGGAGAACATTCTCAAATGCCTTAGTTAATTTTAACGGGTTAATATGTTTTTCATTGTGTAAAATTTCATAATGTAAATGGGTGCCTGTACTGCGTCCTGAGTTACCCATTAACCCGATAACTTGGTCCTTTTGTACTTCTTGTCCACGTTTTACGTTAATTTTAGCTAAATGCCCGTAGCGTGTTACGAATCCATTCTTATGTTCAATTTCGATAAATTTACCATAGCCGCCATTGCGACCTGCACGTTTTACTGTGCCATGTGCTGGGGCAAAAATTTCAGTTTTGTGCCAGCCAGCTAAATCAACGCCGCGGTGCATTGCTCTGCGCTTGGTAACAGGGTCGGTACGTAGGCCATAGCTACTTGAAACATAAAATGCTTTAGCCGGCAAACTGGTCGGTAGTAATTCAAGATTACCGCTTAGCTGATTAAGTACTACGATTTTATCTAATAGCGCTTGCTGATCTTTACTCAGTACAGACGCATCAACCGCATTAAATGGACCACCTTGAGCTGTTTCATCTAACTCTTTGTTAATTAAGGTTGTGTGGTCAACTCCAGCTTTTTCCAACGCTTTTAATAGGCTCTCAGTACGGCCATCGACAACTTGAGCAAGGGTAGTGAACTGAGTATCAAGCAGTTGGTTTTCACGCGCGATGTCATTTTCAATGGTTTCTTCGCTAGTGCTGTCATCTTGCGTGTCAGATTCACCTTCACTTTCAGCCTTAGGCTCAGGTTTGCTATCTTGTTTTTTATCTTGCGCTTTTTTTGTAACGTCAGCGTCTTCTGGCTTTGTTTCGGTGTCAGATATTTTCGCTTGTTGCTCTGTTTGAACAGGAGCATTTTCTTTTTGCGTGGCGTCTTGTTGCGCCTGAAATTCTTCTTGCTGTGCTTCAGGTAATGACTCAAGCATATTGGTCATTAGTTGTGATTTTTCATCAATTTGAGAAATGCGACTTGAAAGTTCGCTGTGTTTTTCACGATAGGATAGGTGTAGCGCATCGAGTTCAGATTGTTTTTGCTCAATGACTTGCTGTTGTTCGGTGATCACGCCATTTAGCTCAACATATTGATAGCTACCCGCACCAGCAATAACGCACACAGCAAGACCTACGAAAAATAGCATTACTTGCAGCCAGCTTGGCAAAGTAAGGTATTTTACGTCACCGTTTTGGCGGATCAGTAACTGTTTATCTGGAAAAAGTGCTTTTAACATTATGAAAACCGACGTAGTTAAATATACTGCCTTTGATTATTATTAATTAGCAGGCAAGTTAACCGGTACAAGATACCAACATACTGCAAAAAATCCAGAAAAATTTTTGAAATACGACTTAAGAAGGAGTATTAGGTGGCAATTTGCTTGCCACCTAAAAAGGGCAGGAGGTTACTTGGCAGGTAATACCGTGCCTTCAACGCGGCCAAAGCCAATGCGGTTAAAGCCGTCGGCTTCACACCAACCACGCATAATCACTTTGTCGCCATCTTCCAAGAACTTACGCTCTTCGCCATTGTTAAGTTTAATGCTTTCTTTACCACCACGAGATAGTTCAAGCATTGAACCTGCTTCTTCATGTTCAGGGCCTGACTGAGTACCTGAACCTAGCATGTCACCTGGAATAAAGTTACAGCCATTTACCGTGTGGTGTGTCACCATTTGCGCTACTGTCCAGTAACTGTGTTTGAAGCTCGACTCAGAAAGCTTGCTTGGTGCAGCGCCGTCAGCACGCATTTTTTCAGATTCAAGTAACACATCCATCTGAATATCGAATGCGCCTGCTTCACGGTTGTGTGAAGACTCTAAGTAGTCAAGCGGCTGTGGATCGTTTTCATCACGGTGCCACTGTGTACGGTAAGGCGCTAATGCTTCAGTAGTCACAATCCAAGGTGATACAGTCGATGCGAAGTTTTTCGCAAGGAATGGTCCTAGCGGCTGATATTCCCACGCTTGTAAGTCACGCGCAGACCAGTCATTAAATAAACAGAAACCAAATACATGATCTTCTGCATCTTCAATGCTAATTGCATCGCCTAACTCGTTGCCTTTACCAAGGTAGATACCTAGCTCAAGCTCATAGTCCATACGTTTTGCAGGACCAAATGACGGAACGTCTGCATCAGGCGCTTTTGTTTGGCCTTTTGGACGAGGGAAGCTTTGACCTGACACGCCAATTGATGATGCGCGGCCGTGATAACCGATTGGCACCCATTTGTAGTTAGGTAAAAGCGGGTTATCAGGGCGGAATAAGCTACCTACCGCTGTTGCGTGGTAAATTGATGTGTAGAAATCGGTGTAGTCGCCAATATGACATGGAAGTGCATATTCAACGTCATCTTGCGCTACCAGTGCAGATTCAAGAGCACTTTGCTGCTCAGAGCCTTCACGTAGTGCTTTTGAAAGCGCTAAACGTAGAGCAGACCAATATGCCTTACCCATGCCCATAAACTCGTTGAGCGCAGGGGCGTTAGCTGCTTCTACAGCTTCTTGAGCAATGCCTGAGAAAATGCCCGCATCTGCAACTACGGCTAAATCTAATACTTGGTCACCGATTGCGACACCACCGCGAAATTCTTCTGACGATCCTTTACGACGGAAAGAAGCAAATGGCAGGTTTTGAATTGGGAAGTCATTGCCAGCAACGTTTGCGCTGCTTACCCAGCTTTTTAAATTAATATCGTGCGTTTCATTGATAAAAGACATGGTCTTTCCTTTTGCTTTTATTGGCTTAGGCTAAATATGGCGATTGAATTAATAAATTCAAGTTTGAAAACATGTTAGCCTTGAAATAGCAAAAGCAGCTTGGCCAAAAAAGACGAAAGCTGCTTTTTATGTTGTTAGCTTATCTTACTTAGATAACACCACGGCGCTCTTGGTCACGCTCGATTGATTCGAACAATGCTTGGAAGTTACCTTCACCAAAACCACCATCGTCAACACGTTGGATCATTTCGATAAAGATTGGGCCAAATAGGTTTTTAGTGAAGATTTGCAGTAAGTAACAATCTTCGCTTTGGCTATCTACCAGAATTTGGTGCTCTCTGATTTTATCTTTGTCTTCTTTAACCCAAGGAACACGGTCAAAAATAGTGTCGTAGTAATGATCTACGATATCTAAAGTTGCAATATTTGTTTGGTCTAGCTTATCTAGAGAGCCCACTAAGTCGTTGGTTAAAAACGCTAAGTGTTGAACACCTGGGCCATTGTATTCATCTAGATATTCATCAATTTGGTTGTTGTTATCGTCTTTACCTTCATTGATTGGAATCGAGAATGTGCCACATGGTGACTTAAGTGCGTAAGACAATAGTGCCGTTTTCTGACCTTTAATGTCGAAGTAACGTACTTCTTCAAAACCAAATACGTCTTTGTAGAAGTTCGCCCATGTTTCCATAGTGCCTTTGTAAACATTGTTAGTAAGGTGGTCGATGCGAAGGAAACCTTTGTCTTCAACAATGTTTTGCTCAGCTAAGTCTTCAAAGTCATTTGCATAGATAGAGCCTTTATCACCAAATACGTCGATGAAGTAAATTAGGCTGTCACCAATACCGTAAATTGCTGGGTATGGTAAATCTTTATTAGCCGCATCTGTTGCAGGCTTTGCACCGCGCTCAACAGCAACATCAAATGCTTTTTGTGCATCAGCTACACGCCAGCCCATTGAACAAATTGCAGGGCCGTGTGATTTAGCAAATTCAGCTGAAAAACCGTCACGCTCATTGTTTAGTAAAAAATGAATATCATGTTGGTTGTAGTAGGTGATGTCTTTACCTTTAAACTTTTTCAGTTTTGAAAAACCAAAGTCTGAAAAGATCTTGTCCATATAATCTGCATCTGGTGTCGCATATTCAGTAAATTCGATACCTAATAAACCGAGTGGGTTATTTACTTGAGTCATTTTTTGTCCCCTAAAGAGTGAGAGATGGCTTATTACGTTTCGAGTGGCCAACTCTTTAAACACGAATTGGCTAGATAATTATGCAAAAGTTGTAAAAGGAAAAGAGCTAAGGTGATTTTGCTAGAGGTGGCTTTTTGTAAACTTTTAAATACAAAAAAGGCAATATTTAGCTGTTTCTTTTAATGCGATTTATTGGTGCATAAAAAATATCCTATTTTGCACGAGTAAAATTTTGATTTCTGCGGTGTGAATGGTGAGTAGATAAAAACAGACTAAAATGTAGCACTGTTAATAGCGTGTGATTTTTGCTCATTTTTGTGCAGTTTTATTTACAATTTTGAGAAAGCGACGCGTGCGCACAAAAAAAGAGGCGTTGGTCCCTTTTAGAATCATTGCTATTTTTTACTGTTAAAGAACTTTTCACGTTGTTTTAACCAAGGGTTAATCGCCATCGTGGCAACACTTTCACTGTGACGTTCCACTTTTTGATTGAGTGCCCGAGTACTTTGATTAAACCGCATCGTTTTACTTGGGCCGCCAAGGTTGGCTACTTCATCTGAATCGAAGCTACGCCCAGCAAAAAGTAGTGCGTTTAAATAGCCTGGTTCAGTTTCATAAGTATCGTCTGTCAGCAGTAACAAGGTATTACTGAGCGCCCAGCGTTCACCAATTTCACCTTCGTCTTTTTCACCGACCAACTCGCCGTTAATAAATACTTTTAAAACCCCATTTTCAGGCGCGCTATAAAACACAATCGCAACGCGATACCAGGTGTTTGGTTGTAGGTTACCAAAGAAGCCACTATCACGGGTTGTTATACCTACGCCATTGGTGTCTCGGTCAACAAATAGATCCGCATCGTCGTTGTTAAGTTGGTCTGTTTGCAGTAGCCCACGGAATTCATTGCTACTGCTTTGCGGCCACATAATATCCATTACTAAAGTGTAATCGGCTACTTTATTGCTTTGGTAAAAATCGCCGTTAGCGGGCACATTATGCTTTAATGCCAAGCCTTGCGATGGGCTATGACGACCAAAGGCCAGTACGCCAGAGCTGCCATCGGGTAGATCTGCAATATTGGCATCGCTGGTACTTACAAATGGGCTGCGTTCCGGCCCCCAATCTTTATTGAGTGGATCAAAGTAGCTCAGTTCACTCGGGCCAAAATCAGCTTTAAATGGCGCATCTAAATCATTGAAATTCCAAATTGTGACATAGTTATCTTCAAGGCAGCTATTTAATGGTTGGTTGGTATCAATATGCACACATTGGCTAGTTCGCTGGCGGGCATATTGATCAAGCGCCCACCAAGATTCTGATAATTCTGTAGGCGTAGGTAACGTAACCCCCGAGAAGAACAGGTTGCCGTTATAGGCAGGGCCTTTTTGCAGTGCTACGCGATAGGTTTTGTCATTGCTGATAGATTTATCACTTGCCAGTTTAAATACCCATTCTGGCTGCGCTAAACGCATTTGGTTTAGCTCACTGCCCGTAACGGAGACTTCATAAAGCGCGTTAAACCCAGGAGTGTCAGATGGCTGTCTTTCAACATAGTAGGTCTCGTGAAACTTCTCTTGGGTTAGTTTGCCCGGAGTCCAACGGTTTTGTACTTGAATTGGATCAAACAAGGCGGCATCGACACTGTGGGTAAAGAATGTTGCATTTGCTAAAATTTCGGCGGTTTGCGCTTCGTTAGGGTAATTTTCAGAAAAGGCAATAGCGGTATTGGTATCAGGCGCGTAGCGCCCCATAATCTGCTCAATAGTGCCGACCATTTGTTGGTCAACGACATCGATATTACTCGTTAAATATGTTTTGTAGTCATAGTTAGTAATGGTGTTTGAATCGGTATTTATCGTCAGGGTTAAGTCCGTTAGGCCTTGCGCAAAAAAGTTTGGCTGAATAACCAGCGCACCGTTATCGAGTGCCTGAATACTTTCACCGCCGTGGGTATGGCCACCTAATACTAAATTAACGCCAGTGATGTTTTCGGCAATACGGGTGTCGCCACCTATACCCATGTGGCTAAGCATAACCATAAAATCAACATCTTCACTATAGGTATTAACAATACCTTGCGCAACGGAAGTCCAGTCCCAGTTCATTTTAAAGTCGGGGATAAAATCTGGAATAGGGGCGGTTTGTAAGGGTTCATCAAGTTCGTTCCATGGCACTGAAGTCATGCCAAAAAAGCCCACCTTTAAACAACCTACTTGCACCGCGGCAAAATCAACAGCGGCGAAGCCGTTTTCGTCATTGCCGACATAGCGCGTATTACTGGCGAGCACTATGGCATGGTCGTCATTGGCATAATCTAATAATTGTGTTGGCCCCCACGCATAATCGTGATTACCGACAACACGGACATCAAACTCCATTGCTTTTATTGCATCGACCGTGGCAAGCCCTTGTGAAATTTGTTCGGCTACTGTGCCTTTTTCGTAGTCGTCACCACCATTAGTGAATAAGGTATACGGCTGTGCTGATTTGGCATTTTGGTAGTGGCCTTTTATGCGACTGAAAAGTTGTTCTTTATAACCAAAACGAGAGTGTAAATCGGCCACATGAATAAAGCGCAGCGCTTGCTCATTTGCATTGGCATCACACTCGGGGCCAATCACTTTACTAATTTCTAATTCGCGCTTTGGCTCAAAAAGCACCGCATATTGACCTAGTTGACTAAGATTCGCTTTAACGCTTGCAGCACCGACACTGCTGGTAATCGGATACCAAGTTGTATTTTCTAAACGGGCTAAATACACTTTTCCTTGTTGATATTCAGTTAAATCAACAAACACTTCCATTTCAATTGGGTTGAGCAGTGTTTTGTCTTCAGGAGAGAGCGTATAGGTATTTGAAATTACCTGTTGCGTTTGCGTTGAAGGCGCGCTTTGTGATGTGCTAACTTTTAGGGTGAAATCACTGTCTGAAATGCCTGCGGGTATACGCAGCGTCATTCTGCCATTATCAAAGCTGGCGTTTAAACTCATCGATGGTGTGATTACGCCACCTTGTTCTAGATCTGGAACATATACTTTTTCAGTTTCGCCACCACCACATGCACTTAGCGCTAAACATATTAGTAATGAACTTAAAAGCTTGTAAGTTTTCACATATCACCCAAAAGAATTAAATTGAGGATGAAAAATACCATATCTGGCGGCTAAGCTTCAATTACACTTAATGACATAAAAAAAGGCCTATAGAAACTATAGGCCTTTTTTTGTAATAAGTGCGTTATTAACGAGTCGCTGTTACTTCAAGCTCTTCTTCTAACACTTCTTCTTCAGTGTGGTGGTGATCTTCTGCACCGTGCATCCAATCAACAAGTTTATCTGCCATAAAGTACAGTAAAACACCTGAAGCAATCGCAGTAATAAAGATACCGCCAAAGATAGACATTGCATTTGCAAGTTGCTCTTCTTTAGTCGTGTCGCCGTGGCCAATAAATGAACCAACGATACCACCAACTTTGTTAGCAATTGCAATAAATAGGAACCAAGCACCCATCATTAATGATGCGATACGTAGCGGAGCTAGTTTAGTTACCATTGATAAACCAATTGGTGATAAACATAATTCACCCATGGTATGGAAGAAGTATGCACCTACTAACCACCACATGCTTGATTTATTTGTTGGGTCACCGTCCATTTCCATAACCGCACCCATCATAAATACAAAACCAATACCTAATAAGATAAGGCCAAGTGCAAATTTAACCGGTGAGTTAGGTTCTTTGTTACCAAGACGGATCCAGATAGATGCAATTACCGGAGCAAATACAACGATGAAAATCGCATTTAAAGATTGGAACCACGTAGTCGGTACTTCGAAGCTACCAATGTTACGGTCTGTGTATTCGTTAGTGAAGATATTCATTAGGCCGCCAGCTTGCTCGAAGCCTGCCCAGAAAACAACAGTGAAAAGGCCTAATACCATGATTACTTTAATACGGTCGCGCTCAACAGCAGTTAATGGCTCTTTACGTACTTCTGTTTGTTGTTGCTTTTCTAACTTAGCCGCTGGGATTGTACCTATGTTACCAAGTAGTTTTTGCGCAAATAAGAATTGAATAATAAGTGAGAAGACCATACCAATGCCGGCACAAATGAAGCCTGCTTGGTAGTTACCATCATAATGTGCAACAACTGAACCTACTACGATACCAGAAAGTGCGGCACCTACGTTGATACCCATATAGAAGATAGTAAATGCGCCATCACGACGGTTATCACCTTCTTCATATAAATCACCAACCATGGTTGAAATATTTGGCTTGAATAAACCGTTACCAGCAATTAATAGACCTAAACCTACATAGAACGCTTCCGTTTCCATGCCAGGTACCCACGCGTGCGGCGTACCTAAGATAAATTGACCTGCAGCCATTAAGAAGCCGCCGATATAAATTGCTTTACGTTGGCCTAAGTACTGATCCGCTAACCAACCACCGATTAATGGCGTAAGGTAAACAAGACCGGTAAATGTACCATACATTGAAAGTGCATCGGCTTGGGTCCAACCCATACCGTTACCGCCTTCAGAATATACTTGGTCTACTAAATAAAGTACTAAGATTGCGCGCATTGCGTAGTAGCTAAAGCGCTCCCAAAGTTCTGTAGTGAATAGCAGGAATAGGCCTTTCGGGTGGCCTAACATTTCACCTGCTTTAGGGACTGAATTCATCGTATGCTTCCTAATTCAAATTATTGTTGTGGCCAATATTATTATTGTTGTTACTACCTTTCGGTTTGAACGGGCGGCCAATAGTTATGTTTGGGTAACAGTTACCCAGAAAGCAGATTTGTGTTAATAAACATACTGAACGAGGGGTAAAATAAGGTTATTAATACAAACTGCATCCGGCCAGTATACCTAGAGAGTTTTTTAAACAAAAGCCCTTATCTAACAGATTTGACCTGTTTGTATGCACTTTTGCCGTTTATTTATGCAGGTCTTGGCATAGGCCTCTTAAAAACGCGATAAAACCGTGTTCCTTTAACCAGCATAGATGTGCTTCATTTTTTACTAGAAAATGGCCGCAAAAATTGAGTCCGTTAGCGAATATTGATTCGATATGCGCGGTTTTTCGTGGCACTAACCAGAATAAGTCTTTATGTATAATTAGGTTGTAGGCACCGGTCTCAATATCATTGTTATTTAGAGCAAATTGTTGGAGCGCTTGTTGATAATACTTGATACACAGCGCTAAATTTAGAGGGCCAAATCGCACAAAACTGATGTCCTCTAGTTGTTTGGCAATAGCTGTAACGGTGTCACTGTGTGCTAAGCGAATTAACTGCATATGACGATGCCCTTGGCTAGCACCGGCTGTAGGGCCTGCATTATAAAAGCCAACATCATAAGGCGAATTTAAATGTTCAAGCCAAGCTGAAAAATCAGATTCCGTTAATGGACTTTGCTGCGCTACAAATTCTTTACTACATAACAGGGCATGGGGTTTTAATACCGGGAACTTATTTAACAGTAGCTTGTGTGACGGTGGGCAGTCTTTTACAAACATCGCCTCTTCATGAGGTAAAAACGGGTTGGTCTTTTGCGTGCTTTGATGAGGTTTGTCGATTTTTTTAGCGACGCGCAAGTGCACCGTGAAGTGAATATTATTATCCAAAAAGGATTGGCTTTGCGTTGTGAGTGGCTGGAGCGTTTTTGTTTTTAATGCGATTTCTATTTGCTGTTCAACTGCTTGCCAATACATAATACATCCTATATTTGATCTTAATGAGCACGAGTGAGTTATGCGCCGCGGTTTTTCTGTGCCAAACGAAAATGACAGCTTTAATATACGCGTCTTTAAACAAGTTGTACCTTATTTATTAGAATTTCGCACGCGCATTATTATTGCGTTTTGTTGCTTAGTATTTGCTAAGCTTGCCAGTGTTTATTTACCTTTTGTACTGAAATACACGGTAGACACGTTAGATCAACAAAATAATGTGGTGTTATTAGGCACGGTTGGTTTAATTGCCGCCTATGGTGTGCTGCGACTTGCCAATGTGGTGTTATCAGAATTACGCGACATGCTGTTTGGCCGTGTTACTGAGCGCGCCATGCGTCGTATTAGCATGAAAGTATTTAGCCATTTACAACACCTCGACCTTAAATTTCATTTAGATCGCAAAACCGGTGGCCTTGCCCGAGATATTGAACGCGGGGTGTCGGGTATTAGTTTTGTGATGCGCTTCTTTGTTTTCAATATTGGCCCAACGTTAATCGAGCTGATGTTGGTAATTGGTATTTTAACTACCAAGTATGGCGCTAAATACGGGCTAGTGATTGTCGCCTCAGTGGTGGTTTATATTACGTTCACTGTGTATGTGACTAATTGGCGATTAAAGTTTATTCGCGAAGCAAATATGGCTGATAATCGCTCAAACACCCGCGCCGTTGATAGCCTGTTAAATTTTGAAACCGTAAAATACTTTAATAACGAAGAACACGAAATTAAAGAGTACGATGTTGAACTTGCGGCTTGGGAAAAAGCACGCCGTAAAAACCGATTATCACTGTTTGCCTTAAATGGCGGTCAGGCCCTTGTAATTGCCACAGCGATGACCTCAATGCTGTTATTTGCTGCGCTTGATGTGGAAGCAAACGCGATGACCCTGGGGGATTTTGTATTAGTGAATGCCTTTATGATGCAAATATTTATGCCGCTTAACTTTTTGGGTTTTGTCTATCGCGAAATTAAAGGCTCGCTCACCAATATTGAAAACATGTTTGATTTACTCAAGGTTGACTCCTCTGTGTCGCGCAATAGCAAAAGTGCGTCACTTGCTGTAAACCAAGGGGCCATTACATTTGAAAATGTCAGCTTTGGTTATGCAAAAGAGCGCACAATTTTAAATAACCTGTCTCTTAATATTAAGGCGGGGAGCAAGGTTGCAATTGTTGGTCCGAGTGGCTCTGGAAAAAGTACTCTAACCAAGTTGCTCTGCCGGTTTTATGATGTAACCAATGGCAACATTCAAATTGACGGGCAGAATATCGCTCAGGTTAAATTAGATTCATTGCGCGAAGTCATTGCCGTGGTGCCGCAAGATACCGTGTTATTTAACGCCAGTATTTATGACAATATTCATTACGGCAACTTATCGGCAACGAAAGAGCAAGTGATTGCAGCAAGTGAAGCAGCGAATCTTAAAACCTTCGTTGAATCGCTTAACGATGGTTTTGAAACTCATGTTGGCGAGCGCGGTTTAAAGCTCTCGGGAGGTGAAAAACAGCGCGTTGCGATTGCAAGGGCACTATTGAAAGATTCTCCTATTATGGTATTTGATGAAGCAACTTCAGCACTTGATAGTCATAACGAAGAAGCCATAATGCGAACCATCAAAAAAGTGGCACGCCATCATACTGCGATTATGATTGCTCATCGCCTCTCAACCGTGACCGATGCGGATCACATTTTTTATTTAGAGCAAGGGCGGCTGGTGGAAGAGGGTACACACCAACAACTACTTGAAAAAGAAGGGCGTTATGCCGCTCTTTGGCGCAGTCAAAGTCAGTAATTAACAAATAAAAAAAGGGAGCTTTGCTCCCTTTTTCAATTATGTGATTAATAGTTAGCGTAAGGCACGATTAGCCTTGGTACTAATGGCAGCTCACCGTAAACAGGGTTAAACAAATACTTCACGTAAATTTGACCATAATTTGGTTCGTAAAAATCAGCGCGGTCGATATTAAAGCTCGCACCAATTAACCATTGAGGTTGCACGCGGTATTCAACTAAGCCCTCAATACCCCATGAAAATCCACTGCTTTTGTCAGCAGCAAATATTGGATCAATGCCCGTTTCAACTGCTTTGAGCTCTGCAACAGCTTGTAGTTCAGGGTTATTTGGGTAAAGTTCAATGGCATCTGTGGTTGTACGCGAATAACCACCGTTCACTTTGAGGCGATAAACTAAGTCCTGCTCAAAACGACCATCTACTGTAACAGGCACTGACAGACCAAGGTATTTTTGTGGGCTGTAGTAACCGCCATGGCCGTACGTTTCTTCTGAAAGGTTGTGCTTATAGCCCCAGTACAACAAGTTAGTGCCGACAGACAGTTCAAAGTCTGGCTGCTGGATAAAGCGATAGTAGGCACCTGTCATCGCACGTTTTCGGTCGTTATCAAGTACATTTTTGCCTTGATAATACTGATAATCGAGCGTAGCCCAAAAACCCCAATCGAGGCCAAGATCGTGATACAAGCCAAGGGTAATACCATTGCTGGTAACGCCACCCCAAATCTCATTTTGATTGACGTCTTCAAGGCCTGCATATGACAATACGCTGTTAGTGAGTGCTCTTCGCTCAATTTCAATGTCGTAGCTGAAGTCACCGAGACTATTTTGATAGAGCACGCCACCTACGATATTTGAAATTAAGAAGCCTTGTGGTGTGGTACCAATATCCACACGCCAGTTTTCGTTTTGCCAGCCAACACCGAAGGCAATACCTTGGTCTCGAGGGGTAATGCTAAATAACGAGCAAGTATCATAGCAAAGTGCGCCAGTGCCGTAGCGACTTGCGGCAAATCGTTCTGAAAAGTTAGTTTGTTGGGCAGAGATACTAACGGCATCCGCTTTAACAAATAACTGACCCTCTAAAAATGGAAAATAGCCTTCAAATAACGCTGCACCTAAGCCCAGTTCATGATCATTTTGCGTACTGGTTTGACCGCTAAAGTCGCCAGCAAGCGCAATATGCCCATCGGTACGGTTTTTAATTTTTGCAATGCCCGAGCGAGCAGAGCGCATATACCAAGTATCGGTTTCTTGGTCTTGTGCTAAGTCATGCAGCACTTTTTTGTCGGCAACATCAACACGTTGTTTTGTAAGTACTTGACGATAGTATTCAATTGCAAGTTCGCTTTGGCCAAATTTGTCTGCTACTTGGCCTGCAAGATTGAGCAATTCGCCATCGCTTGGTGAGAGTGCGAGTAGATCTTTTTGGTATCTGAGCGCATTGTCTTGATCTTTAAAATCGAGTAACAGGGCCATTAATCGGCGCTGATTATAGTTTTCATCTGCGGGAACGCGATACACTAAGTGTCTAACTACTTTTTCACCCAACGCATATTTATTACTAAATAGGGCTTTTTCGGCAACTTGATACTCAGTTTCGAATTCTAATTCGCCGTATTTGTGCGCATTTTCATATAAAAAATCAACTTGCTCAAAATCACCTTTATTTAACGCAAATTCAAGCAAGCGTGCATTTGCAGGAATGCTTGATGGGTTGTTGCTAAGGTAAGATGTTAAGATAATCTCTTCGCGATCAGGCTGTTTTTTTACTTGGTAGCGCACTTTTAAGTTTTCAATTTCGCGCTTTTCACTTTGGGTTTGCGCCGGCGCCATATGCAAATTGGCAAACCATGAATCGAGATCATCGGCGTCGTCTGCGCTAAGCAACCATTCACTGTATAGCTGATACCAGTAGAAATCGAGTTTAGGAGCGCTATTTAGCGCGCTTTTGAGCTGGCTGGTGGCACGGTTATGCATGCCTAATTTGTACCATTGCGCTGCAATTTGTGCTGTTTGCAGGTTACTTAAATCATTTTGATTTTCGATGTCTTGTAACAGGGCAAGGGCAGAGGCTTTTTGTTCGGTCTCAATTAACACATCGACTTGTTCAAATTGCTCACCGAGCGCTAACGTTTCTTTTAATTCTTTTATTTGCGGCGTGTAATCTTTCACCCGAATATAAGATAAGCTTTGTAATCCAGCGCGAAAATCGCCTAGCGAACGCATGTAAAGAGCGTGGGTATAACGAATTTCTGGATTCATTGGAAAACGCCAAAGCGCTTGATTGTAGACTTTCTTACTGGTGTCAATATCGCCTAACTTGCGCCATTCAAAGGCCAAGTCATAATAAAGCCAGCCATTTGTAGGAGAGGTTTTAATTGCTTTTTCAAGCAGTGCAATCGCTTCTTTCGGTTCGCCTCGCGCAGACAGTTCTTCAGCTTGTTCACGGTAAATAGCCGTTTTTGCAGCGTTTATTTCCGCACTGACTGTTTCGCGTTGTTTTTTAGTTAAACTTGATTCAAATCGCTCTAGTGCATTAATACTTTGTTGCTGTTCTACAATATTTAGCAATAAAGACAGGGCATAGCCATTATTAGGGTCACTGCGTAATACGGTTTGCAGGTATTTTGTCGCCTGCGCTGTGTCACCTTTGGCCTGTGCTACCTGTGATGAATAAGTCAGTACGGTATTAGTGTCTTCTTTGAGTTTTAATGCACTGGCTAGCAGTTGTTCGGCTCTTGTCAGCTCTAAGGCATCAATTGCAGATCTTGCTTCGCTGATCAGCCCCCAAAACTTGGCAGTATTTAATAACCCTAACCAAATTGATTTATCGCTACTGTCTGCGAGTTTGGCGGCCTTGCTAAAATATTGTTGGGCATTGGCATGTTTGCCTTGTGCCATTAAGCTACGGCCAAGGTCGCCCACTATATCAGCGTCTTTTGGTCTGCCAGCGGCTGCTTTGCGTAACAGCTTTTCTGCCAGCGCGTAGTTTTCTTTTGCCATATGGCGCTTTGCGCGCTGCCAGGCTTGGTAGTTAGGGTCGGCCTCTAGCTTTAGTTGTGCAATCAGCTTTTCACTAAATACTTCGTATTGCAATTTACCTAGATCACTTTGCGGATAGAGGCTAAAAAAATAGCTGTATTGTGAGCGTGTGAAGGTGCTAATTGGCATATCTTCTAACGCATTTAACCATACGCGCTCAACCTCAATACGCATTTGCGTATGGGTGGCATATTTACGCAAAATTGCCAGCGATTTTTTGTCAGTGGGTTTTCGTTTTAAGATATGGCGTGCATAGGCTACTTCAAACTGAGCTGTATTAGGGTAGCGTTGTGTCAGCTTAGTAAATAACTTTTTTGCTTGTTGCCAACTATCTGGGTCGGCAGAAAGTATGTTGGCATATTCAAACTTTAGTCTCGCCGTTGGTATTTCGCCGCGAAATAGCGCTTTGAATTGCTTTGCAGCTTCTTTTGATTGACCTGCGCGCGCTAATAAGCGCACAGCTTGCAGTTTTTCTTTACCTTCAGGTGAGTGAATATACGCAATGCTATCTAAGCGTTGAATATACGGATAAAACGGTTCATCTTTTTTAAATGCTTTGAGCTCTTCAACGGCTTTTTCCGTTTCACCTTGCTCGAAGTAGTAGCGGATCCAGGCTGCGCGAATATCGAGGCTGCCAGGTTCAACTTGCTCTAATCGGGCGAGACTATCAATTACCAGTTGTGGTTTTTGTTGTGCCTCGCCGAGTTCAACTTGTTCTAAAAGCCAACTAATAGGCTGAGCATCAAGGCCTTCACTGGCGTGCAGTTGTGACCCAAGTAAACAGCTTACTAATAATGCTGCCGCTCTTAGTTGCATTCGGTGCTCCATGCCGGCACTAACGAACCGTCATTTAAAAACTCAAAACGTGCATTGGTTGCGGCGGTGCCAAACAATGTGAGTACACTGCTGTAATAATTATTTCGCAGCTCATAGTCTATGTTGGCGTTGATCTTTTGATTAATCATACTTGCCGTTACGCGATCACCAAATGATTTCAAAAAAGGTAGAATCGCTGCTTGAAAGCCCAGAGGGCCAGTTTTTGCAGTACGTCCTGTTTTAGCATAGGTGTTGAGTGGTACTGCGCGATTGGCACTTACTTTTCGCGCCATTGGGTCAAACTTAAACAACAGCTGCTCTTTGTAACTAACATCATCAGCTAACAAACCTACCCATAAATAACTGCGAATAGCATTGAAGTTACCTTCATCATTGTGCCTTTTAGTGAAGTGGAAGCCTTTTTTGGGATTGTATAACACCCAGTCAGGGCTAAAGCCTTTTGGCGCACTTTCTGAAAGCACTACCAATGATGAATTTAGTACTTCTTGCCATGGTTGACTTGGATAGAGCTCAACAAATCGCTGGAAAATAAACGGTGGCAAATAACTTGGGTTTAAACGCCATGTTTGTTCGCCAACTTCAAAGCCATAAGGGGCAGGTAATAGGGTTAATCCTAGTCCTGGCAAAAACTCGGTTTCTTCTTTTAAAATGCGCTTTGCCATTACCGCAGCAAGTACCGCATAACGACGTTCATTCCATAAACGGCTCGCCTCTGCAAGCGCGTAGGCTATCCATAAATCAGAATCAGACGCAGGATTAGAATCTAAAATACCATAACTTGATGGCGTTTTACGGCCCCAAAGCCATGCAGGTAAACGTGCGCTTAAATCACCTTCAGCAAGGTGACGCTCGGTCCAATTAAGTAACTTATCAAAGGTTTCTTTATCGTTCGCCACGAGTGCGAAGAATAAACCATAAGATTGACCTTCACTGGTGGTAATGTTTTTTTCAGAACCAAGATCAATTACGCGACCTTCTTTTGAGATAAAATTGTTTTTAAAGGTCTGCCATTCAGGCCACACCATACAGTTTTCTGCTTTCAGCAATGTTGGCATTAGAAGCAATAATACAATGAGTAACTTTTTCATATTTAGTCTTCCTTATTACCAACACGTTTGCGCGCTAAAGTATTGAGAACACGCCATAAGATAACAGATAAAATAAGTAATGTAATAATCGTCATAAATGCCAATAACAGTGGATGATCCGACAAGTGGAACCAAATAAGTGTGTGCAGCGGTAACGAACCAACATAGTAGCGCTCACCTAAATGCGATTGATGCACTTTATAAGGATTGATAATTGTTGCAGTGCCTTGCACTTCAATTAATTTAGCGCCATCAATTAAGGTGTTGTTGATAAGCCCCAAATCATTACTGGTTGCCGCCATAATTGATACTACACTGCGTTCGTCGTTAAACGGCGATTGGAATCCTGCAATGGCTGCAAGTGAACCATAACTCTCAAGTGAAACGTGCGTTGAGGCATCTTCATTGCTCTTAGCGTACTTGTACGGCTGAGTTTCATAAATTGCTTGCTTTATTTCACGTAGAGAGTGATTAATCAGCACCGACATATGCTCGTTTTGAGCAAAACTATCTGCACCTGTTTGCGAGCCAATGAGCAAGATATCTTTATCGTCAAAATCAATGTCTGCACCGTTATCGGTGAGGATCGTTGCTTTTAGTGATGGGTAACCCGTTGTTTGCCCTAAGTGACCTGTTGCAGTAAGCAAGGTTTCGACCTCATCACGGTTAGGTGATTCAGGTAAAACAATTAAGGTTTCGCTTAAATCTGCAAACTTGGTAAATGGAAAACCACCTTGTGCGTAAGCATGCAAATTAGGCATCGCAATATAATGGTGATAATCAGAGACATCAATTGTTGAGTTTTCATCAATTGCGCCTATGGTGCCCTCAGGTGCGGTAGTCTGACAAAACCCTTCTTTTTCTGTTGAGAATAAGAACTCAAAGGCTACATCATTTTTAATATCCACTTTAAAACCGGGGACGGTAAAGTAACGTTCTTTATCGGTATCATCGGTCGATAGCAGTGGAATACGAATATCTTCATCGACTAACGTTGAGTACTCATTCGGGTCGAGTTTGTAACCTTGCACATACTCTTGGTTAATCGACATATTAAGACGTGATACACCTTTATCTGTAGGTGGTGTATAGCGGTATTTTAATTCGATTGGTAAACCGTCGGTGTACCAAGTGAATAAATCGGGCGCAACACGTACATCTAGTTTTACTGGTGGCGCACTGTAGCCAACAGCTTGAAGTTGATTTTTATACTCGACCAATTCGCCAAAACGAACCGGGCGATCTGAGCGGATCCAACGCGGTGCGTCGTAAGCTTTACGCGGCTCAATATATTCAACTTTGGTAATCTTTGCACTGCGGCCAGTCATCATTGGCAAGCCTAATGCTAGGCCTTCGGCGGCAACTTTTAAGTCATCACTATTACGGCCTAAGATCAACAAGAGTTTTTGGTAACGATGCTCTGGGTTTGCAATTACTTCAACAACGGGGCCATCAACACCTGGGTAATCCGCTAAGAAATCAGGGCGATTATCATTGGTTGCAAAGACAACACTGTGTGAACTTGGTAGTGCATTGTAGTTAACTGGGAATTTTGCACCACGCCAGTTTGCCTTTGCGCCAAACCATGAGCTTAAAATACTTGCAGCGTGCAAGGTTGTGTTATCTGGCGTTTCGTTAAATACAAACGGCAGTGTTAACTGAGCATAATCACGTTCATCAAAAAACGGTTCTGGGAACTGAGCAAGTAAGCTCTCAAATGGTAATTGCTGCTCGGTATAGGTAATGCGACTGGTACGACTAATATCGGCCCAAATACTGGAATGAAACGGGTCTTCACATTCACGCGTATAGTGGCCAATTAACTCGAATCTAAGGGTGTTGAAGTCTTCAACAAATTTAGGCTCAAGCTTAATGCTATGGCGCTGCATGCCTTCGTTAACTTTATCAGGGCTCGCGTCGGTGACCGGAATTGTCGCCATCACTTCTTCATTTAAATACACCTTTAAATGGGAAAGCTCTTTGATCAATGCAGGTGAACTGGTAAATGCAAAGTCGAGACTTAAATCGGTAATAATGTGATCAACACGGTTAGTAAAGTCAACCGTACGACTTGCTTGCACTCCACGCAAACGCATATCAGGTCGGTTTAATTGCTCAAATGTATAAGACAAGGTGCTTTGAGGGCCTGCCTCAGGGTAACCTTGTTTGTATATTTCTTTATTTTCAGCAATTTTAGTTGCGTTGCGGGCAAAGTTGCCTGTTGCATTGTTGCCGCTTGTTGTTGCGTAGCCATTGATACTACACAGCGAACTGAGCGCCAATATGCTTCCTGCTACTTTAGTTAGCACTTTCATAATTTAAATTTCCCAGTTTTGGCTTTTGCGGCATAAATGAGCCAACCAAAATTAAAATATTACCAATCTTTGTTATGTATTTCTTTGCTTTCGCTGGTGCATGAAGAATTAAGCTTTTAAAACCACGAATACTGGTTTGTTTTACATGCTTAAAACTTTCAGAGGGAAGATCATGCGTAAAATTTTCTTGCCAACCAAGCCACGCATCAGCGCGACTAAAGGTTGATTCAATATAGTTTTTCTCTTGTTCTAGTGTCAGATTACTTAAAATCAATCCAACTCGATTTTTACGTGCGTTAATCACTTTACACGGAAATGAAAATTGTCGGCGTCCACGTGACATTATCAGGTCAACATCAGTTTCCACATTGATTAAATCATCAGCTGGTAACTGTACGCCTACACCAACATCACTAAAATCGGTTACGCGTACTTTGTATGTTCTGCCATTCGCATCGCGCAGCGCAGCGGGGAAGTTCGCCGTAATACGGTGAGAGCGCCTTACTTGTTTTGCTTCTGCCGCAACTGCAATCGCCGCACCTAAAATCATAAAGTTGTACAGTGCCCATGCCATACTGATTAACAATACGCCGATTTGAACGGGGTCGCCAAAAAATATGCGAAAAACACCAACAACTAAGCCAATCAAGTTAATGGTTGCAAGAAAAAGGTATGGTTTTGAGATTTCCCAATCATAGAAATCTTTATCGGTTAAACCACCTTTTTCGGTTACGTTAAACTTACCTTTGTTGGGCGCAAAAAGTGCCACGGTTGTAGGCTTTAAAATGTACCAAGCAAGCACAGCTTCATATACTTCACCCCAAAATGAATAACGCCATTTACCTTGGATTCGGGAGTTGGTAATTTTAACCTGCATTAGGGTTGGTACCACGTACAGTAAAATTGCTAAAAACGGCGCATAAATAATATAGGCATCAAAATAAATGAGTGCCAAGGGTGCGGTTAAAAACACGATGCGCGGAATACCAGAGAAAAAGTGCATTGCCGCGTTCAAATAACAAAAACGTTGGCTTAACGAGAGCCCGCGTCCAAGCAAGGGGTTATCCACCCTAAATATCTGCGCCATACCCCGTGCCCAGCGAATACGCTGACCCACATGGGTCGACAAACTGTCAGTAGCAAGTCCGGCTGCTTGTGGAATATTAATGTAAGCGGTGCGATAGCCTTTACGTTGCATTTTAAGTGCTGTGTGAGCATCTTCTGTAACAGTTTCAAACGCGAAGCCGCCAATTTCTTCAATTGCACTGCGACGAATTACGGCACAAGAACCACAGAAAAAAGTCGCATCCCATAAGTCGTTTCCGTCTTGAATTAGACCGTAAAACAGCATGTTTTCATTAGGCGTTTGGGCAAAATTACCGAGGTTTTTTTCAAACGGGTCGGCAGAGAAAAAATGGTGTGGTGTTTGCACCAGACACATTTTAGAGTCTTCGACAAATTGACCTATGGTCATCTGTAAGAACGAACGTACAGGTACGTGGTCACAGTCGAAAATGGCAATTAACTCACCATCAGTGTAACGCATTGCATGGTTGAGGTTACCTGCTTTAGCGTGAAAGTTGTTTGGACGAACAATATAGCCAACACCAATCTCAGCGGCGAATTCTTTGAACTCGTCTCGTTTGCCATCGTCAAGAATATACACATTTAGCTTATCTTCTGGCCAGTCTAGCGCCAAAGCTGAGATAGTCGTTGGTTTTACAACGCTTAAAGGCTCGTTATAAGTTGGAATGTAAACGTCAACGGTAGGCCAACTACTAGTGTCCTTAGGAAGCTTAACCGGTTTACGTTTTAACGGACGCATGGTTTGGAAAAAACCCAAAATTAGAATAAACCAGGCATACGCTTCTGCGGCAAGTAAGCCAAATCCTAAAAACAAGGCTATAGGGTCACCCCAATTCAGCGTTTCATTTACACGCCACCAAATGTAACGAGTAGAGGTCGTAATTGACAACGTTATCATTACAATAGTCGGTAATGGTCCTTTTATACCTCGCAATGAGTAGGCGATAAATAAGATCAAACTCATAAAAATCGCTTGTGCTTCAAGGGAAAAAGGAACCGTGATAAATATCGCCAATAAAAAAAGTACCGCAGCAAGCAGTATTTTAGTGATATGAGGTTTTTCCCAAAAATCGGCGGAGGTTAATTTTTGAAATCCGGTTTGGGTATTTTCATTGATTTCTTTGTTAAGTGATTGCCGCACGCGCAGGGTAAACCATTTATCGAATCGCATTGCCCAGTCGATAAATAGCGGCAAAATTTTGAAAATGGAATATTTTGATTCTTTCTCAACAGCTTGTTTACCATCACGTTTAAACTTTACTAGCGTAAGAAAGGTTAATTGAATCACAAAGCGGATCGGGTCGCCAAGGCGAAAACGGTTCGGTTTTAACTGTGGAAAGTAACGATAAAAAGCATTATCAAAATCGATACGCTCTAATTTAAAAAAGGCATGCAAAACAAAGTAAGCCACAGTAAGTAACAGTGACATAAATACACTGTAACTATTTTCTTCAAAAAAGAAGCGATAGCGTGACTTTACTCTACCAATATTGTGCTTTGGGCTTACGAGGCTAGACGTATTCATATGTGTTACGACAGACTCTTGCGTTTGTTGTTTAACCAGCTTGCGAGTGCGTGAAAATCTTCTTTTACTACACTGAGCGGTGAAGTGTTAATAAGTACATTTTTAGCTGCAAGTGCCTCAGGTACTGCGCTGTCAAAATGAATAAAAAAGGGTGCTAATTGCTTTAAATTTGAACGCCAAATTTGGTAAACATCGAGTTCAAGCGGGTTACTGGCATTAAAGCGATTAATTAAGTAATAAGCCTGATTATGTGTACTGCCTTTTTTAATTTGGCTATAACACGCAGGATCGCAGGTCACTACATTGATAACGATATCGCTGTCATCAAGGGCTAAGTCATCGAGTGACATATGACTTGGTACGTCAAACAACAGCCAACTGTTGCGGTCGATATCCAAACGTTTTGACTGATTTAACAGCGTATTATACGAAAAACTATTAGCAAGTTCAGAGCCATAGGGCACATACTTGACGTTATCTTCATTAATAAATGCGATATCAGCCCAGCTAGATTCTGCGTCTGCTATTTTATTTGTCCAACCTGATTGGTTTTGCCATTCATGACCAAGGTGCAGACACAGCTCATTTTTAGAATCAAGGTCAATACACAACACGTCGTGATGGCTTTGAGATAACAGTGTTGCTATATTGGCAATAATAGATGTACTTCCTGTACCACCTTTCAAGCCTTTAAAAAATACTCGATTCATACAAATGGACTTTGTTAATACGTATAATTATTAAATTTCTTCGATTTCACTAAAAAGATCATACTTAGCAATGATTTTCGTTTCTTTTTGCTTTTCTGTAATTTCAACGTAATCGGCGACAGCAATCTTGCTTTTCATTTCTAATTTAGAAATATCGTGCGCATGATATGCATTTTCTATTGTTTCTGCGTTTTGTTTATTAGTCACAATATTAACCTCATAAATTACAACTTTTATATTATTAGTCGGTTAGATTGGGCTAAACTATTACACTCTATTACGTAGCTCGTGAGACAAAATAAGTGTTTTTTCCTTGTAGGCCTTGATTTTTGCGAGCTTGATTCAACTTGCCATAATTGTTATCGGCTCATGCAAATTTAATTTTAGCAGTTTCTAGTCAATCGTGCTGGACTTAGCTAAATGATTGTATATAAAATCATATTTTCACCTAAATAGAAAGTATTACTTTTATAGAGCATTGCGTTATGTATTATCAATGTGTTTATAAAGCAAAAGTGGGTTAAATGTGCATAAATTAAACTTTTTGGGTATTCAGAGCGAGCATGGGCTTATTGTCAAAGCTGCAACTTATGCGCTTTTCGCCAACAGCGAAGAAGCAGGTATTGAGCTTGCCTTGAGCTCAATAAACGAACAAAGCAAGAGCTTTGTAATATCGCAAGACCCTGAGCGATTTTCTGCTAAATCAGATAAATGGCCGCAACTTAAAAAAGCGCAACTTTTTGCCTTAGATACATCTTTTTTTATCGAAAACAGCACGCAGTTTATTTCACAAACAATTGAAGAGCTAAGTTATTATTCTGGCTTTCGCGGTGCGCATTTAATTATTCACTTTTCCGAAGATTTAGCTAACCACTTTGAAGCTAAATTAGTTAAAAAACTATTGCATAAAACGCAATCTATAGCTGAACGCTACAATATTAGCCTGATTTTTTTGTTTACGGGCAAAACAGCGCAACAAAAGGCGCCCACTTTTTTAGCTCACAGCAAATTAATTGACGGCGTTGCCCATCTTAATAGCCATTTAATGAACCACAACTTGTACTTTGATTTTTGGCGCAGTGAAAAAGGGGTGGTAAGCCAGATAAGTTATCAGTTGTTTTTTGAACAACCGGTATCGGCCGAGCTAAACGTTCAAAATGAAGCGAATGTTGAACCTGTTTATCAAAATTTAGAACAGGTTTTTATTAGCAAAGAGTTGTTGCCTAGCGATACAAAATTACCGCCACATTATTTAATATGCGACGATAACCAAAGCGTAGCCGAACATGCTCGCGAAAATAAAGCTGCAACAGTGGTTTTGTGTGCGTCCCATGATGTTAAAAAGACGGAACTTGCTGCACTTAGCTATGAATTACGAGATGTTTGCGGGCCTTGGCTAAAAATTGTAATTAAAAACAAAGATGGCGTGTTACGTCACCACGATGAGTGTGTATTTTTAACCTTAGGCGTTAATTTAATTTTGCACACAACCACAGATATTTCACGTTTGATGTCGCAGGTGCAAGCTTTGCAAGGCGTTAAGTTTGTGCGTACGCTGCCAAAAGATTACAAAGCAGTACTGGCTCATGCTAAAGGGGTGGAAGCAAAAGGGTATTTAACACCAAGTAGCTTTGTTGATGCCGTGAAACTGCAACGTGAAGCCAGCTTATCGACGGGGATTAGTGGCGTTTTGGTGATCCTGGATTTGATTAAAGGTGTCGAGCCAATTGATGCATTACGTCTTTTTTCTGTAAAACGTAACGGTGATATTTTTACTGCGAATCAATCGCAAGTTTTGCTTTATTTGCATGCTTGCCGAGAAAATGATGTGGATAACGCCATTGAGCGATTATTCAGATTAGCAATCAGTGAGTTCTTTGTCGCTCATAGCATTTATTCGCAAGACTTATACATAGAACAAGTTTGCCGAGAACTTAAACACGCCGACGACAACAAAGAATTAGAAGATTTCTCCGTACAGTTACTTGAATCAGCGGTAGAGCAAGTGCCACTTGCAATGAGTACATCTGGACGCACGGCTGTTGTACACGATATAAACCGCTTTCCAAGTCGTAAGCCTTGTAAAGCACATCCTCTTAAGCTTCTGGAAAATAATTAATGTACTTAACTTATATTATTTTAGCGTTTATTTTTGGCATTGTGATAGGTATTGCAATAGCGCAGTTTTCAAAAGAGCTTAAGCATTTTGTTACTAAGCTATACAAAGCGTGGACGTTTAAACATAAAGCGATTCACCCATATAAGCCGCAGGAAAAAGAATAATCAATGAGCATTGCACACCCAGATAAAGATCCGTTGCGTTATGACGCACTAGGGCTTTGGAATTTATATTTTTTAGTCAAGCTAGGCTTATTTTTCTCAGATGTTATCGATTTGCATGTACTGGAAAATATTGCGTTTATTGCGTTTCTTTTACTGCCACTCAAGCATGCCTTGTTGATTAAGGCCAAACATATTATCGGGGCATTTGTCGCATTATTTTTATTGCATTATGACTCTTATTTGCCACCGCTTAGTCGCTTACTTGAAAGTGGTGATCTGCTTAGAGATTTTAGTTTGCCATACCTTATCGAGTTGTTGTCGCGCTTTTTATCGTGGCAGTTCGTCGCCATGGCGCTGGTTTTGGTCATTGTTTATATTTATTTGGTAAATTGGGTTCGTTTTACCACGGTGAGTATCGCGGGTATTTTGTATATTGGCGCATTACAATTTTTTGCCAGCCAAGAGAGTATGCAACCCGCGCCAACTTATGTACAAAATAGTGCGCAAGCAACGCAACAAAATGTACAAAGCACCTCCTTAAACCCCGAACAAGCAATGTCGGCGTTTTATCAACAACAAGCGCGCTTAAAAACCGAATTTCCAGCATCTAACCAAGGTGGTGACTTTGATATTGTGCTACTCAACGTGTGTTCACTTGGCTGGGACGATTTAGAGCGAGTGAACCTTAGTAAGCACCCTTTGTTTAATCAGTTTGATTTACTGTTTGATAACTTCAGCTCAGCTACGTCGTACAGTGGACCTGCAGGTATTCGTTTATTAAAAGCAAGCTGTGGGCAAACATCTCACCAGGGCTTATATTCAGATGCTAATAAGCAGTGTTACTTGTTTGAGAACTTAAAGTCGCTGGGTTTTGATAACGACTTTGCTATGAACCACAATGGTAATTTTGATAATTTCCTTGGTATGGTGGAAAGCCAAGGGCGTGTTGATGCAAAACTGCAGTCGTTACAAGGTGTTAAAATTGCACAGCGCTCGTTTGATGGTACACCTATTTTCGATGATGGTCAGGTATTAAATAAGTGGCTTAAATCAAGGCTAACTTCAAACAAGCCACGTGCGGCACTTTACTACAACACCATTAGTTTGCACGATGGTAATGTGATTGAAGGACGCAGTAAGTTTGGCAGCAGTTTAAAAAGCTACGGCACGCGTACAGAAATCTTATTTAAGCAATTTAACCAATTCTTTACGCGTTTAGGACAAAGCGGTCGTAACTATATGGTGGTTATGGTACCAGAGCATGGTGCATCACTGGCGGGCGATAAAATGCAAATTGCAGGTATGCGTGATATTCCTAGTCCAGCAATTCTAGATATTCCAGTGGGCGTTAAGTTTATCGGACCAAATGCCAAACCAAATAGTGCACAAAAAGTGATTTCTGAGCCGTCTAGTTATCTGGCTATTTCAGAGCTAATTGCCCGCGCAACGCGACAAAACATCTTTAGCGGCACCTTAGATCTTGGTATGTTAGCCGCTGATTTACCGAAAACACCTATGGTGGGTGAGAACTCGGGTACGCGAATGCAGATGTTTAATGGTAAGCCATATATTCAACTCGATGATGGTGAATGGATGGTTTACCCGGGATATTAAATAACCTGAAATTGGGTTAATCAAAATAGGGAGCGTTTGCTCCCTTTTTTGATTTGAGTGAATAGTTATGGGTTATAGCTTTTTTGTTCATTTATGTTTACAAATTTTCTTCCAATCTTTGGTTTTTTCAGTATTATCAAAATATTGTGCTTAAGCTGGTAATGGGGAAATTATGCGCTTAGAGATCCATTGTGCGGACCGAATTGGTATCGCGCAGGAAATACTCAATATTTTAGTAAGTTACCAAGTTGACTTAAAAGGTATTGAAGTTGATTCAGTTAACTGTCGGATGTATGTCTCTTTTCCACCAATTGAGTTTGAACAGTTTCAGAAAATTATGCCTGAAATTCGTTTAATTCAAGGTGTAGAAGATGTAAGAACGACCGCATTTTTGCCTTCTGAGCGAGAGCATAATGAGCTTGCAACCTTACTAAGCGCACTACCCGATGGGGTTATTTCTATTGATGTTAAAGGTATTGTGCGCCAATGTAACGACTCAGCTTGCCGTGATTTAAATACATCAAGCACAGAGGTTATTGGCCAGCATATTAATACCCAACTGAAAGGGTTTAACTTTACACGTTGGTTAGAAAGTACAGAAGTGCTTGCGCAAACAACGCGTGTTGAAGTGAACGGTGAAGATTTTATTGCCGATATCTTACCAATTTCAGTGCCTGACTCTGAAAATGAAACGATTTTTGTCGGTGCGGTAGTTAATATCAAGTCGCAAAGCCGTTTAGGTGAGCAGGTAAGTGCCTTTAGACGACAAGGCAACGAGAGCTTTGCAACTATTCATACTCATAGCAGCGCCATGCGCAAAGTAGTGCGTGAAGCGCGTAAAATGGCGCAGTTAGAGGCGCCTATTTTAATCACTGGTGAAACGGGCACAGGCAAAGAACTGTTAGCGAAAGCGTGTCACTATGCGTCAAATCGCGCAAATAAACCATTTGTTACGTTATCGTGTGCATCCTTGCCTGATGATGTGGCTGAACCTGAATTGTTTGGCTGTGCATTGCCGAATGCTGAAAGCCGCGGTGTATTAGAACAAGCCGACGGCGGTACTGTATTTCTTGATGAAGTAGGGGAAATGTCGGCGCAACTGCAAACTAAATTACTGCGATTTTTACAAGACGGCACTTTTAGACGTGTTGGCAGTGAAAATGAAGTCAAAGTTAATGTGCGGATTTTAGCGGCAACACAAAAAGATATTCCAGGTATGGTACAAGAAGGGCGCTTTAGGGAAGATCTTTATTATCGCATTAATGTACTTAGCCTAGAGCTTGCGCCATTAAGAGATCGTAAAGCCGATATTGTGCCGTTAACCGAGCATTTTATTAGCCGTTATTCGCATCAATTAGGGCGTAAGTCGCCGGTATTAGATGACACTATTACCGCGTTTTTACAACAATATCCGTGGCCGGGTAATGTGCGCCAATTAGAGAATTCTCTATATCGTGCTATTTCACTGCTTGATGATGAGAATTTAAGTATCGAGCATCTACAGCTACCAAGTTTTACCAATGATTTGGGTTATCTTGAGTCTGATTTTGAAGGTACGCTAGACCAAGCGGTGAAGCGCTTTGAATCGACCCTTTTAAGAAAGCTGTATCCAGCTTACCCAAGCTCGCGTCAACTTGCGAAGCGTTTAGGCTTAAGCCATACCGCAATTGCAAACAAGTTACGCGAGTATGGCATTAACCGTAAAACTATTAAGGTGTAATGGTTGTATGTAGGTGGGCTAGTTTACGTTAAGTGACTAGCCCTAACGTCGTCTTCCGTTGTCTTTGGTAATGCCACTTGGAATAATGTAGTTAATACCGTCTTTATTAAATACGATTTTGACGCTGGGGTTGCCATTTTTTAAAAAATAGTTGTATTGATCAATCCATAGAATATAGTCGCCACGCACCGGGTACTCTAAACGCTTTTTTTCAAGCTTAATAATATGTGGTCCTAATCGCCATTCAAACTCAGATATATAACCATTGGCAAACTCCTGTACAAAAACCGCTTGATCGTCTCCTGCCAGAGTAAGTGCAATCGAATAAGAGTCCGGCATTTGATCCATTGGGTATTCTTGGTTACCTATGGTAAATAATTTATTTTGTTTGTCCCATTTAAAGCCAAAACTAAACTCTTGCTTTAAACCTGATGGGTAAATAACTGTGCCGCTACCAGGTAACTCAAAACTTGCCTTAAGCTGAAAGCTAACGCACATAAGTATAAAAATTGAGATATACGACTTCATAAAACCCTTTAAGTATTGTTTTTTGTACTTGAGTTTATTATTAAACCTGAGAAAATGAACTTTTCTGGTAAGACCACTCAAGACAAATGAATTTATATTTTAGATTACTGTTACTCTTTTATCGGATAAAGCGTAATAAACTTTATCAACCTTTGTTAGATGAGGTTGAAATTGATTTTCGAGCACTACCAAGCGACTGCGATATTAACCTTCATCTCACTAATTCGCGTTATCTTGCCTTTATGGATTTGGCGCGTACTTGGATGACTGAGCGTTTGGGGTTATTTTCAGTGGTAATGAAGCGTCGTTGGTTTCCAATTGTAAATGCCACAGCAATTACCTACATTAAAGACATTAAACCTCTGCAAATATTCACTGTGGCAACACAATTAGTTGGCTGGGATCATAAGTATTTTTATATTAAGCAAACGTTCAAATCAGAGCGTGGCTTACATGCTGTTGCTTATGTCCGAGGTGTATTTAAGAAAAAAGGTGGTATTGTAAGCGTTGAAGAAATGTTAGACGCAGCAGGTTTTGATGGCGAAGCGCCAAAGCTACATGAAGAAATTGTACATTGGAAAGAAATGCTTGAGTGCAAAAAGCAACGTGACCATGTTTAGTGTTAAATGAAAATTTTTAGATGTGTGCCCTAGTTAATCTAAAACTTAACTAACCCAAAGAGTAAAAAAGCCCCTTTCGGGGCTTTTTTGCTTTAGTGCTTAGAACTTATAGTTTGCTTGTAAATACATAAAACGGCCTTGGCCACTGTGCACATTGGTCGCAAAACCCATAAACTCATCATAGGTAAATGGCGGCTCTTCGTTAAATAGGTTAGTAATACCTAATGTGAGTGTTGTATTTTCAATACCATGGTAGTTAAAGGTTGCATCAACCGTGATAAATTCATCGACATCAGATAATGTAACCGTTTGATTTTCGATTTTGTTACCTTGAGCATCTCTTGCTGTTTGCACGCGGACGGAATCATCTTGCTTAAATGAATCAACAAAGTTAAGCGCAAGTGATGTTGTAAAATCATTTATCGCGTAATCTGCACTCAAGGTGAAGCGCAGCTCAGGTTGCTCAAAGTCACCAGCTTCAGTATCGACACGCTGACCACCATTTCCATCAGGGCGCTTATCTTCATATTCCAGCATGTAATTCATCACATAAGAGAATTTAAAGTCGCCGATTTCTGTTGGTAAGTTATATTTTACATCGATATCAAGACCTGACGTGGTTAAGTCACCAATATTTTGGAAAGTATCGTAAATAACAACGACTTCACCAGGGTCGTTAGGAATGCCAGTTGGTATACGTTCTACAACGTCTGGGTTACCGCCTTGTGTACTAAATATAAACTGAGTATCTGAATCGATAATATCTTCAATATCATAGCTATAGTAATCAACTGATACGCTTAAATCATCGGTAATATTGTACACTACACCAAGGTTGTAACTTTCAGATTCTTCAGGACCTAAATCCGGGTTACCTTCAAAAACTGCGGTATATTCGAATGGGTCGCAGCCAAGACCAACCAAGTTACAACGATAGTCATCAACCAAGGTAGGGGATTCATCAGTGCGGCCAAGGCCAAGTTGGTGTAGCGATGGTGCTCTAAATGCCGTACCCCAAGAGCCGCGCACAAGTAGGTTATCTATCGCGCGCCAAGAAAAAGACAACTTTGGATTAGTGGTATCACCAAAATCACTGTAGTCCTCATAACGGACCGCCAGTTGCACCTCTAAGTCATCAATAACCGGCACGGCAACTTCTGCAAACAACGAACTATTGTCACGCGTGCCGTTTGCTTGTGTCGCTTCGGTACCAAAAATTTGACCACGTAAATATTGATCGTCTGGGTTATCGCTAATCGATTCTTCACGATATTCAGCACCCACAGCCAGCATCAGTTCACCTGCAGGTAATTCTGCTAATGGACCATTTACTTTAAAGTCGAATGTCTTATTGGTTGATTTACCGATACGTGTGGTAGTGGTTTCAATATAATCTAGCACCTGTTGGCCATTTGATGATGGTTCAAATGGGTCGTATGCGCCTGAATCAATCGCTTCTTGTAAGCGCACTTTATTAGGGAAACCGTCTACACCGCGCTCGACCGACTGACTTTTAATGTAAGAATAGGCAGCTTCATAGCCCCAATCTCCCCATTCACCCTCAAACCCTAAGATTGCACGGTAATAATCTGCATCAACACGCTTTTCGCGGTTGCCAATATCAACCATGCGGCGACGCATCGTTAAATCTTGGCCATGGAATTCATGGTCAGGCATATTGGCAAATGGATGGTTGATGTTGTCACCATCCATAAACAATTCATTAAAGCTTGGACTGCCAGCACCACGGATCATGGTTTTTGAATTTTGACCGTTAAGCTCTGTGAATACACGGAAAGTATCATTTACATTGTAACGACCTGAGTAATTGAAGCTAAAGCGCTCATTTTGCGGGAACATGGTCATATAAGGTGCATAGTCATAGCCGCATAAATTGCCAATAATATCTTCTGGTGCACAAACGTCATTGCCAAAGGTGTCTGGCATACGATTAGTGGGATCAGACTTTAGTGCGATAGTGCCAGGAAAACCTGATGAAGAGCGAAAATCAGTAGCGTAAACATCGCCCGTGCGTGCTCGTTGATTGGCTGTTGCGCTATAATTACGGTCTGCGTAAAGTACTTCTTCGCGATTAAAATAATCAAGTATAAAGGTGTGAGAGCTGTTATCTGTGGTGTTACCAAAAACCACTGAAACATTTGTTTCTTCACCACCGCCATCTGCGGTATCGCCATATTTTGCGCTAATTTCTACACCGTCGATGTCATCCCGTAAGATAACGTTAATTACACCAGCAATCGCATCAGAACCATAAGTAGCAGATGCGCCATCTTTTAGGATATCAACACGTTTGATTGCGGCGATTGGGATATTGTTAATATCAACAAATGCGGTATCAATGCCTTTTGCAAATGGGCTTACCGACACGCGGCGGCCATTTACTAAAATTAATGTAGAGTCAGCACCTAAACCCCGTAATGACACACTCGAGCCGCCATTTGCGGTATCGTCACTGCTGTTGGCTTGCGTTGAAAATGTTCCTTGGCCAGAAATTGGTAGTTTTGCGAATAAGCCAATTAAGTCGGTAACGCCTGTTTTGGCAATATCATCAGCTGATAAACTTGTTACGGGTGAAGGGCCTTCAAGGTCGGTGCGTTTAATATGAGAGCCAGTGATCTCTATGCGTTCGACTTGCTTTTCTTGTTCAGCATTAACTGTATAGGCTGAAAACAGTAGTGACGCAGAAATAACGGAGGTTAAGGAGTTAAGCTTAAACTTTGTAGCGCGTTTCATGGACCATTCCTTGTTTGATTATTATAAATTAAACGGTAAATTCATAACGTGAATCAACCTTTTAAATTAATAACATGTTAATCATAAATTAACAATAAGGTAACTTTTGTCCCTAAAACTAAAGTGTAACTTTGTTTGTAAAAAGATTTAGTTTGACGAGGGATCTTATCTAGAGGTGTTTAGGGTGTGAGGCAATATAGGTTGGTTTTAATTGGCATAAAAAAACCACGCAGAGGCGTGGTTTTTTTTATAATTTACTGGGAGCTTAACGTGCTGAATGTTTCATCATTCGTTCTTTTTCTCGAGCCCAGTCTTTATCTTTACTGTCGGCACGCTTATCGTGCAGCTTCTTACCTTTAGCAAGGCAGAATTCGAGTTTAACCCAGCATTTTTTCCAATACATTGCAGTGGCGATTAAAGAAAAACCGTCGCGTTCTACTGCACCCACTAAACGATCGATTTCACGTTTGTTGAGCAGCAGTTTTCGCGGCCGCATTGGATCACACACAACGTGTGTAGACGCTTGAATTAAAGGCGTAATTTGGCTTGCATGTAAGTAAGCTTCGCCGTTTTTAACTTGAATAAAGGTTTCGGTAATATTTACTTTGCCGGCGCGAATACTTTTCACTTCCCAGCCTTGTAATTCCATACCAGCTTCAAATTTATCTTGCAGCAAATACTCGTGTCGCGCTTTTTTATTTAGCGCGATGGTATTGCTTTGTGCTTTTGGTTTTTTGTGTTTTGCCATAATGCCGCCATTATACTTATCCGCTATGGTTTTACACTATTTTTTGCCATTACACGGGTTATTTTTTGTTTCTGCGTCAAACCTTGATAGAATTCGCGTTGTTAAATCTGGAGAGAATATGCCGCAAATTAGTCGATCTGCGCTCGTGATGTTTAGTGCGCAGCAAATGTATGATTTAGTTAATGATGTTTCCAAATATCCTGAATTTTTGCCAAATTGCTCTGGTGCAAAAGTACATAGCCAAAATGAACTGTGTATGTCTGCATCGGTAGAAATCTCGAAAGCTGGCATGCGTAAATGGTTTTCAACGGAAAATACATTAAAAGCGGGTCAAGCGATTGATATGCGTCTGATTGATGGCCCGTTTAAAACTTTGGCGGGTGGTTGGAAGTTTACAGCGCTTGATGATCATGCTTGTAAAGTGAGCTTAGAACTCAATTTTGAATTTACCAACAAGCTGGTTGAACTTGCATTTGGCAAAGTATTTAATGAAGTGGCAAATAATATGGTAAAAGCATTTACTCAGCGCGCGAAGCAGGTTTACAAATAAATGAAATCGATAGAAATAGTTTACGCACTGCCTGACAGCGCAACAACGGTGACCTTTAATACTGAGGACGACTTAAGCGTTGAACAAGTTATTGGGCAATGCGGCATTTTAGAAAAATGCCCTGAGATTGATTTAACAAAGCTTGCCGTAGGTATTTGGAATCGTACCTGTAAGTTGCATCAAATCGTAAAAGACGGTGACCGAATCGAAATTTATCGTCCATTAATTGCCGATCCGAAAGAAGCGCGCAGACGCCGCGCAGAAAAAGCGAAAGATGAGGGTAGGGCAAATAAGATTACGGGTGGGCGTTCAGGACGTCGCCAATCATAAAAACAAAAAAGTCATGCAATTGCATGACTTTTTACGTTAATCTGAAGTCAGATTAAGTGTTAACTTATTGCTCTAGCGGTGTATTAAATGTTTCTGGCGTTTCATAATCACCGCGTAACGCTTTTAGTTTGTCACCTTCAAATTCAACTACAAGCTCTTTACGCACTTCGCTGTCTCTGCCTGGGTTAAATTGGTATAAGTAATACCAATTGCTCTCATCAAATGCATCTTTTGCGATTGGTTGACCCAATACATAGAGTACTTGTTCACGTGTCATTTCAACACGTAGCTTATCAATATCGCTTTGCTCTAAAAAGTTTCCTTGTGGAATTGGCATTCTATATAGCCAAGATGAGCAACCTGAGGTAAAAACGATCACTGCGCACAGCGAAATATACTTAAACCATTTCATTGAATACTTTAATCCTTACTACTAATCGCACCATGATACCTCTTGCTATCAGGTTATAAAAGTGTAAATTTGACCTAAATTTTACAATGAAGTTCCCAAGTGTTTGTTTTATGTCGCAGTTAGAAAGTCCCACCAAACAAAGTCATGTACAGTCAACTTGGTTTATTTACATAGTTGAAACCCGCTATGGACATTGGTATACCGGTATTACAACAGATGTTGCACGACGTTTTTGCCAGCATAGCTCAGGCAAAGGAGCAAAAGCGTTAATTGGTAAGGGGCCGTTAAAATTATTACTTGAGCGGCAAGTGGGCAGCAAAAGTGACGCCAGTAAGTTAGAGTATCAAGTCAAAAAATTATCAAAAAAGCAAAAAATCAGCTGGGTTAATGCCTGCTTAGCAACTGATAGTTTGCATCCAATTGAGAAATGACCTTAGCAATATTATGTAAGCTGCCATCAAAAAAGGCATGATCAAGATTTTCATAGGTGTCGTGTTGGCTATGATAATTACTGTGCTCACCTACGCCAAAATACAAAATAGCAATGCGCTTGCGATGAAATTCGCGGTGATCGCCCGCATCAAGTATGCGTCTACGTTGGTTTTTGATTGTTCGATTATAAAAGCCATTACCTCTTGTGAATTTTACCTCGCTGTCTTTATGCCAAGTGTTTGTGCGAAGTGACTCAATAAACGCCTTGGACGGCGCATTATAAAGGCCAAGTAGTTTGTTACGCTTGCTCACTCCAAGCATATCTAAATTAATATTGATTAGTACATTTGACAGCGGGATGGGTGAAGCCTTGATAAATTCGCGGGCGCCAAATAAGCCTGACTCTTCTGCATCGGTCGCAAGAAAAAGGTAGTTAAGTTTCCTACTGGGTTGTTTGGCGATGAGTGATGCCAGGGTAATTAATGCAGCAACACCGCTGGCATTATCGTCGGCGCCATTATAAATGTGCCTTCCTTTGGTACCTAAATGATCAAAGTGCGCGGAGATTACTACCGTTGGCCTGTTGGCAATTTGTTCGCTGGCTGCAAGCACATTGTGTGCTTCTTTTTCACCAAAAAAGCCACTGCTGTAGCGAAACGGCACTTTGTAATTGGTAAATACGGGGGAGAGTCCCGCATTTTGAAATTGTTTTGCAATGTAGTCTGCTGCAATGCTGGCGTGCAGCGTGCCTGTTTTTCGCCCAGCAAGTTGGTCATGGCTGAGTATTTGTAAATGACTATGGGCCTTAAGTGTATCTTGCGTTGTTACACTCAGTGATAAAGCGAAGAAAAGTGCGTGTATCATCTCAATAACTGCGCACTTAACGACATTATTTTTCCTCGATAACGGCGTTTTTCGCTGTCAAAATAAGCATGCTTTTCGGCTTGTTGTAACTCGCTGAGCGCTTTGTCGATATCGCCAATCATAAAGTATGCCTTGGCCAAGCCAAAGTGACTTTCGTGAATTTCGCGGTCGAGTTTAATCGCTCTTTTAAAAAAGCTGATAGCGGTTCGGTAGTCATTTTGATAAAGCGCTTCGTTGCCTTTAGCAATCGCATAATAGGGGTTTTTGCTGCGTTTTCGTTCAAGTGCAATCCGAATATTTTGGGCCTCAAGGCTACGTCCTGTTAGTTCATATAAGCGAGCTAAATTACCCTTGGCAGTATTGTTATCATTATCGAGAGAAAGCGCGTGGTTGTAGGCAAGTTCTGCCTTATCAAATTGATTATTAATGCGATAAAGCACGCCTAAATTGCCGTAGGTAGAGCCGTAGTTGGGAGCACTTTCGATTGCTGCACTAAAATACGAATAGGCGAGGTGGTGTTCGCCATTAATCATCGCGGCAGCCCCTTTATTGTTGTAAAACATCGCTAAGATTACGTCTTCACTAATAATTTTAGAACGAAATTTGTGACGCAAACTACTAGGGTTGAAATCGATGATGAGATCACCTGTGGTATCGTAAATGGTTGAGGTAAGCGCAACATCACTGGCACTTGGACGCAAAATACGTAAATTAACGTGCCCAGTTAGCAAGCTGTAGCCATTTTCGCTTGCCCAGTATTCAGGAATATACACTTGCTGAAAACGCGACGCCAAGCCAAGGTGTTTAGACATGCTGTAGGCCATAATCGACAGCGAGAGGCAATTGGCATTATTGTTGTTGAATGTATCTTCTGCAGTAAGGGTTGCACCCGATAGGTAGTCTAAGCTTTGGTTTTGTGGGCTGAAAATGTATTCAACCAGTGAGCGGGTTACAACACGTTTATCAATATCGCGTGACACGGCTTGTTCGATAAGGGCTTTGGTATTGTCAGATAAACTGAAGACGTCTTTTTTGGTTTCAACAGGAATACGCGTAAATTGCGTGTCGTTGATAAGTTGATTTGGCGGTGAAATGGCTTTTGGTGTGCTGTTACACGCCGCCAAAACTAATACGGAAATTAAGCAAATCAAGATGCGCATATTGAACCTCTTTGAACACCATACTTACTGTTAAAGATAGATAAAATATGCGCAATTTGCTTGTTTAAATTGTTACAGCTTATGTCGTCACAATCTGTGTTAGCTGTGTTTGTGACGGGGCAAACCAATATGCGCTGTTAACTGCTTTTGAGTAATCGATCAATTTGTCATAAATACCATCTTGGGTTAGGCCAAACATGCGTTCGAGTTGAATTTGAAAGCGTTGTTGTTCACAGGCAAAGCCTAAAAAGTAGAGGCCTTTTTCGTTTGCGTTTCCAAATGGCACACTGCGGCGATAGAGTTTCATGGCCACATTATCTACGTTCACGTCGGTACGCGATACATGCGAATTTTTTGGCATATCATCGCCTTCAAGTTCGATGGAATCTGGTTTTGTGCGACCCACTATTTTTTCTTGGACGGTAACGGGCAGTTTTTCAAATTCACTCAGGTCATGCACCCATTTTTGCGTTAAAACAAAGCTGCCTTGCTGATGAGAATGTGACGTTGGCAGTAGTGCTGCGTCTGCTTTTGCGGCTAAATCTTTTGGATTTGCACTGCCATCGACAAAGCCGGTGAGGTCACGATTATCCTTGTATCGAAACCCTGGGCACTCAAGCGCTAAGATAGCGACACCGTTTAACTGTGATTGGCATAATTGCATCGCGTCAAACACACCATCTAAATCATCACCGTGCAACCAAATTAATAAATCGTGTTGGGTGGCGGGCGCTGTGTGACCAAATGGCCCTGAAAGCGTTGCAAAATCAGTAAAGTCAAGCACTTTAGCTTGGTTGTCTAAATGTTGCCAAAGGCGTCTGCCAAAAGCGATAACTGAACTACAGTTGAGGTTGTCGCTAATATTTTTTAATGCATTTTTTAGTGCGTTAATGGTGTCTGCATCTCGGTTGGTAATGACATATTCTAAAAAGTAGCTATGCCTATTATTGTCATCGAAGATACCAGATTGTGCATGTTCCATTTGATTGGCCCCTTTATTTGTTTGCGCTACATTAACTCAGAAATAAGGCAAAAAAAAGCCCGCTTAAGCGGGCAGTTTACTCAGGGTTTACCTTAAATAATTGGTTTCATTGCTGACATATAACCACGCAGTGTTTCACCAATCACCTCTACTGGGTGTGAGCGAAGCGCTTTGTTTACTTCAATCAGACGTGCATTCTCTACGCGATTATCGGTTGGAGATAGTCCTTTACCGATTACGTCTGTGTTAACTGTGGTCATAAAGTCTTTTAATAATGGTAAGCAGGCATGGTTATATAAGTAACAACCGTACTCTGCCGTGTCTGAAATGGTTGCATTCATTTCATAGAGTTTCTTACGCGCAATTGTATTGGCAATTAACGGTGTTTCATGCAGTGACTCATAGTATGCTGATTCATCTTTAATGCCTGCAGCTGTCATGGTTTCAAACGCAAGTTCAACACCTGCTTTCACCATAGCAACCATTAGAATGCCTTTATCAAAGAACTCTTGCTCAGTGATTTCATCACTGGTATTTGCTTGCTTTTCAAAGGCCGTTTCGCCGGTTTCTTTGCGCCAGCCTAGTAATTTAGCGTCATCTTCAGCCCAGTCAGCCATCATACCTGATGAAAATTCACCACTCATAATGTCGTCCATATGCTTGTTATAAAGCGGACGCATAATTACTTTTAGCTCTTCAGATAAGTCAAACGCTTTGATTTTTGCAGGGTTTGATAGGCGATCTAACATGTTAGTTACACCACCGTACTTGAGTGCTTCAGTGATCACTTCCCAGCCATATTGCAGTAACTTTGAAGCGTATGCCGCATCAATACCTTGCTCAACCATTTTATCGAAACACAGTAGTGAACCTGTTTGCAGCATGCCACATAAAATAGTTTGTTCGCCCATAAGATCTGATTTTACTTCCGCAACAAATGACGAAAGTAACACACCTGCACGATGACCACCGGTACCTGCAGCATAAGCTTTAGCTTGCGCTAAACCTTTACCTTCTGGATCATTTTCAGGGTGCACTGCGATAAGCGTTGGTACACCAAAGCCACGCTTATATTCTTCGCGTACTTCAGTACCTGGACACTTAGGTGCAACCATAATTACGGTAATGTCATCACGTACTTGCATACCTTCTTCAACAATATTGAAGCCATGCGAGTACGCAAGTGTTGCACCATGCTTCATTAGTGGCATTACTGCTTCTACTACGCTGGTATGTTGTTTGTCAGGCGTTAAGTTAAGTACTAAGTCAGCATCTGGGATAAGTTCTTCGTATGTGCCTACAACAAAACCATTATCGGTGGCGTTAAGGTAAGATTGGCGTTTTTCAGCAATCGCTGATTCGCGCAATGCGTAAGATACATCAAGACCGGAATCGCGTAAGTTTAAGCCTTGGTTAAGTCCTTGTGCGCCACAGCCAACTACAACCAATTTTTTACCGACTAACGCATCCACACCATCGACAAATTCAGATGGGTGCATAAACTCACATTGAGCAAGCTGCGCAAGCTGCTCGCGTAACGGTAAACTGTTAAAATAATTCGTTGCCATGTCTCATTCCTAAATAAAAAAATCGCTGCCTTTTGCAGCATTGATTTAACCATAAAAGAAATTTTTAATTGCGTAAAATGATATATTTGAACTATTGTATTACAAAAAATGAAATATAAGTTTTTCAATGGATATCAAACGTCTGCAATTATTTTTGGTGCTGGCAGAGCAATTGCACTTTGCAAAAGCGAGTGAACTGGCGAATGTCAGCGCGCCAACGCTTAGCCGCAATATAAAACAACTAGAAGACGAAGTTGGAGCTATTCTTTTTAATCGCAATAAGCGCAGTGTGTCGTTAACTAAGCAAGGTGAAGCATTTGTCCGTTATGCCAGAGCCACGATTGGCGAATGGCAAATGTTTCGCGCATCGCTCAATGAAGCAGGGGAGGCGCTATCGGGTGAAGTGAAGTTATTCAGCTCTGTTACCGCAACGTATAGCTTTTTGTATGACTTGCTCAAAAAAGTAAGACTGGCGCATCCACACATTGAAGTAAAATTAAATACAGGTGACCCAGCACTAGCCATTGAGCGGGTAATGAAAGGCTTTGAGGATATGGCTATTGCGGCAAGGCCCGATAAGCTGCACGACAGCCTTGCGTTTTTCTCACTTGGCTCGTCTCCCTTAGTATTTATAGCGCCAAATGATGATGGACCTTTAGGCACCGTAATCAATGATGCAATTAGTGAGCGAGTAGATATACCTTGGCAAAAATTACCTTTTATCGTGCCGGACCAAGGGTTAAGTCGTAAGCGCTTGGCAGACTGGTGGCAGAAAAATGGTATTAATCCGTTAATTTACTCCAAAGTAGCAGGTAATGAGGCGGCCGTTTCTATGGTGAGTTTAGGTTTTGGTGTGGCACTTATTCCAAAAGTTGTTGTCGATAATAGTCCAATAAAAGATAAAGTTCAGATTTTGTCGATGCCGGATCCGGTACCTGCATTTGATGTTGGCTTGGTCACTAAAAAGGCGCACTTACAGCAACCTATTATGAATGCAATTTGGCAGCTGCTTAAGTAACACTAACTAAAGACTAGTGATTTATTTTTAAACAAAACGCTTTTATCTCTAATGAAAATGGGTGAATATTTGTATATTTTTCGGCGAAGCTTGTAAGTAATTGTAATTTTTGTTGCAGGATTTGTTCGGATTGGTAAAGTGCGCGTAATTTCTCGGAGAATTTTAAATATTGAAGCATATAGTTTGCATAATTATATTGTTTTTTAGTTGGGGAAGTTGTGCTCAGCAAAGCGAAAATGCAATTGAGCTAAGTCAATTAAGACTTGGTGTAGCATTAGGTTTTGGCACAATTACAAATCCACTCAATGATGGTGATAATTTACCGTTAATTGTGATCCCCGATATTGCATACTATGGTGAACGTGCTTACTTTGATAACGGTCAACTTGGTTTTACCTTATCTGAACATAACCGGCATGTATTTAATCTTATCTCCGAGTTCAATCCAGAAAATCGCTTTTTTGTGACATGGCACCCCGCCAATGTATTTATTGCTCGAAACGCATTCACGGAACCTGCAAATTCGGAACGGATCTCTATTTCAGAAATAAATAGCCCTAAGTGGGCATTAGATGGTGGTGTGAATTATCAGTATATTGCCGATACTTGGCGCTTTTCAGCCAGTGTATTGCACGATATTTCTAATGTACACAAAGGTCAGCGCGTTGCATTAAGCTTAAGTAAAGGCTGGCAAACACAATCTGGATTATTGAGTGTGCGTTTGGGGCTTGATTATTTATCTCACAAACTCGCAGATTATTATTATGGTATTCAAGCCGACGATCAGGTTGGCATTACGTTTCAGCAAAATGCTGCTTGGTTGCCTCACGTAGAACTAAGTTGGCATAGGCAAATTAATCAACATTTTGGTTTGTTAGCAAAAGTAAAATACCACTATTATGGTTCGCTTAGTGATAGTCCTTTATTTTCGAGTAATCAAAGCGTGACAGTATTTACTGGGATGACCCATGTTTTTTAGATGCTGTCTGTTTTTTATATTGTGCGTATTTAACAGTGCGGGCGTTGCTGCAGAGCAAAAAGCGCATTTTCAGTTAGCTCCTGCGGTGTGCATGGTGCAAAACAGTGATGATGTGTGTCAGGTTGATGTTAACTTTGAATGGCAGATAAAAAAAGCAGAGGATGTTTGCATTTTACGCGATCAAACCCCCTTAAAATGTTGGCAAAATGCCACTGAAGGGCGTTTTAGTTATAAAGCTGACGTTCAGTTTGGCACTGTATACTCCTTGGTCAATCGGAAAACTGGCAAACAAATCGCCAGTGCGAAAATCAAAGTTCAAAGCAGCAATACCAAGTCGCAGCGTAGGCGATTACGCACCCCTTGGAGCTTTTTCTAGGAGACAAAGATGGCGCATATTTTATTAGTGGAAGACGATATTGCCTTACAACAACTGACCAAAGATTATTTAGAACACAACGGTATGACGGTTGATGTGTTAAGTGATGGTTCTGAAGTGATGGCGGCACTTGAAGCTAATATGCCTGATTTAATGATTTTGGATGTCATGCTGCCAGGTAAAGACGGTTTTAGCGTGTGTCGTGAAGTACGCGATCGCTACCAGTTGCCCATTTTAATGTTGACCGCAAAAGGCGAAGATTTTGATCAAGTGATTGGTCTTGAGCTGGGCGCCGACGACTATGTCATTAAACCAGCTGAACCAAGAGTTTTATTAGCACGTATCTCTGCGCTACTGCGTCGTGGAGCAGTAGAAAAAAGTAGTGAAGAACTGCGTTTTGGTACGCTTACTATTGATAAAAACAGCCGTATTGTTAAGTTGCTTGGTGAAGAAGTGAGCTTAACCTCGCACGAATTTGAATTACTGTGGTTACTGTCAAACAGCGCAGGCGAAGTACTTAGCCGTGACTTTGTGCACGAGAAAATGATTGGCCGTGAGTACGATGGCTTAGACAGAACCGTAGATGTACGTGTGTCTCGACTACGTAAAAAACTTGGCGATAATAGTGATAAACCCTATCGCATTAAAACCGTATGGGGACAAGGCTACTTGTTCGTATCAGATGCTTGGGGATAATCACAAGCTGCAAGGAATTTAGATGGGCAAGTTATTTGTTAGCTTATACGCCTATATTATCATCTCTATTTTTATTCTTAGCGGTGCGCTCGAGAAACTATGGCCTGAACCCAATGGCATAGATGCGCTACCGCTTGCGCCGCAAGTCACAGAATCTCTCTCCCAACTAGCAAAAACCGCTAATGGCATTACTAAACTCAAAGATATTTATCAAAACGAAGTGATTTCGTCTGATCTTGTTGCATTTTTGCCAGAACAAAGCGCCGATTTAAAGCAAGGGCTAGCAGTACCAGTATTTGACGGTCCGCAGCAAGTAATCTGGTATTTGCGGGTAAATGATAAAGAATTACTGAAAATTGGTCCGTATCGTTTTGATGTTAATAGTTACGACTCGGTATGGCCATTTTTCATTATGTTGTTGGTTATTGGTTTACCCGTTGCGGCCTGGAGTTATTGGCTATGGCGTGATTTTAATCAGTTGGAAAAAGCATGTCACAATATAAGCGCGCCGGAAGATTTACAAATCAGCGGTGACGACAAATCTGCTTTATTGCCAATAAAACAAACATTAATGGCGATGAAAGCGCGTATAAAACACTTATTGGACAGTCAGCGCGAACTTACCTCGTCTGTATCTCACGAGTTTAGAACGCCATTAGCACGGCTTAAATTTGCGATTGCGATGCTGGAACAAACACAAGGCGATGATAAAAGTAAGCCGTACTTTGACGGTATGCAGTCCGACATTCAAGAGCTAGAGTCGCTAGTGAGTGAAATGCTGGAGTTTGCAAAATTAGAACGAGAAAAACCGCAACTTAATATTGAGTTGTACGATGTAGTCGCGCAAACACAACACTTTGTGCAAAAGCTTGGCTTTAACCACTCAACTGCTATCAAAATTGAAGCAAACACAGCCATTCAATTAAACGCCGACCCACACTTCATTGGCCGCGCAATTCAGAACTTTATTGGTAATGCGCTGAAATACGCAGAGCAGCAAGTAATCGTTACCTTGACGCAAACCTCAAATACTATTTTTATTAAAGTGGCTGATGATGGTCCTGGCATTGAACAATCCGAGTGGGAAAACGTATTTAAACCATTTACCCGTTTAGATAAAAGCCGCAATAAAAAAATCAAAGGATTTGGCTTAGGGTTAGCAATCGTGCAAAAAATCATAAACTGGCACGAAGGTGAATGCTATCTTGAAAGTGGCCCGTTAAAAGGCGCATGTTTTGTAATTGCGTTACCTAAAAAACCTTAATTTGATCTCTGCTAAACTAATGCAGCATAAACCTGCTATGCTGAATTTTTGTAAACAAAACATTAAAATAAACTAAATGAGATTGATTCTCATTGGTTTTGAAGTTTATAATAGCGTTAGTTTATAAATCTTCATTAATAAAAATTATACTTTATAGGTCACATAATGATTAATTTTCGTAAATCTGCGTTAGCATCAGCTGTGCTTGCTGTATCTCTTGGCTTAACTGGCTGTGGTGGTAGCGATAGCAAAAAAGATCCTGTAACTCCTGTAAACCAAGCTCCAACTGATATCCAAATCTCAGCATCTTCAATTGCTGAAGATACACTTGGCGCGGCTATTGGTGCACTAACTGCAACAGATGATGCAACATCAGGTCTAACCTTCACTGTATCAGACGAACGTTTTGAAATTGTTGATGGCGAACTTAAAGTTAAAAATCATTTAGCGGTTAACTTTGAACAAGAAACAGAAATTACTGTAACTGTAACTGTAACTGATGCAGGCGGTTTAACTTTTACAAAAGACTTAACGCTTAACGTAGCTGATGTTGATGCGGTCGCCGGCGTAAATACCTATGAATTTAATTCAAAACTAGGTGAGGGTTCTTCAGTTTCTTACACAGGTCAAACTGCGCGTCATGCACTCTCGGCAGAAATTAAATATTACATGGGTTTAATGACAGTTGAGTACATTGAGACTAATGGCATTATGGCTGCTGATGTAAGAGCTAAGTTAGATGCACTTTGGGGCGACTACGCGGCTGTTGCAGATTCTTCTATTTCTCACCTAGGCTCAGATTTATCAGCTTATAAGCAAAAGTCATTTGCTGAAATTTCAAGCTCAGGCAAAGAATTAAGTGGCAAAATTGCAGGTAATGATGCAAGCAAAATGTATCAGGATTGGTTAGTAGCTGGCACGTTTAAAGGCTGGAATGATTTTGGTACACGCGCAGCAACGCCTGAAGGTTTAGTTGAGCATTACTTTGATTTATTCATTGCTCAAATTGAAAAAGTGAACGCGGGTGAAGCGCTAGTAGATGCAAATGGTGTTGCTATTTCAAAAGCATATATCACACCAGAAGGCTTGGATTTAGTTCAACTGGTTCAAAAGCATACCTTAGGTGCGCTAATGTTCTCACAAGGTGCTGACGACTACCTTGGTGAAGGTCTTGAGACAGACAATAAAGTAGCGCAGAAAGAGTCAGCAAAATACACAGCTCTTGAGCACCAATTTGATGAAGGCTTTGGTTACTTCGGTGCGGCGCGTAACTATCTAGAATACTCTGACAGCGAGATTGCTAAAAAAGGCGGTCGCGAAGACTTCCAAGGTAAAAATGATATTAATGGTGATGGTGTAATCGACCTAGCGTCAGAGTTTGTGTGGGGCAACTCTTCAAATGCAGCAAAACGTGACCTTGGCGCAACAGTTACAACTGACTTAACAACGCAGGCAATGCTTCACTTTATTGCTGGTCGTAAAATGATTACCGATAACCATGGTTCGGACCTAAGTGAGTTCTCAGCTGACGATCAAGCAAAATTCCGCGAGCATGTTTTCCAAGCCGTAAATGCGTGGGAAAAAGCAATTGCTGCGACAGTTGTTCATTACATTAACGATGTAATTGCTGATATTGAAAACATTGAAGACGGCGAATACACATCAGCTGAATTTGCGGATTACGCTAAGCATTGGGGTGAAATGAAAGGTTTCGCACTGAACTTCCAATTCAACCCATATTCACCGTTTGCAAATCATGAACTAAACCCGAAAAAAGATACGGTAGGCGAAGCAAAATTTGTGGAAATGCATGACTTATTCGGCGACATGCCAGTACTTGCTGATGCAGATGCATTTGCACAGTACAAAGCACAATTAATTGCAGCGCGCGATATTTTAGATGATGCGTTTGATTTTGAAGACGCGAACTCAGAAAACTGGTAATTTAAAAAACGTTTTAAATTGATATAAAAGGTTAGTAATTTCGGTTACTAACCTTTTGCTGTATTTATAATTCGAGATTTTAGGATAATTTTATGTTGATATCCGCAAAACTTAAACCGATAGCATTGGCAACATCATTAGTATTGACGTTGGCAGCGTGTTCGGAAGATACCTCAAGTACACAGGGACCAAATTTTGGTGGCGGTACAAGCGAGCCAGGGAATGGTGGCGGCACAACGTTTGATGAAAAAGCGTTAGTGGCAAACTTAGTCGATAATGTGATCACGCCAACATTTACCTCGTTTAATCAACAAGCGAATGCAAACAAACAAAACATTGAAAGCTATTGTGCAGTTGAAAAAGCAGCGATGGCAGGTGATGCAACTGAACAGCAACGTTTAGCTGCATTAGCATCGGCGCAAACTAGCTGGCGCGATACAACGGCACTTTGGCAACATGCAGAGCTGATGCAAATGGGGCCGCTATTAGAAAATGAAGGCGAACTGCGCAATCTAATTTACTCTTGGCCTGCTAAAAGCTTATGTGGCGTAGATCAAGATACCGTGTATTTTGAAGACGGCGTGATTAATAAAAATGCATCGCGTCCTTACGATATTAAACAGCGTACCGCAACGCGTCGTGGTCTAGTAAGCCTTGAACATTTACTGTTCACCGAGCAACTAAATCACAGCTGTTCGATTGCGAATGATGCGCTTGCTGATTGGAATAACCGCAGTGATAGCGAACGTCGTATCGCGCGCTGTGAGTTCGCTGTTGAAGTCGCCAGCGATTTAGTTGATAACAGCCAAGTGTTACTTGATAAATGGAATGGTGACAATGGCTACGCAATGAAGTTAAAAAATGCCGGTGAAGTTGGCAGCAGTTTTGATAGCGTACATGCGGCGGTTAATGTAATTTCCGATGCACTTTTCTATCTTACTGAAGAACTAAAAGATCAAAAATTAGCACTACCGCTGGGTTATGAAAGTAACTCGTGTGGTTTAGAAGCATGTCCTCAAGATGTTGAGTCACCGATAGCGGCGCAATCGCTTGCTAATATCAAAGCAAACCTTGCTGCGTTTGAAAAACTCTTTACTGGCAATGGTATAGTGCAAGATAACACCACTGGTTTTGATGATTTTCTTGTAGAAGAAGAGGGCACTGACGTTAAAGACACAATGTTAACTGGCCTTGAGCAATCAAATGCCGCATTAGATGCGATTAATGGTTCGCTGCAACAAGCACTGATTGATGAAAAAGACAAAGTAGAAACGTCTCACGCAAAAGTAAAAGATGTGACCGATCAGTTAAAACATGATTTTATTAACAAACTTGCGCTTGAATTACCTAAATCTTCAGCCGGCGATAATGATTAGAGCTTTATTATGAAAAAAACACTTTTAGCATTAGCAATTGCAAGCTGTGCAACGTCCGTTGTTGCAAAAGATAACAAAGCAAACGATATCGAGCACATCACCATTATTAGTCACGGTGACAAACTGCGTACAGAGTCTGGTTCAGCAACCCTTGTTTCAGAAGTAGAACTCGAAAAATATGAATACGATGATATTCACCGTATTTTAGCCAAAGTACCGGGCGTAAATATTCGTGAAGAAGACGGTTATGGCCTGCGTCCAAATATTGGCTTTCGTGGTGTTACACCTGAGCGTAGTAAAAAAGTAACTATTTTAGAAGACGGTGTCTTAATTGGCCCGGCGCCATACTCAGCGCCGGCGGCATACTATTTTCCAGTCACTACGCGAATGACCGCAGTAGAAGTGTTTAAAGGCCCTGCGGCAATTAAGCACGGCCCGCAAACGGTTGCAGGTACGCTTAATATGGTTACGCGCCAAGTACCATTTGAAATGACCGGTGGTTTGGATCTAGCAACGGGCACCGATGGCTATCAAAAAGCGCACGGATATTTTGGTACTGAAGTAGCCAAAAATTTGGGTGTACTAGTTGAAGGTGTTCGTTTACAAGCGGATGGTTTTAAGGAAATCGATAACGGTGGTGATTCAGGCTTTAAAAAGAATGATTTACTCGTTAAAACTAAATATTTGTTAGACGGACAAGCGTTCGACCAAAGTTTTGAACTTAAGCTTTCTTACGCAGATGAAAACTCAGATGAAACTTACCTAGGGTTAACGGATGCGGACTTTAATGCAAATCCGTATCGTCGCTACGCGGCTTCTCAACCTGCGAATATGGACACTGAGCATACGCAAATTATGTTTACCCATAATCTCTCAAACGATGTTTTCTCTGCAACAACGCGTGTTTATCGCAACGACTACGAGCGTGCTTGGCGAAAATTAGGTAGCTTAACAAGTTCAAGTGCAAGTTTGTCGGCAATTATGACAAACCCAGAATTACATGAACGAGAATATGCTGTTATAACTGGTGAGCAAAACTCAGTGCTAGATGGTGAAACATCAATGTTCTTAGTTATGGGTACCAATGACCGCGAATACTATTCACAGGGTATTCAAATTGATGCCGACTACGAATTTTCACTTGGTGGTTTAGATCATAAGTTAGCATTCGGCGTGCGTTATCATGAAGATGAAATTGAGCGTAAACACTTTAGTGAAAACTATCAGATGCTTGATGGTTACGCTGAAAAAACAGCTGGTGATAAAGTATTTACTACAACCAATATCGAAAATACTGAGGCGCTTTCAGTTTATATTGAAGACACGGTAAAACTTGGCAACTTAACGGTGTCTGCGGGTGTTCGTGGCGAAGATATGGATATGTACTACACCGACCTTGTGGACAAAGACGATTGGCAACGTAAATCAACTCAAATTTGGCTACCTGGCGTGAGCGGTTTTTATCAAGTGACAGAAAACGCAGGCGTGTTATTTGGTGTGCATCAAGGTTTTGTGCCAAGCAGTCCGCAACAGGCATCTGATGTTAAAGTTGAGAAAAGCATTAACTATGAGTTTGGTGGTCGTTTTAACGACGGCGCAACTAACATCGAACTAGTTAGCTTTTTTAATGACTACAGCAACTTAAAAGAAAGCTGCTCACAGTCAAGTTGTGGTACACAAGGCGACCTTGACCGCGAGTTTAACGGTGGCGAAGTGAATGTGTATGGCTTGGAAGCACAGTTACGTCAAAGCTATCCAATTAGTACACAATTTGATATGCCATATAGCTTCACTTATACCTATACCAAATCTGAGTTTTTAGAAAGCTTTGAATCAGATTTTGAACAGTGGGGGGATATTTCGGATGGCGACTCAGTACAGTATTTACCTGAACATCAATTGAACTTTGAAATCGGTTTAGCGGCGAATAATTGGGAAACCAATTTAATCGTTAAATACGTAAGCGAAATGGATGAAGCCGCAGGTGATAATGTTACGTTATCGGGCTTTAAAACCGAGTCGAGCGTTATTGTAGATGTATCCGCATCGTATGATCTTGGTCAATATGGCCGCATTTACGGCAAGGTTGATAACCTAACTGATGAAGCGTACATTATTAGTCGCCGCCCGTATGGCGCAAGACCAAATAAGCCAAGACAGTTTGTAATTGGTTACAAATACCAGTTTTAAGCTTTGGCATTGCGAATAAGGGGCTATCGGCCCCTTTTTTGTAGGAACTGCTGTGTTAGAGATATTTTCAACAAGTTTAAGCGAACTACCGCGTTATTTTAGCGATGCGAATAAACGTATTTTTTACCTTTATTTGTTAAGTGCGGTGGCGTTAGCGCTGCCGGTGTATTTTGCTGCAACAAAACAGCGTACAACGTTAGGCTTTTTTAAATTCTTATTCCCAAAATCAGTTTGGTTAGCAAAAAGTGCCAAGCAAGATTATGCTTTGTGGGTAGTTAATAAACTGATCAAAGCCTTAATGTTCGGCCCTATTGTATTAACAATGGCACCGATAGCAATTGCGCTAAGTGACGCTTTAGAATGGCTGTTCGGTCGCACAGAGCCGTTGGCATTGGCCAAGTGGCAAGTAATCACTATTTTCACTTTTCTACTTTTTATTATTGATGACTTAACGCGTTTTTTACTGCACTACGCTCTGCATAAAATACCGTTTTTATGGGAATTTCATAAAGTACATCACAGCGCAAAAGTACTTACGCCATTTACCATTTACCGTTCTCACCCTGTGGAGAGTTATTTATACGCGTGCCGTATGGCAATCGTACAAGGAACCGCAGTGGGTATAGGCTACTATTTATTTGCCGATGCAATTAGTATGTTTGATGTGTTAGGTGCCAATGTGTTTGTGTTTTTGTTTAATGTTTTTGGCGCAAATTTACGCCACTCACATATTTGGTTGTCGTGGGGCGATAAGTTGGAAGGCGTTTTTATTAGCCCTGCACAACATCAAATCCATCACAGTGATAACCCCAAACACTTTGATACGAACTTGGGTTCCGCACTGGCTATTTGGGACCGTATGACAGGTACCCTCATTAAAGCATCAGAAGTTGGCAAGATTTCCATTGGTGTAGGGCAGTATGATTGCGGCCATGATTCGTTATTTGCGATTTATAGTAAACCGTTTTTAGAGTCTGCAAAATCATTAAAGCTAAGTGCTAAAAAAGGCATAAATAAAATAGTGCCGAATAAAGACAAGGTCACCAATGACAAAAAACCGAGCATCTAAGGCTCGGTTTTTTATAACGCGTAGACGAAATTTAGTTTTTATTCGGAATATTACCTAGTACTTCAACGAGTAGGTTGAAAAACGGCTCAACTGTATCGATTTTCACTTTTTCATCTGGCGAATGCGGAAAGCGAATCGTCGGTCCAAACGACACCATATCCCAATGTGGGTAAGCATCCTTAAACAAGCCACATTCAAGTCCAGCATGGATCACCATAATTTTAGGTAATGTACCAAACATACCTTGATAGGTTTCACGTAAAATATCTTTAATTTCAGAATCGTCTTTTGGCTCCCAGCCAGGATACGCACCTGTGAAAGTAACGCTCGCACCTGCTAGGGCAAATGTTGATGCAATCATATTTTGCGTATTAGTGCGGGCAGAATCGATTAGTGAGCGAACCAGACATTTTACGCTAACGGCGTTTTCGTTTGTTAAAACAACACCTAAATTGGTCGATGTTTCAACGATGCCGTCGATAGTGTCACTCATGCGAATAACGCCGTTAACACAACCATTTATGCTATTGATTACCGCTGACTGCGATACTTTAGCAAGTTGTTTTTCGGGTAATGGCGCATCAGCAACCGATAGTAAAATATTTGGCTCAACTTTACTTAATTCTGCTAAAAACAGTGAATTGATATCTTTAAGTGCATTAGCTAGTGTGTCTTTATCTTGGCCATCGATTACTAGCGTTACTTCTGCTTCGCGTGGAATTGCGTTTCTCAGTGAGCCGCCTTGTAAGTTGGCAATGGCAAAGTCGATATCTAATAAACTTAATGTGCGCACTAACAGTTTATTTGCGTTAGCGCGACCTAAGTGAATATCAACACCCGAATGACCGCCTTTTAAACCGTTAAGTGATACGTTAACAGCTGATTTAGTTGTATCGGTCGCTTCCCATTCGATTGGCAGCTCAATGTTTACATCAATACCGCCTGCGCAGCCCATGTAAACTTCGCCTTCATCTTCTGAGTCAGTATTTAGTAAAATATCGCCTTCTAGCCAACCTGCTTCAAGGCCGAAAGCACCTGTCATACCGGCTTCTTCGTCTATGGTAACTAATACTTCAAGCGGACCATGTTTGATATCTTTGCTGGCTAAAACAGCAAGGCTTGCCGAAAGGCCAATGCCGTTATCAGCACCTAATGTTGTGCCATTTGCTGTTACCCAATCACCATCTACATAAGCTTCAATTGGGTCGTTGATAAAGTCGTGCTCTTTATCATTATTTTTTTGCGGCACCATGTCCATATGCGCTTGTAAAATCACACCTTTGCGATTTTCCATACCGATTGTTGCAGGTTTTTTAATAATTAGATTGCCTACTTTGTCTTCTTTAACATCAAGACCAAGCTCGGTAGCGAATTGTTGGATCCACGCAGAAATTTTTTGCTCGTGTTTGCTCGGGTGTGGAATGCTGCATATTTTTTCGAAAATTTGCCACAGTGGCTGTGGTGATAACTGAGAAAGTTGAGTCACAGTGTGTTCCTTGAATATTAATTAAGTAATGGCATTAACACTTTTTCGAGGCCATTACGTTTCACTTCATAAATTAACGCAAGTTGCTGCCCAAGCTTACCCTCAGGGAAACCTTTTTGTTTAAACCAAACAAGGTAAGGCTCAGGTAATTTTAGCAGTGGGCAGCCGGCATATTTGCCAAACGGCATAGGCTGATTGATTGCTTCCAATAAAGCGTGTTTATCTGCGAGCATAAATAAAGTGAGATTGTGAAAGTCTCAGCTAGTATACCTTAATGGCAATTAATTTTGAGTGGTTTTGAGGGAGTGAACCCTTTTTCTCGCAATAAATTATCGAGTTGATTTACAGGTAAATGATGTTGCGGGTTATGGCGCAGGGCATGGGTTTTTGGCACCGCGTATTTATCAAGCAGTAAAAAGTAAAATGTGCGCTTGGCTAAGTCTGAATCAAGGTGTTTAAGTTCATTGCTGATAAAATCACGCATTTCGGGTGATAATGCGTTTTTTTTAGGTTGTTGCTGCATAGTCACGTCATTCAGAGTAATAGATAGGTAAATATTACTCTGAATAACGATAAAAGTGTTACAAAAATGTAAATGAACGTAATCGTACTGAGTGGTTTATGCTAGCTCGCTTTAGAAAACACCTTTTCTTTTACGTGTTCAGCAAAACCGCTACCAGCTTCTAAGTAAAAGTTAAAGGTTGAATGAACACCCATATCCTCTAGCTCTTTTTGTTGGTCGCGATAGTTGGCGATTGCGGTTACTTGCCCAGAGAAGCCCGACGCTTTTAGCTGCTCAAGGGCGTACAAGTTTTGCGCGTGTTTTGGCATGGCTAACATTACCATTTCTACGTCTGAGTGGTTAATGCGGTTCCAAAAATCGGGATCGGTGGCATCGGCTAAAATGGCAAATCGATCGCGCTTGATATGCTTTTCTACTGTGTCAGGGTTAATATCTACACCGGCGACCGATTCAGGGTAGCTTTGCGCAATTGTTTCATAGGCACCAGTGCCAACACGGCCCATACCAAAGATCAAGATTTTCGCTTTGTTTAAGTTAACCGGCATTTCTTCGGCTAAGCGTTTGCTCGATTCAAAGCGCAGTAAGAAATTCTCATATTTTACGTAAAGCTCGTTTGATTTGTTATTAAGCGGTGACGCAATAATAAAGGTTATGGATACCGCAATTGCAAGTACCGCGAGCCATTCGCCCGTTAACCAGCCACTCGATACGGCTAGCGCACAGACAATCAAGCCAAATTCACTGTAGTTTGATAATGAAAATGCACCGAGTAGGGAAGTGCGCGCACGCAAGTGGAAAGCGTTAGTAAATAGGTAATAAAGTAGCACTTTAAGGGGTAACACAATAATTAAAACTGCGGCAACTAAGAGTGCATTGAGCGTGAGTTCGGCGTTAAGGCCAATTGTTAAAAAGAATCCGACTAAGAAGAGATCTTTAAAGCTTAATAGTGCCTTAGATAGTTCGCTTGCTTTTTTATGTGGCGCTAAGATCATACCAATAATCAGTGCGCCTAAATCACCTTTTAAGCCCGCAAATTCAAATGCGTGATAGCCAACCACTAATGCAAAGAAAAAACCAAATAGCGGGAGCACTTCACCGTGCTTTGAACGCGCAAGCATCCAGTAAAATGCGGGTCTAATAAGTGGCAAGGCAAGTACCAATGCGATTGCCCAATAGTTTGGCAGCTTACCTGTACTAATCGCTAAGAAAACAACAGCAAAGATGTCTTGCATGACCAAAATACCTATGGCGACTTTACCGTGTAAGCTGGCCATTTCACCGCGTTCTTCAAGTACTTTTACCGCGAAAACGGTGGATGAAAAGCTTAGTGCAAATGCCAAAATGGCCGCTGATTGACTCGATAATTCAGAAAATAGAGGCAGCTTTAACCAGCTGAGCCCCAGTAAAGCAGCCCAAAACAACACGCTACACAATACAATATGCAAGGTTGCAGGCCCCCAAACTTGGGCTTTTATTAGATTGCCAATCTTCAATTTTAGGCCAATGCTAAATAGCAGTAAGGTGACACCTAGATTAGCCATTGTTTCAAGCAACTCGGTACTTTGATACCCCGCAAGATTAAGCACAAAACCGGCACATAAGAAGCCGATCAGCGGTGGTAATTTAAACTGTAAAATAATGAAGCCGCAAATAAAGGCTGTTGCGTAAAACAATAATTCCATAGAGTATTTTATAATTCTCAGTTAAATAGTAAGGCTTTTCTTAGTCTATCTAAAAACACCGTGCTGTGCTACGAAATACGCTCAGCGCAAGCCAATCAAAGGTGCAATCTAAACTAAAATGTAATCAACTTTTAACAAGTATAACTTTTAACTGACAAATTAATATTTTTATGGTTAATATGCAGTATAAGTATAAAGAACAAGGTGAGTTATATGTTCAAAAAAGTTCTCGCATCTATCGGTATTGGTGCGGCAAAAGTGGATACCGTGCTACATACTGAGCATTTACTGCCAGGGCAAAAATTTTCAGCAGAAGTTATCATAACAGCAGGCGATGTAGAGCAAGATATTTCAGGATTAGAGTTAGCCTTAATGACTAAGGTTAAAGCAGAGTCAGACGAAGGCGAGTATTTTGCAGATCATGTGTTAGATAAATGGTCGATTGTCGATCAAAGAACATTGCAGCCAGGTGAAGAGTTACGTATTCCATTTGAAGCGCGCTTGCACTCAGAAACGCCAATTACTGAAATATCACAGGGCATTAATCAAAGCGTAGTTTGGATTGCAACTGGTCTAAATATTGATTTTGCGCTCGACGCAACCGACCGAGATCCGGTTTATGTATACCCAAATGAAGCGGTAAAAACCTTTATGCTAGCAATGGAGAAATTGGGCTATAAATTGGTTAAAAGCGATGTTGAAAAAGGCTATTTACGTACGTCTAATTTCAATTCCACATCAGGGTGTTATCAAGAACTTGAATACAAGCCTGCAGGCCTAAAAGTGTTTGGTCCGAAGGAAGTTGAGTTGTCATTTGTGCCTGAGGCATTGAAAACTCATGTGTTAATTGAAGTAGACCGAATGTTTGGCTCAGATGGTTACGCTGATTTGACCATTGAGCATGATCAGGTCAACCTGAGCCAAATTTGCGATCAGCTAGAACATATTTTCAGCTAAGCTAAGATAACTATCTAAGGGGCTTAGGCCCCTTTTTTATTGGGTGCATAATGACAAAATTTTATAGTAAAACATTTAATGAACTCACAACGGCAGAGCTCTACGCCATTTTAAAGTTGCGCGTTGATGTCTTTGTGGTTGAACAAAACTGCCCGTATGAAGAGCTTGATGGGTTAGATTGCGAGCCGCAAACCCAGCATATTATTGGTTATGACGATAATGACGTTGTTGCCTATGCGCGTTGTTTAGCGCCAAAAATTAACTATGAGAACAGCGCGGCGATTGGTCGAGTGCTCGTTAAAAACGAGGTGCGGGGTAAAGGGCTTGCACACGCTATTGTGTCGCTTGCCAAAGATATTTGTATCTCACATTGGCCTGAGCACGGGATTGAAATATCAGCGCAGTGTTATTTAACTGAGTTTTACACTGAACTTGGCTTTCAAGTAGACGGGCAAGAATACCTCGAAGATGGTATTCCGCACATTCATATGAAAGCGGTTTTGTAAAAAGATTTGCTAAGCCTAAAAGTAAAAAGCCGATGAATACACATCGGCTTTTTATTTATCTGTTTATGTTTTTAGCTGCTGGCTATGTAAATGAATGAATAAATACCGCCGCAATAGCGAGAGGACACACAAATTTTGTGTACCATGGCCAGATTTTCCAGAACACGCCTGATTCAACGTCTTCATTACCTTGTTTAATTTCTTCAATAAGTGAATTTCGTTGCCAAATCCAGCCTGCGAAAATACAGCAGAACATTGCGATAATTGGCTGACCATATTCTGTCGCCAATGTTGCCACAAAGTCGAGCATCGTACCGATGTTAAAAATAATCACAAAGCTGATGGCTAAAATACCAATACCAGTCCATGTAGTCGCGGTTTTACGCTCAATATTATGGCGCTCAACAAGATAAGATACAGGGCCTTCTAACATCGATATTGACGACGTAAGTGCGGCAATCGACATCAGGATAAAGAATGCCAAACCAACAAACACACCCAGTTGACCCATAGAATCAAATAAACTTGGTAATACTTGGAATACTAGGGTTGGGCCTGCGAGTAATGAGCCATCCTCAGCAAAAATTTGCACCCCTTGTTCCAATGCAACATACATTGCCGGAATGACTAAAAGGCCTGCTAAAAATGCAATTGATACGTCAATAAATGTAACTTGTGCGCCGATGGTAACCATATTTTCTTTTTTCGAAATATATGAACCATAGATCACCATTACACTAGTACCCAACGACAGTGAAAAGAATGCTTGGCCAAGTGCGCTAATTAGTAAGTCAGGGTCAAGTACTCGCGAAATATCCGGGTTAAGGTAAGCTTCTAATCCTTTGTCTGCACCATCTAGGGTTAATACATAGATGATCAATAAAATAAGCAGAGCAATCATTGCAGGCATCAAACGCTTAGACCATTTCTCTATGCCATCTTCTACGCCATTACGAATAATAATTACGGTTAAAAACATAAAAATTGCACAGAAGAAAATATTGCGTGCCACGCTATCGCTAACGGCCCACTCTGCAACGCTGGTGGCACCGACGATGGTTGCACCTGCCTCTACGGCGTAAGATGTCATCCAACCGGCTAAAATACCGTAAAAGCTTAAAATAAGCGCTGCACAGACAATGCCGCCAAAGCCGACAATAAATGCGAAGCGTTTTTGTGTTTGCGTACGAGAAAGTTTTTCAAGAGACGTTACGGCATTCGCTTGGCCGTATCGCCCAATTAGAATTTCAGCCATAAATGCAGGATATGCTAGGCAAAACGCTAAAATTAAATACATTAATACAAACGCTGCGCCACCATTAGTTGCCGTTTGTGTTGGGAAGCCCCAAATATTGCCAAGACCAACAGCACTACCTGCTGCCGCCATGATAAATCCTAGTCGAGAGGAAAACTCTCCACGTGAAGCACTCATATCTTTTTCTCGTTATTAGTTTGCCGCCCAATCTACTGTAAATTGAAATAAATTAATAGAGTGAGTTCGCTTGATTTAGATCAATAAGATTAAAAAAATGTAAACAATCAAATTCGCTAAATTGTTTAATGTAATAGTTGCGTAATTTGTTAAAGGGCGAGCGGGCTACCATGAACTGGTCTTGTTCTTTAAATGGCAGCGATGTGGCAAGCGTAAAGTAAATTTTGCACCGCCGAGTTCTTTTGAGCGAGACACTTTAATATCGCCGAAATGCCATGCGATAACTTTTGCTACGATAGCAAGCCCAAGGCCATAGTTTTTGGCCGCGCGGTTACGGTGATTTTCTTGCTGGAAAAAGGGCTTTAATACGTTATCTAGGTTTGCTTCATCAATGCCCGGACCATCGTCTTCGATTTCAATAAACGTGTCAGCGTGGGTTTGCGTCGTACTAATCGTAATGGTGGTTTTTGCAAAGTCAGTAGCGTTACTTAGCAAATTAACAATAGCACGGGCTAACCAGTGCGGATCCACATAAAGCTGCTGGGTATCTGATTTTATTTCAAGTTTAATAGATTGCGCTTTGAGTTTAGGTTCAACTTGATAAAAACAGTTATCAAATAGCTCAGTACTGGTGATGACAGTAGGCGATATTTGATACGATTTTTGCTCAAGGGTTGCGTACTCTAAATAGCTGTTGAGCATGGATTCCATTTGGTCTAAATCGTTTTCCATGCGTTCAAGGTAATGCCGAATTTTAGTTGGATCTTTGGTATCTATCGCGGCATCTAAGCCAAATCGTAAACACGCAAGGGGAGTGCGGATATCGTGCGACATACTGGATGCGAGTAGTTGGTTTTCTTCGATCAGCTGTTGTATTTGGTCGGCCATGCGGTTGTAGCTGGTTTCTAGCTCACGAATATAGCTTAGCCCGGTTAAGTTGATACGCGCATCGAGGTTGCCATTGGCAAATTGTGCCGTGGCCTTATTTAGCAAACTTAATCGTTTGGTGAGCGGCGCGAGCCACCACCACATAAAAATGCAAATGCCCAGATAAAAACCAACGGTTAAAAAGAGATCGGTACGATTAGTTGGCATTGGCGGCTTTTCAACACGCAACTGAATATGGCTATCGGCTAATGCTGCACTTGTTTGAATCAAGTAAAAGCCTAATTCGTCTTCTAGGGTAATACCGCCGGGTACCAGTAATTCTCCGTGCAGTTCGCGGGGCAATGCAAGCTCGCTATTGCTGTGGTAACTCAAGCTAAATTGACTCGCTTGGGTGAAGCGTTTTAAAAAGGCTTCATGTCCGCTTTTAGGGTGATGGCTTATTTCAGCAACCACGCCTGCAAGTATTTGCTTTTCAACTTTAAAATTATCGTGATTACTCGGAGGCGCACTTAATGAATCAATCAACCAACCAAGAATAAATGATGAAATCAGTGCGCCGGTGATCAGGCTAATATAAAGCTTTTTCATTAACTACCAAGCTTGGCTTACAAACAAATAACCTTTACCCCAAATGGTTTTTATTTTATTTGGGCTTTGTGGGTCGTCGCCAATTTTCTTACGAAGTGCAGAAATAAGCACATCAACGCTGCGATCTAAACCGTCGTATTCTCTGCCTTTGGTCGCTAAAAACACGCTATCGCGGTCGAGAATTTGATCCGCATTTGATGCCAAGTAAAATAATAAGGAATATTCGGCATTTGAAAGGGCGAGTTTAGTACCATCTAAAAATACGTCGCGTGACAAAGTGTCGATTTGTAAACTGCCAATGCTGATCTCATCAGAATTGGTATCCGAGCTCCCTTGTTTTTCACGCATTACTGCATTGATACGCGCAAGCAATACACGTGGACGCACAGGTTTTATGACATAATCACTTGCGCCAACTTCCAAGCCAAGTACTTCATCAATTTCATCACCTTTAGCGGTCATCATAATAATTGGTTGATGATAGAAAATACGTAAATCGCGACATACACTCATGCCATCTTTACCTGGCAGCATTAAATCAAGTAATACTAAATCGGGGTTATGTTTTTTTACTGCCTGCACAGCTTCGTCACCACGATGACACAAAACAACGTCAAAACCTTGCTCAATTAAGTACTCACTTACCCATTGTGCAAGAGATGTGTCATCTTCAACTAATAGTATTTTTTTTGCTATATCCATTAAAACAGTCTCCACCGACGTTTCTTTCGCTTATTGGTATATACCCAATTTACTTTCATTTCTACGGGCTCGCTTATTTGCCCTGAGCTAATTTCAACTAATTCGTATTGCATAGCTTCTGGCGAGTTAAACTCACTGTCTAATTCACCAAAGGTACTGCTATACCAGCAGCGAATCAGTTTTTTATCACTTACTGTGCGAATACAGTAATCACCTCTGACCGGCGCATGCCACTGGAACTTTAATTTGGTGTAACAGTGTTTTCCTTGACGCAATGCCACACATTTTTCAGGGAAAATGGCCAGTTCAGGGTGCGATAGTGGCAAATTGACGTTCTTTTCGGCATTGGCAAAAGACATGCTTGCGAACAAAAATAACGCAATAAGCTTGAGCTTAATAAGGACAAATTTAAGGTTAAAATACATAGCGTATACCAACCTTAGCTTTGTGTCGTAAGCTGTTAGAGATTAATGGACTGTTGCTAATTTCCTTTGAATACCAAGAGGATAACCAGCCACCAAGAAACACCCAATCTTCGTTAATTGGGTATTCGGCGTGAATTTCAAAGGTCAGGCTGTACGCGGCACTTGGGTTGTACTGTGGTCTAAATCCCGCGATTGCTTCGTTGGCATCTACGCCAAAATAATAACCAGTGAAATCCGATGAATAAATATTTAGGCCTGAGCCAACACGAAATTCCCAATTGCGATAATCTTGAATCGTACTAATAAAACCACTTGCCCAAAGACTTTTATGTGCACCTGAGATGTCGTGGAGAATTTCTAACGATAACTGGTGAGTTTTTTCTTTACGGGTAAGGCGAAGGCCCGCATTAAAATCATCTTCGCGTTCTTTCACGCCGCGAAGTTGAGATACTAAATCGTCGTCGTAAAAAGTGCCAGTTTCATCAAAACCTTCATGGGCGTTAATCGCGAATAAATCGAGACTCCAGTCATACTTATCAACGAGGTTATAACCAATCGTCAAGCCACCTGTAAGCTGCGAGTTATCCACATCAAAATAAAATTTGTCGTAGTTGATGGCAACATTGATGTTTAATTCAAAACCATCTTGATAGTCCACACCTTGTAAATAGTGTTTATCGACATAGTAGCCAGCACCAAAACTCCAATCCCACGTGAATCCATCACTTGCCTCGAGTGTGTTGTCTGCATAAAGCCTATTACTAGCAAGGCAGGGCGTCGCAAGCAAGGTGCTCAAAATAAGAAGTGAAATTGTAATTTTGTTCATTGTAATAATTATAGTTGTACTGATCTGTGGCTAAATGCTGTTTAATAAAATACGTATTATATGTATAAATGTGTAGTTCACATGTAAAAAAATGTAGTTGTTCAGCTTGGACAAACAAAATATTTAAAAGTTTTGCCTGCATCCTTGTTATTGGCTTGTTAAACTATGTGCGTATTTATTCCGAGAATAGCGATATATATGCGGTTTTTGTTTTTCTCAACATTTTTGAGTTTTAGTTGTTTTTCAGTTGCGGATAGTCTTGATAACGCAAGCGAACAGGTTGATTTTGACCGTTTTGTTAAAGGTTACAAGAACACCATGGTATCTAAATTAAGAAAAAAAGGGATCCCAGGTGCTGCACTGTCAGTTGTAAAAGTAGATGCGGGGGAGTTTGCCTACGGCTATGGCAAAACCAAACGTATTAGCGGTAAACCTATTACCACCAGTACACGCTTTCGTTTAGCGTCGGTATCAAAAACATTTGCGGGATCTTTGGCTGCAAAGCTCGCCAGTGAAGGGCAGTTAAAGCTTGACGATACGGTGACTAAATATCTGCCGGATTTTCATTTCCACAGTCGTGATAAAAAGCTGCGGGTGTCGCATTTATTAAGTCATAGCAGTGGCCTTGTACCCAATGCGTACGACAATCTTATTGAATCACGCATGCCTTATAACAAAATTAAAAACAAGCTTGCAGAAGTAGAACCGATTTGTTCTCCGGGGCGTTGTTATGGTTATCAGAATGTGATGTTTAGCCTGATTGGTGATGTAATCGAAAAATCCACGCAGATAGATTACAGCACTTGGGTTAATGAATTCATGTTTAAACCGTTAAACATGAAAAATGCGAGTCTTGGTATACAAGCCATGATGCAAGATGACAATTACGCTCATCCGCACGTGAGAGCACGTAAGCGTTGGTACACCACAAAAATAAAACCAAATTACTATAAAGTTGGTCCTGCAGCGGGCGTTAATGCCAGTGCAGATGATATGGTGCAGTGGCTCAAAGCGCAGCTTGGCCAATACCCAAGTGTGTTATCAAAAGAATCACTGGCGCTACAAAGTACACCACAAATTAAAACAAAAAAAGAGTTAAGGCGTCGAGTTTGGCGTAAAAATCTAAATCAAGCTCATTACGGACTGGGCTGGCGCATTTATGACTACAAAGGCGAGAAAATTTATTATCACAGTGGCTGGGTGCAAGGCTATCGTGCTGACGTGTTGGTTATTCCAAGGTTAGAGTTAGGCTTTAGTTTGATGATAAATGCCGAAGCCGGTATTTTGAACGAGCTGACTACGGATTTTCTTGATTTAACGTTAAAGCAATACAATAAAAAACGCGCTTAAAGCGCGTTTTTTTACAGGTTAAAATATGTTTTCCGTTAACCCTTTGGCAATTGGATTTTCTTATCTTCGCTTTGTTTATAAAGCACAATAATATGACCAATTGTTTGAAGCTTGATAGCACCCGTTTCGCGCACAATGGCTTCAAAAATAAGCGCTTTAGTTTCACGGTCACTAGTTGGTACTTTCACTTTAATTAGTTCGTGAATGCCAAGTGCGTTTTCAATTTCGAGTAACACACCTTCTGTTAAACCATTTGCACCTAAAAGAACAACTGGATTTAACGCGTGTGCTTCGCCTTTTAAAAACTGCTTTTGTTTGTTTGATAACTTCATATTTAGTAAATTTCGCAGAAATAATCTTGAATTAAGGGTATTCTACCGCCATATATCCAATATTACTAATTCTAGAGTAGAATTTAATGGCTAATAAAAAGCATTCGGCAAGTTCAAAACGCTGGTTAAAGGAGCATTTTGATGATGTATATGCCAATGAAGCCCGTAAACTCGGGTATCGCTCGCGCGCTTACTTCAAAATTGAAGAGCTCGACAAAAAAGATAAATTAATTCGCCCGGGACTCACTGTGGTGGATTTAGGTGCCGCACCAGGTGGTTGGTCGCAATATGCGGCTGATAAGGTTGGTGATAACGGCACAGTAATATCTTGTGACATTTTACCTATGGATCCCCTACCTGGCGTTGAATTTTTACAAGGTGACTTTCGTGAAGAAGCGGTACTGGATGCACTGTTATCACGAATTGATGGTAAGAACGTTGATCTTGTGATGTCGGATATGGCGCCTAATATGAGCGGAAATAACGTGACAGATCAGGCAGGTAGCATGTACTTGGTCGAACTTGCATTTGATATGTGCCATCAAGTACTAAAACCAAACGGCAATTTTGCTGTCAAAGTGTTCCAAGGAGAGGGATTTGATCAATTTGTTAAAGACCTACGTAATAGTTTTAAGACCGTTAAAATTCGCAAACCAGATTCGTCGCGTGCGCGCTCTCGTGAAGTTTATATAGTAGCGACAGGTTACAAACTGTAGTACAGTATTTAAAGTTAAAGATTTTTTTCAATGTTAGATAAGACAAGAGGTTAATGCCTTGAGTGATATGGCTAAAAATTTAATTCTCTGGTTGGTAATCGCCGTAGTTTTAATGTCGGTATTCCAGAGTTTCAATCCAGGCGAAGGCGCTAACCGCCAGCTCGCATATTCGCAGTTTGTAAAGGATGCCCGTGCACAGCAAGTGCGCGAAGCGAAGTTTGATCGCACAGCAGGCATCGTATATGGCACAAAATTAAATGGTGAACAGTTTAAAACTGTTATCCCTATGCACGATCAGTACATTGTTGACGAGCTGATCAAAAGCGGTGCAATTGTTGAAGGTGTAGAACCGGAAGAGCAGTCATTACTGGCAACAATCTTCATTTCTTGGTTCCCAATGTTACTGCTTATTGGTGTTTGGATATTCTTCATGCGTCAAATGCAAGGCGGTGGCGGCAAAGGTGCCATGTCATTTGGTAAGAGCAAAGCACGCTTAATGAGCGAAGACCAAGTTAAAACGACATTTGCCGATGTAGCTGGTTGTGATGAAGCAAAAGAAGACGTTACTGAGTTAGTAGATTTCTTACGTGACCCATCAAAATTCCAAAAGTTGGGTGGTAGCATTCCGAAGGGCGTACTAATGGTAGGTCCTCCAGGTACAGGTAAAACGCTACTTGCAAAAGCGGTTGCAGGTGAAGCAAAAGTACCATTCTTTACAATTTCAGGTTCTGACTTCGTAGAAATGTTCGTTGGTGTTGGTGCATCGCGTGTGCGTGACATGTTTGAACAAGCTAAGAAAGCTGCGCCTTGTATCATCTTCATCGATGAAATTGATGCGGTAGGTCGTCAGCGTGGTGCAGGTCTTGGTGGTGGTCATGATGAGCGTGAGCAAACACTTAACCAAATGCTTGTTGAAATGGATGGCTTTGAAGGTAACGAAGGTATTATTGTAATTGCTGCAACTAACCGTCCAGATGTACTAGACCCAGCGTTACTTCGTCCAGGTCGTTTTGACCGTCAAGTAGTTGTAGGTTTACCTGATATCCGCGGTCGTGAACAAATTCTTAAAGTACACATGCGCAAAGTGCCTCTGGCAGACAATGTAGAGCCAGCACTAATTGCACGTGGTACACCGGGCTTCTCTGGTGCTGATCTTGCTAACTTAGTGAATGAAGCTGCTCTTTTTGCTGCGCGCGGTAATAAGCGTGTTGTTAGCATGGCCGAGTTTGACGCTGCAAAAGATAAAATCATGATGGGCGCAGAGCGCAAATCAATGGTTATGAGCGAGCAAGAAAAAGAAATGACGGCATACCACGAAGCTGGTCACGCTATTGTTGGGCGTTTAGTGCCTGAGCATGATCCTGTTTATAAGGTATCAATTATCCCGCGTGGTCGTGCACTTGGTGTAACTATGTATTTACCAGAGCAAGACCGTGTAAGTCATTCTAAGCAACATTTAGAGTCGATGATTTCAAGCCTTTACGGTGGCCGTATTGCTGAAGAACTCATCTATGGCGCAGATAAAGTGACCACAGGTGCGAGTAACGATATTGAACGTGCAACTGATATTGCACACAAAATGGTTACGCAATGGGGTTTAAGTGAAAAACTAGGTCCGCTTCTTTATTCAGAAGATCAAGGCGAAGTTTTCATGGGTCGTAGTCAAACGCAGAACAAGAGTATGTCTGGTGAAACGGCTAAGCTTATTGATGCGGAAGTACGTGACTTCTCAGATCGCAACTATCAACGCGCTGAAGATATTCTAAAAGAAAATATGGATATCCTTCACGCAATGAAAGATGCGCTAATGAAGTATGAAACGATTGATGCTGCGCAAATTGATGACCTAATGGCGCGTCGCGAAGTGCGCCCACCACGTGATGCACATGATCGTAAAGACGATGACAAGCCAAGTGCTGGCGCAACAGCTACTGGCGATAAAGAACCTCAAGCAGCAAAACAGGTTGATACAGAGAAAAAACCTGAAAATAAACTTGATGACACCGACCAACCATCGGTAAACTAACAACCCTAAAAACCCCGAGCAATTCGGGGTTTTTTTAAATCTACATTTCTATGTCTACTATCAATTTACCAAACGGCAAGGTACTTGACCTAAGCCAAACCCATATAATGGGAATACTTAACCTTACCCCAGACTCTTTTTCTGATGGCGGCAGTCATCAACAAATCGACAGCGCTGTCATTTCTGCTCTGGAGATGCTTGGAAATGGCGCGACCATTATTGATATTGGTGGCGAATCAACGCGTCCTGGTGCACCTGATGTTGCATTAGAAGAAGAGCTTGCGCGCGTTATTCCAGTTATAGAGGCGATCCGCAAAAAGTCAGATTGTCTCATTTCCATCGATACTAGCAAAGCAGAAGTAATGCGTCAGGCGGTGAATGCGGGTGCTGATATTATTAACGATGTTCGTGCACTGCAAGAACCCAATGCCTTGGAGACAACGGCTGAGTTAGGCGTGCCGGTATGCTTAATGCATATGCAAGGGCAACCGCGTACCATGCAATCAAATCCTCATTACGATGATGTGATAAATGATATTAAACAGTTCTTTGTTGAGCGCATAGCTGCTTGCGAAGCTGCAGGTATATCGCGCGATAAAATCATTCTCGATCCTGGCTTTGGTTTTGGTAAAACCCTTGCACATAACTACTATATTTTAAAATACATAGACGAGTTTAAAATGATGGGGTGTGAAGTACTTGCGGGCTTATCGCGCAAGTCGATGATTGGTAATTTATTAGGGCGCGATGTAGATCAGCGTTTAGCTGGCTCAGTTGCGGGCGCGCTTATCGCCGCGCAAAAGGGCGCTAAGATTATTCGAGTACACGATGTTACAGAAACCGCCGATGCACTTAATGTATGGCAGGCCTGTGAACAAGGAATTACAAATGAGCAATAGAAAATATTTCGGCACCGACGGTGTACGTGGTGAAGTAGGGCAGTTCCCAATCACCCCTGAATTTGCATTAAAGCTTGGCTGGGCGGCAGGAAAAGTGCTGTCTAAAGCGGGCACTAAAAAAGTGATTATTGGTAAAGATACACGTATTTCGGGCTATCTTCTTGAAACATCGCTTGAAGCCGGTTTAGTAGCGGCTGGTATTGATGTTATTTTATTAGGCCCAATGCCAACGCCTGCAATCGCGTATTTAACACAAACGTTCCGCGGTGAAGCAGGTATTGTTATTAGTGCCTCTCACAACCCTTATCAAGACAATGGCATTAAGTTTTTCTCATCACAAGGCACTAAGCTAGATGATGCGTTAGAGCTTGAAATCGAAGCCATGATGGATGAAGAAATGACGTGTGTTTCTTCAGAATCGCTCGGTAAAGCAAAGCGCCTTGATACTGCGGCAGGACGTTATATCGAATACTGTAAAAGCCAGTTCCCAAGCGCTTTATCGCTTGAAGGTTTACGTATTGTGGTTGATTGTGCCAATGGTGCAACGTATCACATTGCACCCGATGTTATGCGTGAACTTGGCGCTGAAGTGATTAAAGTAGCGTGTGAGCCAAATGGTTTAAATATCAACGCAAAATGCGGCGCAACCCATGTTGATACCATGATCCAAAAAGTGCTTGAAGTAAAAGCAGACGTAGGTATTGCCTACGATGGTGATGGTGATCGCGTGATGATGGTTGACCATAAAGGCCGTGTATTTGACGGTGATGACATTGTTTATATCATTGCGAAATACGCGTTCGAGAAAGGTGAACTTGGCGGCGGTGTCGTTGGTACTGTAATGTCTAACATGGGCCTTGAAAATGCGCTTAAGTCACTCGGCGTTGAATTTGAACGCTCAAAAGTGGGCGATCGCTATGTGCTAGAGCTATTAAAGCAAAAAGGCTGGAAAATTGGTGGCGAAAGCTCGGGCCACATTCTAAATCTTGACCGCATCTCAACGGGTGACGGTATTATATCTAGCCTACAAGTGCTTGCTGCCATGGTTGAGAGCAATCAAACTCTTGAAGATTTAGGTCAGGGCTTTACAAAGTACCCAATGAATATGATTAACGTGCGTTATGCAAAAGGCACTGAGCCGCTTGCAAGCAACGATGTGAAATCTGTGATTGCTGAAGTAGAACAGCAACTGGGTGACAAAGGTCGTGTACTTATTCGTAAGTCAGGCACAGAGCCTGTGATCCGCGTTATGGTTGAAGCAGAAAAAGAGAAGCAAGTCTTCGATTTCTCAAAGAAAATTGCTGATGTTGTTGAATCTATAAGCAAACAACTCGAAAACGCACAATAACTTCTTGTAACTTTTAGCGAGTCAGGATAACATCCTGCTCGCTTTCTAAATTGGAGTAAGCAATGGCACATCGCAAACCTATGGTTGCAGGCAACTGGAAAATGAATGGCTCACTTGAGCTTGTATCTGAACTTGCCGAAGTAATCACGAAAATTGATACCTCTGACGTTGATATTTTAGTTTTCCCGCCATTCCCTTTAATTAAATCAGCACTTGATGCAGGTTTGAAAGCAGGCGCACAAACAGTGTCAGAAAATAATGCTGGTGCATTTACTGGCGAAGTTGACGCCCAATTGATTCACGCACTAGGTGCAAATTACACTTTAGTTGGTCACTCAGAAAGACGTGCTATTTACGGCGAAAGTAACGAAACAGTTGCTGCTAAATTTGCCAAAGCACAAGAAAATAATCTAACACCAATCCTATGTGTTGGTGAAAGTGAACAAGAACGTGAACAAGAATTGACCGAACAAGTTGTTTGGCAGCAAATTGATGCGATTATTAGCAAATTAGGTGTAGATGCACTTGCTAATAGTGTGATAGCATACGAGCCCGTTTGGGCAATAGGCACAGGTAAAACTGCATCGCCTGAACAAGCACAAGCTGTGCACAAATTTATCCGTAGCAAGCTGGCTGAACTTAACAGCGAGTTAGCTGCGAAAATACAACTGCTTTACGGCGGTAGTGTTAACGAGAACAATAGCGAACAATTATTTGCGCAACCAGATATTGATGGTGGGCTAATAGGCGGAGCAAGCCTTAAAGCTAATAGCTTTGCAACCATCTGTAATAGCGCAAAAGGAAATGGCTAACAATGTACGAAATTTTATTAGTAGTTTATCTTATTGTCGCACTTGCTTTAATTGGGTTTGTATTAATCCAGCAAGGTAAAGGTGCTGATATGGGTTCATCATTTGGTGCTGGTGCGTCTGGAACCGTTTTCGGTTCAAGCGGTGCTGGTAACTTTATGACAAAAACAACAACCACGTTAGCAACAGTGTTTTTTATTTTAAGCATTGTGTTAGGTAACTTAACAGCAGGTCAGATTAAACAAACTGACGAGTGGTCAGATTTATCATCAGACGCTCCTGCTGCAACGACAGTTGTTGCTGAACCAAAAGATAAAGACGTTCCTGCTTCACAAGACAAAAGCAACGACGTTCCAAACTAATAAATAACATCTTCGCGGATGTGCTGGAATTGGTAGACAGGCAGCGTTGAGGTCGCTGTGTGAGCAATCACGTGAGGGTTCAAGTCCCTCCATCCGCACCAAATATTTAAAACCCAAGCCAAGGCTTGGGTTTTTTGTTTTTCATTTCTAAAAACGCCACCAATATCAAATCTATACATCTGCACGACAAGAATAATTTTAAATCATTGCTATAGTAAATATGTTAATAAAACAATGTGCGGCCCTTTAGGGCCCGATTTGCCGATCGTTTTGTTTACTACTAAGGGAAATAGATGGTTTCAAATAAATACTACATTCGCACTGATGTTGATTTAAGAATAACCGAGGTAAACAAGCTTGTTGAGAGTTTATTGTCGGCATCTCAAGATTCAATTTTAGGTCAGAATCTAAGGCTGTTTTTTAGTCAAATTGAGGCGAAAGAATATCGTAGTATTGTTACTTTCGGCAGTACAGTATTGGAATTTACGTGCTGTGAAGTGCCTAATGGGTATGTCTTCGTGTTTGTTGATATCTCTAGCGACCCACTGGCTAACAGTGATATGGATTTTGTTGAGCAAGCACTTAATTCATCTGATATTGGTGTATGGTGTTACGACCATGAAACAAAAGAGTTTAACTGCACTAAAACCTTCAAAAGGCTTTTAGAAATCCCTTTAGACTCGATTGTCTCCCTTAAAGACCTTCTACAGTTAGTTCACGCTGACGACAAAGAGTTATTCCCTTTATTTTTTGAAAATCATTTGCACTTTCAGATCCCACTACAGTTTGAATTTAGATCTAACACACGTGAAGAGAAATGGTTTTCATTAAAAGGGGAATATATAAACAATGATCAAATTAGAAGTATTGTAGGAACAATTGTAGATAGTTCGTACGAAAAAGAAATGGTAATCGCCTTAAATGAGGCGAATGAAAGTAAACAATTAGCGATTGAAGCAGGCAAAATTGGTACGTGGAATGGCATATTAGATAATCATGTATGGCGTTGGCAATGGGATAGCCAGGCTAATGATATTTTCAAAATGAATTCTGAAGATATAGGTAACCTAGAAAAGTGGATTAATTGTTTACACCCTGATGATAAAGATAAGGTAGTCAATGACTTAGAGCATAGTTTGCGTACAGGTGAAGAATTCATTAGCACGTATCGTAGCGTTCTTCATAATGGAGAGCTTGTTTATATATTTGCACAAGGACGGGTTGGAAAAGATGTACATGGTGAAAGCTATCGCATTGATGGTGTATGCATAGATCAGACAAAATTTTATAAAGCGCAATTGGATTTACAACAACTAAATGCTGATCTAGAAGAGCGGGTTGAACGCCGAACTAAAGACTTAAATATAGCGTTAGACAAAGCTCAGCGTGCCAGCGAAATTAAATCTAATTTTCTTGCGATGATGAGTCATGAACTTAGAACGCCACTGAATGGTATTATCGGTTCGTTAGATTTATTAGAAAATGCGAGACTAAACCATGAATGTTTAGATCTTGTCAAAACAGCATCAATATCTGCAAACAATTTAATTGCTATATTGAATGATGTTTTAGATATCAACAAAATTGAAGCTGGAAAACTAGAGATTGATCACGAATTGTTTGATGTTACAGAGGTCATTCATCAAGTAATCATAACCTTCGCCGCTAAGGCAAAAGAGAAAAATATTCGTTTAAGCGTTTTTGAATCTTCACTGCCGAAAAATCATTTCTTGGGAGATGATAATCGATTAAGGCAAATCCTCTTAAATTTAGTTGGCAATGCAATTAAATTTACTGGTAATAATGCAAAGAAAGAGAACTTCATCAACGTTGATGTGAGTTACAACACGATAAATGAATATCAAGTTGAGTGTATTATTTCAGTTACCGACTCAGGAATTGGAATCAAAGACGATGTGATCGATAAATTGTTTACGCCTTTTACACAAGCTGAAAAGTCAACAACCCGACAATTTGGCGGCACAGGTCTAGGGTTATCAATTTGCGGCAAATTGATTGATTTAATGGGGGGAGAGATTAATGTTTCAAGCGAGTTTGGATTAGGGTCTGAGTTTAAATTAAAGATACCGTTTTGGGTTGACACAAATACAGAAGTTACCAAACCATGTACGCCGATGCAGCTTGTTAGTATTGGGGTTGGCACGTATGAAGAGCAATATTTTCAAAAATTACTCAATAGCACAGTAACATTATGTAATCAGATACTCATTGAAGAGCAGTCTCAGTTTGCAAATGTTATGACAAACATTGACACAATTTTCATAGTAAGCAATACGAGGCTTTTCAGTACGCTGATACAGCAATTGCCTAAATTCGTACGGTTCTTTATATATACATCCGAAAATAATCGAAATTCACTTGAAGCCGCCGCCCCGCATTTATTAATACATACAACTCAACCAATGACGTCATATGCGCTAAAACAAGTTTTATTTGAATCGATAGACGATGACGAAATTGACGATGAGTTAGACCTTGAAATCGAGACTTTTGATGCGCCATTAGTATCAGATGTAAATCACGATATCCTGCTTGTAGAAGATAATCCATTCAATCAAAAGCTGTTACGAAAGCAACTTCAGGCAATCGGGCTCGAGTGTGATATTGCAGACAACGGTGAGCGCGGTTATCAATCTTGGAAGAAAAATAGATATAAGTTAATTTTAACTGACTGTCATATGCCTGATGTAGATGGATACGAGATGACTAAACTGATTCGTATGGAAGAAACACAATTAGGTGTAAAGGCGGTGCCAATAATTGCTGTGACTGGCGCAACAATGAATGATGATGTGGCGTATTGCAAGTCTATTGGTATGGATGACTTTTTGAGTAAACCCGTTAAATTGAAGGACATTCAAACGATTGTGGAGAAATGGTATGGATGAACCAGAAAGTGAATTAGTAACTTTAAATTCTTCTGTGATGATTGAGTTAATTGGTAATGACTTAGCAAAGATTAAGCAATTCCAAATAGACTTTTTGGGTCAGGCGAATGAGTATTTCAAGAAACTCGCAGGGGCATACAATCAAAATCAATTTGAAAATCTAAAAGAACATGCACATTTCTTAAAAACGTCAGCAAACGCTATTGGTGCTGAAAAAACCGGTCATTATCTTGCCACCATAGAAGCTTTCGCCTTGAAAAAAGACAAACCCGCTTTAAAGGAGTTGATTCTAAAACTCAAATCTGAGCTCAAAACATTAGCTGGAGAAATACGGAAATGACAGTGACATCTGAAGGAAGACTCGCAAACCGGCATCCTGACATTGTATTGATCACCCATTGTGAAGAGGAAGTTCACGGTGTAAATGAAATCATAAGAGAACAATTTGATAGCTTTCGATGTATTGTGAAAGACGATGCAGTCATTGAAACGATAAATCAGCTTAAGCCAAAAGTGGTTCTATTCGCGCTTGCAACGGTTAAAGAAAATATCACTTTGTACACGTTGATGATTAAAAGCCAAGTTTTAAATGAAAACCACTACAGCGTACTGTTGTGTAACAATAAAGAGTCGATACTTGCATTTGGTTGCTGTTTAAGGAATTTGTTTAATAGTTACTTCACTCATCAACCGCTTTATGAGCGCTTTCGGCTAAAGTTGATCGTATTCGAAGGACTCACTCGTTGTGAGGTTGAACAAACATTTTATGATGAGCTTGTAAGTGTGGTTAAAAACCAAGATAGCGACTTAAATGAACTAATAGAGTTAGGGCTAAGTTATAAAAAAAATGTTCTTGATAAACTCGATACGAGTAAGTTGGAAGTAGAACGAATAAAGAATGAAGTTAGCAAAGAAGAGCAAGGAGAGTTAAAGCAACTACTTTTAGACAAGATCCAAACTGAACATTTACAACCATTACTGTCTTCACTTGAATCGGTGATATCAGACAATTTAACGACTATGTTGGCTAAAATGATGTCAGCACATGCAAACCTACAAAGTGCGGAAGTAACGCAAAATAATAATCCAGCACAAGCCTTGGAACAGTTTGATATTAATGAACAAGATGAAAAGCGCATATTAGTTGTAGAAGACAACCATATTTATCGCGAAATGATTAGCGACGTTTTGTCTAAAGAAGGTTTTATAATTCATCAAGTAGATGATGGACTGAATGCTGTAAAAAAAATAAAGACTGATCGTTATGACCTTATTTTAATGGATTTGTTTATGCCGAATTTAAATGGTCTCAAAACAACGAAACATATGCGACAAGTTGGCAAGAACAAAAAAACACCGGTAATTGCACTATCAGGCAATAAAAACAAAGAAATAGTAAAAAAATGGGCGAGCCATGGCTTAGCTGGGTATATCGTAAAACCTTCAACTAAAGCTGAAATACTAACAGTTATAAAACGGGTACTGGATTAAATTTATCAATACACATATTTACTAGCGTTTGTTAGCCATTATTTAATTATTTTCAAGGACATAGTGATTGCGGTAACCGATTTGATTATGTTCGCAAGCGCATTTGACTAATAATATTAAAGAGTAAGAACGCAACAGCGTTGAATTTAAACTTTATTAAACGTGGAGCTGGTTGCTTACTCATAAAGAATGTTGCTGTTGATGCGAATTAGTAAAAGTTGTAAATATGAGTCAATAAAAAGCCACCGTATTCGGTGGCTTTTTTGCGCTTGTAATAGAATCAGCTATTTGCTGTAACTTGGCTCTCAACCCCTGCAATCTGTGGTTGCACATCTAAACCATAACCAAAGAAAGTGGCAGCGATTAGTACTACAGAGGCTGCAATCATTAGTTTCACCAATAACGGTAAGCAGAACTTAAACCACTGACCATAAGGTACACCGGCCATACCGATGATCCCCATTAATACCGCATTAGTTGGAATAATCATATTTGAGAAGCCATCGCCAAATTGATACGCAAGTACTGCAACTTGGCGTGGTACACCAACTAAATCACCAAGCGGTGCCATTAGCGGCATAGTAACGTACGCTTGACCTGAACCCGATGGAATAAAGGTATTTAGCAGAGTTTGAATAACAAGCATACCAACAGCTGATATTTCTGCGCTCACATAAGAAAGCGGTAAACTCATACCGTACACTAGGCTGTGCAGAATTTTACCGTCGTCTAAAATGAGTGCGATACCGCGTGCAACACCGATTAAAATTGCAGTGGTTACTAAATCAGAGGTACCTTCAATAAATTTGTTAGCAGCGGTATTCGCATCAAGTTTACCTAATACAGTGATAACTAGGCCCCAAGCAACAAATAAGCCGCCAAGTTCATATAAGTACCAGCCTTTTGTGGCAATACCCCAAACGGCAATTACTAATGTTGCGATAAAGCTAAGTAGTACCAATTGGTGGCGACGATTAAGTTTTGGATAGTCATGGGTTTCTTTGCCTTCTAATGGGCAAGGAATGCCTGCCATTAACGAGCGAGATGGATCCACTTGTACTTGTTTGGTGTATGACCAAACATGATGAAAACCAAGTAATACGAACGGCACGAAAATCGCTAAACGTAGCCATAAGCCCGAATACACAGGAACTTCTGCAATCTGTTGGGCGATTAATACAGTAAACGGATTAAACGCAGATACGCCATAACCGATGCCATAGCCGGCAACAATCATACCGACCGCCGTCATCGCATCAAGGCGCATGGCTTTACATAATGCCACTAAAATAAGTACAAATGGAATGTATTCGCCCGCTGTGCCAATTGCACTTGAGGCAAGAGCAAAACAAAAGACTACGGCAAAAATGAGTTTTTGCGGCTTATCGCCATGTTTTTCTAATAAACGGCCAATTAATGCATCTACTGTGCCTGTAGCACGTGCAATTGCGAGTACACCACCCACAATTAACACAAAAAAGATAACATCCTGTGCAGCGGCAAATGCCCGTGGAATTGCCGTTAGAAAGTCCCAAGGGGTAAGGTAATGACTTTCAGTGGCAACTTGATAAGTGCCAGGAACAACGGCTTGGCGGCCATTTGCTGTTTCTACGGTATCAAAAAAGCCTTGGGGTACAATCCAAGTAGCAAGATAAGCGACAAACATCATCGCTAGTAGCAAAACCAGCGTATGAGGTACTTTCAATGTCTTAGGCATAAATAAATCCAGTTGTGGGAAAGGCCAATAGTTTATTCGTAATTTGGGTGCTTAAAAAGAGGGGATTGTAAACAAATTAGAATGGCTTATCGCAAAAGGGTGTAACTTTGGCGTAGAGTACAAATATGGCTTTAGTTTTTAAGGTGCATAGCAGCAATAAAAAAGAGTTTTGCGAATGGACAGAGCAAAACAAAAAAGCACCATTTGGTGCTTTTAATGTACGTTAACTAACAGGTATTAGTTAATTTGCTTCATATGGTAGCGGATCGCTTGCCTGGTTTAGCTCAAACGCTTCTAAACGCTCTTGGCAAGCGCCGCATTTACCGCAGGCTTTTTCTCGACCGTTGTAGCAAGTCCATGTCTTACTGTAATCGAGGCCCATATTTAAACCGTCGGTTAAAATCTCAATTTTAGTATTATTTAAGTATGGGCTAACTATTTCAATTTCTTCGTAGTTAGCGATGCGGCACACATCATCCATTTTTTGTACGAATTCAGGGCGGCAGTCTGGATAAATTGCATGGTCGCCTGAGTGAGCGCCGTAAAATACCTTGTTGGCTTTAAGTGAAACTGCATAGCCAACAGCAAGTGATAATAAAATCATATTGCGGTTTGGTACCACAGTTGATTTCATGCTTTCTTCTTCGTAGTGACCTTCCGGTACGTCAATATCGTCAGTCAGCGATGAGCCACCAATTAATTGGTTGATTGCTGAGATATCAACAACTTTATGAGAAATGTTTAATTCCGCACATACGTCTGCTGCAACTTTTAATTCTTTAACATGACGCTGGCCGTAATCAAACGAAAGTGCATACACTTCATAACCTTGGCGAATGGCTTTATTTAAAACGGTATATGAATCCATTCCACCAGAGTAAATTACAACAACTTTTTGCGACATATTTCTCTCACTTTAGCTATAATAGCGGTTTTTGCGGGCGCGATAGTCTACACCTTCGTGACCTTGAAGACAAATCTAGCAGTAATTAGAGGCGTACGTTGTACAAAATTAACGAAGTATTCGAAACCATTCAAGGTGAGGCAAGTTACACAGGTTGCCCATCTATATTTATTCGCTTGCAAGGGTGTCCTGTGGGATGTGCTTGGTGCGACACTAAGCAAACATGGCATACGGACGATACTTATTTAGTTGATCTCTCTGACACAGTTGAAAAGAAAGCTGACTCGGATTATTTTGCTAATTGCACCGCAGAACAAATTCTCGCGCTAATTCGCGACAAGCAATATCAAGCAAAGCATATTGTGATCACTGGTGGTGAGCCATGCATGTACGATTTAAACCCACTTTGTGAATTACTTCATGAAAACGGGTTTTCTACGCAAATTGAAACCAGCGGTACATTTGAGATTTTAGCGCCAGCAACAACGTGGGTAACGGTATCACCAAAAATTAATATGCGTGGTGGATATAAGGTACTTAAAAGCGCCATGCAACGTGCTAACGAGATTAAGCATCCAGTTGCGATGATGCGCCATGTTGAAGAGTTAGAAGAGCTGTTTGCTGAAGCAGGGCATACGCCAGAACTCGTTTATTTACAACCTATTAGTCAAAAGGCAAAGGCAACGCGCTTAGCGATTGAAGTATGTAAGGCTAAAAACTGGCGCTTATCGGTGCAAGTGCATAAGTATATTGGTATTGCTTAACTTTCATTAGTTAACGTACGACACAAAAAAGGCGCTAAATAGCGCCTTTTTTAATATGTTTGCTTGGTGTTAACCTGTTTTTACATCCACTTTTAGTTTTAGCTTTTGTCCAGGTTGAATGTATTCATTCTTGGTAATGCCATTCCATTTCATAATGTCCGATACTGACACTTTATACAAACCCGCAATGCGCGCTAACGAATCACCTTTGCGCACTTTATAGGTGATGGTGCGTTCAGTCACATTACCCGCTAAGGTTGAACTGGTTTTTTGATAAACCGTTAACTGCTGGCCAAGACGTAAGGTCGCATTTTTGCGTAAGTTATTCCACTTCATTAAGTCTTTGGTTGATACTTTATATTTACGACCAATTTTCCACAGACTATCGCCACTAACGACTGTGTGCGTAGTTTTGCGGTTTGCTTTGTTGTTAGCTGCAATACGCATTGGACCGCTTAATAAGTTATTGTCTATTTCACCATTACTTAAAGGTACAAACAGCTGTTGACCAACGCGAATAGTATTGTTGCTCAACTTGTTTAGCGTTTTGATGCTAGTCGTGCTGGTATCAAATTGCTTGGCGATTTTTGATAGGCTATCGCCTGATTTTACTGTGTATTGCTGCCAACGAATGCGATCTTTCGCATCCATTTTGGCAAGTTGTGCTTTGAAGCCATAAGCTTTATCTGCTGGCACAAGTAGCTTATGCGGACCGGTTGGATCGGTTGCCCAACGGTTAAATGCGGGGTTTAACTTATACATTTCAGTCACTGGAATGTCGGCCATTTCAGCGGCTTTTGCTAAGTCAATTTGACCGCCAGTATTAACCAATTCAACCGCAGGCTTATTATCTATTTTTTTCCACGTTACTTTAAACTCGTCTGAGCGCGCAAGTAAGTCTGATAGCGCTAGCAGTTTAGGTACGTATTGGGTTGTTTCTCGCGGTAAATCAAGCGACCAAAAATCAGTTGGTAACTGCTTTTTACGGTTCTTTTTAATCGCACGTAATACACGACCTTCACCTGAATTATATGCAGCGATCGCATTTAGCCAATCACCATCAAGTGTTTTGTGTAAATACGTTAAATATTCAAGTGCAGCGCGAGTAGACTCGGTAATATCGCGACGACCGTCGTACCACCAATTCTGCTTTAGACCGAAACGCTCACCTGTGGCTGGCATAAACTGCCAAATACCAGAAGCACTGCGGTGCGAGTAGCCAAATGGGTCAAATGCGCTTTCAACAATAGGTAATAGCGCAATTTCAATAGGGATCTGACGCTTTTCGACCTCTTCCACAATATAGTGAAGGTAGGGAGTACCACGTGTGGCGATACGATCTAAATATTTTTGGTGCTTAGCGTAGTAATTACGCTCGGCAACTACGGCACGATTTTGCGGCACAGGAATCGAAAGCTGATAGCGAATACGTTGCCACACATCGTCAAATTCAGGGATTTGTTCAATGACTTCTTGCTCTTCTTCTGCAAGTGCAAGCACTGTTAATGCATCATATACGTCTTGTGAGCTGGCAACTTTATAGTTTGGCTCTGTCGTATTTTCTGATTGAGATTGATTTGTCGTTTGACAGCCCACAAGCCATACACTGGCGCTTAGGGCAATTATTTGCTTATAAGTCATTAATACAAAATACCGAGTTAAAACGGAACGCCGAATAATACCGATCTTGGCTAAAAATTGCCAATTTCATTTATTTTTATCATTAATTGATAAATAGATTTAATAATTGTCCTTTAGTTCCCTTAAGGCGGCAAAAACACTGACATCGTTTATTTCGGTAACTGAATTTTTAGCTAACACACTGGTTCTTACATTATGTTCATGTGTGCGTAAAAATGGGTTTATCGCCTTTTGCTCTTCTATTGTGGTAGGCAAGGAAATATCACTATGTTTGGCAAGTTCATCGCGATAGGCAACAAGCGTATGATTGTCTGGCTCGATATATGCAGCAAAATCTAGGTTGGCACGCGTATATTCATGGGTGCAATAAACCTGTGTTGAATCGGGCAGGGCTGCGATACGTAAAAGCGATGTGAGCATTTGTGATGGCGTGCCTTCAAATAATCGACCACATCCACCATTAAAAAGTGTATCGCCACAAAAAATCATGTTTTCATTATAATACGCAATATGATCAAGGGTATGTCCCGGCACATGCATAATTGCTAATGTCAGTTGTAATTCATCCAGTGTTATAACAGCGTCATCTTTAAGTTTATGGGTAATGCCTTCAAAAGGGCTGTTGCTCGGGCCATAAACGGGTAAACCATTAAACTTCTTAACCAGCTTTTCAACCCCGTTAGTGTGATCCCAATGATGATGGGTAATTAAGATACCTTTTAGCGGTAACGAGTGCTCGCGGCAGAACGCTAAAACGGGTTCCGCGTCACCTGGGTCAACCACATAAAGCTGTTTATTGTCTTGATTAACCAATGCCCAAATGTAATTGTCGTTAAACGCGGGAATGGGAATTACTTGTACCATATTCACTTGCTCTGTTATGTTTACTCTGTAGGCTATCTCTCATTATAACGAGGCAAAGACTTGAAACCAGCGCTAAGTTTACAAAATACCATTCAACCCCATTCTTGGTATGATTTTCCGCATGGCGAATACTTAAAACAAGAAATCGAGGAAATCTTCACGCCGTGGTTAAACCGAATTTTTGGCTATCACTTGCTCAAAATAGGTGAGCTGAGCGCTGAGTTAGATACCTCTGCGTGTGTTATTAAACATCAAGTAAATGTCGCAAACTCGAGTAAAGCCGGAGTAAGAGCGCACATTGATGAATTACCTTTTTCTGAACAAACAGTCGATGGCTGTATATTAAGTCATGGTTTGGAGTATTTAACCGACCCTCACCACTGCTTACGAGAAGTGCATCGAGTATTAATGCCTGGCGGCTACTTAGTGCTTAGCGGTTTTAATCCATTTAGCTTTTGTGGCTTGGCGCGCATACTGCCTTTTGCCAAGCAAAAGTTACCGTGGAGTGGGCGCTTTTTTACCCCAGCACGAGTTAAAGACTGGTTACATTTATTAGGGTTCGAAGTGGTATTTGAAGAACGAGCGATTTACTCATCGCTTGCTCGTGGTAAGCGTCTATCGCGTTTTGCAGCGTGGCAATCGTTTTGCCAACATTATTTAAAACCGACGGGTAGTGTATACGTGATTGTGGCAAGAAAACGTGTTGCGCCATTAACGCCGATTAAACCGAAATGGCATGCTCGTCCGCAATTTAATCCAGCGGTAAGAGGTGTAGGGCTAAGAAGCACTCCTCGAAATGCTTCTATTAGCTCAAAACGTGAATCTAGTTAAACGTTAGCGGTATTTTTAAGTAAGTGGTGCCATTCGCTTCGGCTTTGGGAAAGTGTCCCGCATTGATATTTACTTGAATTGAAGGGTGAATCAATTTGGGTACCGCTAAATCGGCATCTCGCGATTCGCGGGTTTTCACATAATCGTGTTGGGTAATGCCGTGCTTTAAGTGCACATTATATTGTTTTTGCGCCTCAACACTGGTGACAACACTCACTTCGCGACCATTTGGTTGATAATCATGGCACATATATAAGTGGGTATCGTTACCAAGTTCAAAAATGCGTTGAATTGAATGATACAGTTGGCTGGCATCACCGCCTGGGAAATCGCAACGCGCCGTGCCGCTATCTGGCATAAACAGTGTATCACCAACAAATGCACTACCATCGACAATATAGGTAACGCTGTCTGGCGTGTGTCCTGGTGTAAACATCACGGTAACCGCTTCTTCACCTAAATAAAAGACTTCGCCATCGTCGAATAAATGGCAAAATTGACTACCATCCGTTGGAGTATCGAAGTTAAATACTTTATTAAAATGCTGCTGCACTTGCGTAATGTGCTTGCCTGTTGCCACTTTAGCCCCGAGTTTTTGCTTAAGGTATTGCGCGGCAGATAAATGATCTGCATGGGCGTGTGTTTCTAAAATCCAATCAACATCTAAGTGGTGGCTATCAATATAATGAATAATCGAATCAGCAAACTGGTAGCCGACGTTGCCCGAAGCAATATCAAAATCAACAGCGGCATCGATAACCATTGCTTTTAAGCTACGGTTATCAAATACCACATAACTGATGGTTGAAGACTGTTTGTGAAAGAAACTTTCAATGGTTACATTCATACTAGCAAAAACTGGATATATCAAATATGGAATAAGATATATCATAGAGTAATAAAGAGATCTAGCTTTGCGCTACGAATCCAGTATCTTCAAGCAAGTCGCTACTTTCTGCGGCCTCTCTGGCTAAGTCGTCAACGCGTTCATTTTCCGCGTGACCCGCATGGCCTTTCACCCAGCGCCACTCAACGTCGTGCTTTGAATTGGCAGCATCAAGGCGTTGCCATAGATCTTTATTTTTTACATCTTGCTTGCTGGCGGTTTTCCAGCCGCGCTTTTTCCAGTTGGCAAGCCAAGATTCAATACCTTGCTTCACATATTGACTATCGGTAGTGAGAATAACCTGACAGGGCTCTTTTAATGACTCTAAGCCAATAATCGCTGCGAGCAGTTCCATGCGATTATTTGTAGTTAAGGTATAACCTTGACTCAACTCTTTTTCATGACCTTTGTAGCGAAGTAGGGTGCCATAGCCACCTGGACCTGGGTTGCCCAGACATGAACCATCAGTAAAAATCTCTACGTTTTTTTGCACAGTTTGCCTTTAAATTATGTAGAATGAAGTTATTAACATAACAAAATTTGTGATTTGGCGATATGGCTCACAGGCAAATAGTACTGGATACTGAAACAACGGGTATCGACCCTAAGCAAGGGCACCGCATTATTGAAATCGGCTGTGTTGAATTAGTAAACCGTAGGCTCACCGGAAATAACTTTCACGTTTACATTGATCCAGAGCGAGATATTGAAGACGAGGCGATCTTTGTACACGGTATTACACGCGACTTTCTTGCGGGCAAACCTAAGTTTCGCGATGTCGCGGCAGAGTTTTTAGATTACATCAAAGGCGGTGAGCTGGTCATTCATAATGCAGCGTTCGACGTTGGCTTTATGGATCATGAATTTGCGCTGCTGAGACAAAATTACCCCAAAACCCACGACGTTTGCCAAGTACTCGATACCCTTGCGATGGCGCGTGATTTACACCCAGGGCAAAAAAATAACCTCGATGCCTTATGTCGCCGCTACGATATAGATAACTCAAAACGTACACTGCACGGCGCTTTACTCGATTCAGAGATATTGGCTGATGTGTATTTAGGCATGACAGGTGGTCAAGTAAGCCTTAACCTTGCCAATAAAGAAGGGCAAAGTGGTGATAACAGTAAAGGTATTCGCCGACTTTCGCCAGATAGACCTCGACTAAACGTCGTATTTGCCGATAACGAAGAACAAGCGGCACACTTAGAGCGCTTAAATTTGGTTAATGATAAAGGTGGCCACTGCCTTTGGCTTACTGAGGACGCATAATGAAAAAATGGTTGTTAGGGTTTTTTAGTTTATTTTTGATTTCGAATAGCTTTGCGCAGCAGACTGAATTAGACGTAATTCAACGTAATAGCGAACAAAATGAACTTAAGATTTTCGACAACCGTTTTCGCATAGACTATCAAGTTGATGAAATCACGTTACTCTTCTTTCGTCAAAAAGGTACACCAGCAGTCATTCTTGTAAGGCCCGATGGTAGTAAAATTTATGCGACTACCTCGCTGGGTGATATGAATATTGAATGGTTTGATGACGAAACCTACGACATTATAAAAATTAAAAAGCCAATGCCAGGTCCATGGCAAGCCATCGGAAAAATCCTACCCGACAGTAAATTAATGATCTTAAGTGATATTGAATTACATGTAGATCCGCTGCCACCACTATTATTTAAAGGCGAAACCATCAAAGTAACGGGTCGCTTAACAAATGGCGGCAAACCTATTGAAGAAGGGCTGTTTCGTGATTTAGTGACGTTAAATGTCGATTTTGTTAGCACGAATAATAAGGATTACCTTAATTTTGGCGCAAAGCCCGTGCCTATTGCAGAACTATTGGATGATGGCAAAGGCTATGATGAAAGACCGGGCGATGGTGTATTTACCGGTGAGTTTGCGCTTAATTTTGCCTCTGGTGAATGGCAGCCTGAATACGAAGTACGAACGCCAATATTAAGACGCAGTTTGGTAAAAGATCCCATTATTATCGAAAACGCACCTATTACCTTTGAATTTAGCGAAGCGGGTGAGGACGAAGAGCACCATCAGCTTACGCTTAATGTGAATACCGAGAAAGTTCAGCCCGAATCACTCATTTATCAAGGTACAATTTTTTACCCTAATGGCGAGACGCAAGCCTTTAATCTTGAAGCGCAAGATAAAGCGGTGCGTGAATTAACCTTAATAAATTACGATTGGGGTGTGTATGAGGTTGAGTTAACGCTATTTGGTAGTAACGTTAATGGTCGTGAGTTTGTTGCTAAAATCGATAAGCAAGAGTTTGAAATAGATAAACCGATTGAAGCTGTACCAGAACAACCTGCACCCATTTTACCGGAAATAAACCAAGAGCCGGAACTGCCACCAGAGCCAGAACTCGATGTTGAGCAAATTATCATCTGGGCTGTGGTGGGTAATGTGCTTATTATCTTAATTGGCTTTATTGTGATCCGTGTATTTATTCAGAAAAAACCGTTATTAGGTGGCTTGATGAGTAAATTGAAGAAAAACAAAAAAGGCCAAGAAGAACAAAAAGTAGCGGGTTCTGAGCAGAAATCAGACAGTTCAGATGAAATTTTGAACCTTTCGTTGCCAGATGAGTAAAAAAGCGAGAAAAAAGCAAAAAAACTATTGACTCTTAAAGGGGTGATTCGTATTATTCACGCCGCTGTCAAGGAGCACTGAGAGTCAAATCAAAAGTGAGTCATGACAGGTTTGAAATGACGCGGAGTGGTAGTTCAGTTGGTTAGAATACCGGCCTGTCACGCCGGGGGTCGCGGGTTCGAGTCCCGTCCACTCCGCCAATTATTTCAAACGTTACTCTTTAGGAGTGGTAGTTCAGTTGGTTAGAATACCGGCCTGTCACGCCGGGGGTCGCGGGTTCGAGTCCCGTCCACTCCGCCATTAATTTAAAGAGTAGCCATTATTCCTTCGCGGAGTGGTAGTTCAGTTGGTTAGAATACCGGCCTGTCACGCCGGGGGTCGCGGGTTCGAGTCCCGTCCACTCCGCCATTAGGAATAAAACAATTTAAAATGATATACGCTGCGGAGTGGTAGTTCAGTTGGTTAGAATACCGGCCTGTCACGCCGGGGGTCGCGGGTTCGAGTCCCGTCCACTCCGCCATCTTATATCATTTAAAAATTTGCTCAGCGGAGTGGTAGTTCAGTTGGTTAGAATACCGGCCTGTCACGCCGGGGGTCGCGGGTTCGAGTCCCGTCCACTCCGCCATTAGCAAATTCTCCCCGATGCGGAGTGGTAGTTCAGTTGGTTAGAATACCGGCCTGTCACGCCGGGGGTCGCGGGTTCGAGTCCCGTCCACTCCGCCATTTATACTCCCCTAATGAATTTTCATTATAAGCTTTACGCTTTTATTCTGATTTTATTTCTCTAAGTCAAAAATCTATTTCACCATTAATACTCTTAGTAATTTCACTCTGTAAATTCTAGCTTTTCCATTATCACTTTTATTTATTAGCTCTATTATCAACACCGTGTGTGAGATAAATTTATTATTGGTCTAACTCTTAACGCACTATTTTTTGTGATTAATTAATCCGATATTCAGTTTTCTGGGTTTAGGCTATGACAAATTTTTTTGGGAAAGAAATTAATGAAAAAGCTTGTTATATCAGGGGTAATTGTTGTCGGGTTGATGGCTGCGATGTGGCCTGCGGGATTTGCTGTCGGCTACCAAGTGAAAGAGCGTGAGCTATGCCAAAAGGTGAAAGGTAATGAAGTGCTCTTTAAATTTTCCGCTGGTGGTATAATGCGTGGCGAGAATGCGGAGGGTACAATAAGAAGCAGTATTTATGTCGATGGCTTGAAAAAAGGTATGCTGTTTAGTTTAAAACAGTGTTTCGACAACCAGCAAAACTAATTTTCTTACTGTAAGCCAACAAATAATGGCTTTTAACAACCAGAACTGACTACACCAGTGTTCGGTTGTGTACCATCTTCGCGATTATAATAGTATGCATAGCATTCATCGCTTAAGCGAAGTCCCTGTGGCCAAATAAGAATAAGCCCTTGCGCTCCATTTGTAGCTAGTGGAAAGCCAGGCGCAGTTTGTTGTCTACCCACGCCGCATAAACTATTTGCCGTGCATACAGCGCTTGGTGATGTAAATGGGGTTTCTTTGCCAATATTTAAAATGTAACGCCAAGCGCCATTCCAGTAGCCTTCAACATAGCCGTTGTAAACCAGTACACTAATGCCAAGCTCATCGAGCTGAACACTACCATTTTTAACATCTTGCACTAACGCTTTCGCGTGAACTTGTTCTGCGGTGGCTTTCATTGAAGCGGCTGTTGCTTCTAACACACTAATGCGTGACGCTTGCTGCAAGTTTAAAAATTTAGGTACTGCAACGACTGCAAGTAGGCCTAAAATAACAATCACAATGATCAGTTCAATAAGTGTAAAGCCATGGTTTTTCATTGGTGTATTGCCTCTGATTACTGTGATATTTGCTGGTAGTTTATAGTATAGCTAATCATAAGTCTTTGACTATAAGTGCATAAATAAGCAAAATGTGCACACCAAAACGCATTCAAGATGAAAGGGCAGGTCGTTTGTTTCAAATACGCAGTTTAACCAAACTTTATTTTGATAAAGTTGTGTTTTCAGATTATACCTGCCAATTTACTTCTCAGCGTGTCTTAATTACCGGACCAAATGGCCTTGGTAAATCAACCCTATTAGCCATGCTTGCAGGGTTGGAATCATTTCAACAAGGCGAGATTTTACTGCAACAGCAAAGCGCCAATGCCCGGTTTTTACAAACGAATGTCGCTTTAGCGAGTGATAAAATTATTTTTCCAGAGTTTTTAACGGCTAAACAAGTATTAGATTTAACTTACATGCATCAAGAGTGTGACAATCTTGAAAGCTTGGTTAAGCGCTTTGGCTTTAATGACTTTTTACACACTAAAGTGATTAACCTTTCGAGTGGTAACCTTAAAAAGCTTCAACTGATAAATGCGTTTATGCGCAAAGCCTCAGTGTTGTTATTGGATGAGCCCACGGCGGCACTTGAGCATAAAAGTGTGCCTGTGCTGCTGGCGTGTATTGACGAGTTTCAAGGCCAAGTTATTTTAACCAGTCATGAGCCTGAGCCATTTTTACAATCTGGATTTGAAGTACAGGCGTTGATAAGTGCGTAATTTTTCATTTTTCGAATATCGCATTGCGGCTTTTCATCATTTCATTGCTGAACAATTGGGTCAATTAAAGCAATTAGGCGTTATTTTAGCGCTGTTTATGTATACCGCTTTTCCTGCACTAATTCTGCTCATTTACCTTGCGCTTGGCAAAGTTATGACGCAGGACCCAACATTAAGTATTTTATTATCGGTTGCATTAATCGTGATGCAGAGTGAACTCAGTGTCGCATTGAGTAAAGGTGCGCTTGATGTAAAACACCGTCTTTATCAACGCTCATTTGCGAGCAAAGAAATGCGCGTGTTATGTGATTATGCTTTAGCTTTAGCCGGTAATTTGGTATTTTTACTGAGTGTGCCTTTGTTGTTATCGTTAGACTTGAGCAAATGGCAACAAGGCCTTCATTTTGTATTGTTTTGCATTTGTGTGCTCGGCAGTGGATTTGTTGCCACCCTCAAAACTACACGAATAAAGTTATATGTAATTACGGTCATTCTGTTGCCAGTGCTATTTGATTTAAGCTTGCTTTGGTTGTTAACCAGTTATATTGCACTGTTGGTTGGCGTTGCGTTTTGGCCAAATAGCTTAGCTTTCAAACGGCTGACGAAGTTTAACCTCGGTTTTTGGGTTAGCTATCATAGCCATGCTTTTGCCGAAATTTGGTGGCGTGTATTAATGTTACTTGCCTTATGGGTATTTGCAAATGTACTTAATTTACAACGGCCAGATTTAGGCTTTTTTGTTCATTGTTTTATATCGCCGTTTATCGTTTATATTGCTTCAAGTCAGCAACTTAATCAAAACGAATGCGTGATACAGTACAAATTGTGGTTAAACAGTTTACGCAATGCGAATACGTTGGTTTATGGCCAATATGTTGTGCCTATGAGCTTGGCAGTTGTAGGTTTAATGAGTTTGCAATTGATTGTAGTGAGTTTACAAAGCCTGATTATTTTTGCCGTCGCTGGGGCGTTAACAATTGCGGTTGCTAAGTATAAACCAAGCCATTATGCCCTTGGTTGGTTTGTTATTAATGGCTTAATGATAACGATTAACTATTGGGTGTATTAAGAAGTGTCCTAACACAAGAATAACATTTTGAAATGGAAGCTAAATTCAATCACCAGTTAATTTGGCAAGGATCTAAGTGTGGTTGATTACTAAGCGCTATCGCTTGGTGGATAATATAGGTATTTGTTTCGACTTCATTGCTATTTTTTAAATGTTCAAAATAGGCAAGAGCTTGTTGTTTATTTCGTAATACTAGTTGTGAAGCTTTGGCTCCTTGCTGAAGCTGTAAATTAAACTCTTGCGACTTTTCTTTTAAAAAACTAAGTGCATTTTCATCACCTAATTTTTCATAGATATTTCTTTGCAAACCGATGCCAATTGCAGCAGAAATAAGTGTACTTTGGCTTTGCTCAAGTTGTTTACCTAGATTAATACAGGCATCAATTAATTTAATGTCGTTTGACTGTGCATCCTGACAAATTTTATTAATCACTTGAAAACTAGGAAGGGGGAATGCTGAAGAAATAGATATAGCTAGCATAGGAGAGTAATCAGTATTAATTCCTAATTGATTAAGGGTTTCTTCAACTAGGGTAAAGCTTTCTGACCAATATTCTGTGTAAGTTGGTGCATTAGCTGCATTTATGAGTGCATTAATTGTGTCTTCAGGCGAAGTTTCATTGTGAATTAGATTCGCGTATGCAAGCCAGCTCGCACCATTATGTCTGTCAGTATAAAGTGCGTTCGTAATAAGTTTTTCATCACATTTTTGTTTTTTGCACGCAACTAACACGTGATAAGCAATCAGTTTGTTATCGGGAAAATCTTGAAATAAAGAAAGTAACGAACTGATTAAATCTGAATTCATAGCTAAAGAATAGAGCGCTTCAGTGGTTTTACTTTCTAATGTGACAGCATTATCTTTAAGAAACTTGCTGAAATAATTTTCATCGAAGATATTAACCTCTGACTTGTGCTTTGTTGCAAAATAACTATAGATATCGAAGTTAGGCTCTTTGTCACATGTGGCAATCTTATGATCTTTTGTATGAGATTCTGTTTTAGCTTCAGTGTGGGAACTTATTAATTCTTTCTTGGGGAATTGGGAAACATTCTGATCATTATTTTGAAAGAATCTATTTTCAGTGTTTGTTTTACTTTTCGACACTATCTGTATTGAAGATTCGGGTTGCGCTAGGTTAGCGCCAAATAAAATATAAAAAATACATAAAGCTAAAACAGAAGCTATTATGAATACAATTTTTTTCACTCTGATTCCTTTCATTCTTATTTTCAGTAGGGCATAAAAAAGCCAGCTAATGCTGGCTTTTTATAACACAATCAAATTGTTAAGCAATGCTTAAGCAGCTTTTACCTTTTTTACAGAGTGGGCTGCTTTGCCTGCCAGTAAATCTGCAGGGTCAAAATCATCTACATTGATAACTTGTAAACGGCCAACTTCAGCGGCTTTTAATTGCTCAGCTTCATCACTTGTAATTGCACCGAGTTCAAGTCCCATCTCTGCCACTTTATCAAGGGCAAAGAATGGCAGCTTATCGCCTTTAGCACGACATACTTTGTCGAAGATAGGTTCAACAGCAAGAATGTCTTTTAGCGTTTGCTCTTGGCGACCAATTAAGTTTAATGGCTCGTTAGTAACATAAATATTATGTGCTAAACGGTCGCGCGTTTCGCTTGGCGTCTGCAGTAAACGTGCTACTTTTTGCTCTAATTCGTCGGTTGGTTTGCGAATTGGACGACCCCAAGGGAACAGTACTAGCTTTAAGAAACCACGAAGCGGTGCAAATGGCATGTTGTTGATAAGATCAGCAAGTGCGCGTTGGCAAAGGTATAAGTGGTCTTGACAGCTCCACTGAACAAGTGCGAAGTCTTCTTTACGGCGACCTTCATCGTTGTAACGCTTAAGTGTTGCTGACACTAGATATAGGTAGCTTAGTAAGTCACCTAAACGTGCTGAAATACGCTCTTTACGCTTCAGTGAGCCACCAAAAACGGCCATACAAATATCAGACATTAGCGCAAGGGATGCACTGTAACGTGTTGCAGTACGGTAAAACAATGCTGTTTCATCATCGTATGGTGTTTTAGTAAAGCGTGCGCCTGTTAGGGCAAGCCAAACAGTACGTGCAAAGTTGGAAATGGTAAAGCCAATGTGGCCCATAAGTGACTTATCAAACTGCGCAAGTGCTGCTTCTTTGTCTTCAATGTTACATGCTTCGAGCTCAGATAACACAAACGGATGACAACGAATCGCGCCTTGACCATAGATAATCATATTACGCGTTAGGATGTTCGCACCTTCTACAGTAATGGCAATTGGCGCACCTTGATAACCACGACCTAGGTAGTTATTTGGACCTAAACAAATGCCTTTACCGCCGTGAATATCCATAGCGTGTTTGGTTGAATCACGCATTTGCTCTGTAAGGTGATATTTTAAAATAGCAGAGATTACTGATGGTTTTTCACCAAGGTCAACTGCACCTGTAGACATAGAAACTGCAGCATCTGAGCTGTAAGCATAACCACCAAGTTTTGCTAATGGCTCTTCGATACCTTCCATTTTACCAATTGGTAAACGGAACTGACGACGAATACGGCTGTACGCACCACTTGCGATTGCTAGCGCTTTAATACCACCTGCTGAGTTTGAAGGTAGTGTAATTGCACGACCAACTGATAAACACTCAACCAGCATACGCCAGCCTTGACCAGCCATTTTTGCGCCACCGATGATGTAATCAATTGGTACAAATACCTCTTCACCTTGCGTCGGACCATTTTGGAACGGTACATTAAGCGGAAAGTGACGGCGACCAATTTTAACGCCAGGTGTGTTTGTCGGAATAAGGGCACAAGTGATGCCTAAATCTTCTTTATAACCTAGTAATCCATCAGGGTCACGTAGTTTAAATGCAAGACCAAGCACAGTTGCAACTGGCGCGAGTGTAATATAACGCTTGTTCCACGTTAGGCGCATACCTAACACTTCTTCACCGTTCCATTCACCTTTACACACAATACCAAAATCAGGGATTGAGCTCGCGTCAGAACCTGCTTCTGGTGAAGTAAGTGCAAAACATGGAATTTCATCGCCTTTAGCAAGACCTGGTAAGTAGTGGTCTTTTTGTTCTTTAGTTCCATAGTGTTGTAATAGTTCACCTGGACCTAATGAATTAGGTACACCAACGATAGACGATAATAGCGTTGATTTAGAAGTTAGTTTTTGCAGCACACACGATTGTGCAAATGCAGAGAATTCTAGACCGCCATATTGCTTTTTGATGATCATGGCAAAGAATTTATTATCTTTTAGATACTGCCAAACATCTTGCGGTAAGTCGGTTAGTTCATGGGTTGCTTCCCAGTCATCTAACATGGCGCACACTTCTTCTACGGGGCCATCGATAAATGCCTGTTCTTCGGCAGTTAAACGCGGAACTGGGTACTGGTGCATTTTTTTCCAGTTTGGGTTACCGCAAAATAGGTCTGCTTCCCACCATGTTGTACCTGCATCAATCGCTGATTTTTCTGTGTCGCTCATGCTTGGCGTCACTTTTTTAAATGCTTTGAAAATAGGCTCAACAATGTATTGGCGACGGATGCTTGTCACCGACAATGGAATTGCAATTGCTAAGAAAATTAGCCAGCTGATCATAGCGAAAGCGCCCATAAATGAGCCAATCACCAATACCGCAGCGGCAACGGTTAAATGGGTATGCCAGTTTGCTCTGTGGTAGCTAGCAATCGCTAAGCAACCAAGCAAGCCGAGTACGAATAAAGCAGTCATAGTTATTATCCTTGTAAGAGGTCTGACCAGATTCTCTTTAAGATTAGCTTTTCAGTACAAGAGATTCAAGACAAATTATTGGTTTTTTGAGCGTACAAATGTGCACTCAAGCAGTCTATTAATTATAGCTAACCACATGAAATAGCTATGGCTTTCATAAAATAATTGTTAGTATTTTGTCAGTAAACTTATCTATTTGTGTTTAAAAGGAATTAACATGCTTTCGGTCATCCATGACAAGATTAATTCATCAGCGTTCATTTCAATTAAATATGCACTTGGCTTATTTATTGGTATCGCAAGTATTTTGCTAATAGTGGCTTTTGTTCTTGGCTATACTGATTTGCCATTAGGAAATTATATGCACGCAAATGGTTTGATGTCTTATGCATTTGGTATGTTGTTTGGCGCGGTAATTTCAGCGGCCGCCATTTGGTTTCTCTCAAAAATATTAAAAATTAGCGAAGTTTCAGTATTTTGTTTGTTATCTATACCTGCATACTTTGTTCTACTTTCACTGCCAAGAGAAGCGTCAACAGTATTAATTGCTTTGGTCACGAGTTTGTTTACGTGGGCTGGGTTTTTATTTCTTGATAATAAAGCAATGCTTGAATACCGAGAGCTTGAAGATGAAACGATTTAGTTATTATGTATTTACGCTATTAGCAATCGCAATTATTGGGCTGTTTGTTATTAAACTACCAAACGGTGAAACTGTATTTTCTGTAAATGATCTACTGGATTCAGTAAAGCGTGTTAAAACAATTATTCCAAATGATATTGAATTGCCAAACATCAGCACTACGCAGGAAAAGCAGGTGGATGTGTATATGTGGGTTGATAAAAAAGGCGTTACACATTATTCAGATATGCCGATAGAAGGCGCTAAGCAAGCCGAACTACCTGAGCTTACGGTGCTACCTGCCGAAAAAGTTGAATGGCCCGAGACACAGTTGCCAGGTAATCAAACGCGCAAAAAAAATGATACCGATAAAAGTTATCTCGAGCGCGTTAGTACACTTAAAACAGATGCAGAGTTTGCAAAAAAGCAACTTGAAATGCGCGCAAAACAACAACAAAAAGTACTCGATAATCTCTAATAGATAGCCTTTAGATTACTTTAACTCAGTTTAGATTATGGTTAGAATTAACTAAATTTATTATGGGGTTGTGCAATGTGTGAATTGCTCGGCATGTCAGCGAATGTGCCAACGGATATTTGTTTTAGCTTTTCAGGTTTATTAGAGCGTGGCGGTAATACAGGGCCGCATAAAGATGGTTGGGGCATTACTTTTTATGAAGGTAAGGGCTGTCGTACTTTTAAAGATTCTGAACCTAGTTGCACGTCTGAGATTGCCAAATTAGTAAAAGCCTACCCAATTAAAAGTTGTTCGGTAATAAGTCATATTCGTCAGGGCAATCGCGGTCGTGTGTGTCTTGAAAATACGCATCCGTTTACGCGGGAGTTATGGGGCAGAGAGATCACTTATGCGCACAACGGACAACTTTCGAATTATCAAGATTTAAAGCCTGACTTTTACAAACCTGTGGGCAATACTGACAGTGAGTTGGCGTTTTGCTGGATTTTAGATGAAATTCGTAAAAAATACCCGAAGAAGCCAAGTGATATGAAACCGGTTTTTCGTTATGCAGCAAAATTAGCAATTCAGTTGCAACAAAAAGGCGTGTTTAACATGCTACTCAGTGATGGTGTATACGTATTAGCGGTGTGCTCGAACAATTTACATTGGATCACGCGTAAAGCACCGTTTGGCGAAGCGCGTTTAATTGATGCAGATATGATTGTTGATTTTAAAACAGAAACCACACCAAATGACATCGTAACGGTTATCGCAACCAGGCCACTTACCAATAATGAATCGTGGCACAAAATGAGCGGTGGTGAGTTTGTATTATTTAAGCTAGGCGTGCCAGTATAGTCTCTATTGATTCTCATTTTGTCGATGAACACACGTTATTCACTGCGTCGTTTTTTAATCGAAATAAATGAATTAAAAAAGCAGCGAATGGTCGCTGCTTTTTACAGTATTAAATTGATTTAAGTTATTTTATTACTTCGTAACTCTTTAGTTGCACATCAAATTGCTCAACGCCTTTTTCACCTTTCCACATGCGTACTAACAGGTAATCCATGCTTGGCGCAAACCATGCTAAGGCTTGGCGTTTATCGCTGTTGTAAACGCGTTTAGCTTTGATTGTTTCGACATTACCATAAGGCAGTGTAATGGTTTCTGTGCCTAATATTTCAAACTTATAGTGGCGAGCTTTCCCCTTTTTATCGACGATAGGGTAATCAAATACTTTTTTCCCTGCCATTAAATCCAAGCGCATTTTCGCTTGATAAGTCATTAAATCTTGCACGCCAGTTTCCCAGTTAATTTCAAGCGGGTACTTTGAGCGATTCGACATCACTTGCTTTTTGTCGTGATTGAAATTTAATGTGTACTTGCGATCTGGGCCCGTTCCGGTACGTTCCATCACGTAGCTTAATGGCTTTATATCACCATTCGCACAATAAAACTCGGCGTGTTCGGAGCGTTTATCATTGAAAATCATCCATTTGATATCGCTTTTATAACTTAACTCACAGCCTTGCTCAGACACATTTAGGCGGCGAAATGCGCTGCCATGACGTTCACCTTGGCGTAGAATATCGTATTCAGCTTGATATGAATGAAGTTGTGTTGGTGTTGCCGAAATAAATGGCGAGAAAAGGGCGCTGGTAAGTACCGCACCCATAAGAAATTTAGATTGTAGCGCCTTGCTTTGGAAGAACTTGGCCATCAAGAACTGCATTATCTGTTTCCATTGTTAGTCGTTTTTCACAGAACCACTGAACCACCAAAGGATAAATAATGTGCTCTTGTTGGTGAACACGTTGGGCTAACGTTTGCGCTGTATCGTCCGACTCAATAGCAACTTTGGCCTGCAAAACAACAGGACCGCCGTCTAACTCTTCGGTAACGAAGTGTACGCTAACTCCATGCTCTTTGTCTTTTGCGTCCAATGCTCTTTGGTGGGTATTCAGACCCTGGTACTTAGGCAACAAAGACGGATGAATGTTCAACATTCTTCCTAAATAATTTTGCACTAAGCTTGGAGTTAGGATACGCATAAAACCAGCTAATACAACTAGATCTGGACTAAAAGCGTCAATTTTATCCATTAACGCTGCATCATAGTCTTCACGGCTATCAAATGCTTTATGGTCAAGCACAAGCGTTTCGATGCCGGCATTTTCAGCGCGGGTAAGGCCATAAGCATCTGGGCGGTTAGAAATAACCGCACAGATTTCACCATTAATTTGACCCGCTTTTACCGCATCAATAATGGCTTGAAGATTCGAGCCGCTACCAGAAATTAAAACGACAATTTTGCTAGTCATTAGATAATTTCTACTTGCTCTTCGCCTTGGCTAGCAGCTTGGATTTCACCAATGTGCCATGCATCTTCGCCTTGTGCCTTTAAGATTTCTAAGCTTTGCTCAAGTTTATCTGCAGGCACGACTAAAATCATACCAACACCACAGTTAAACGTACGGTACATTTCGTGTGTTTCAATGTTACCGTTTTCTTGTAACCAGTTGAAAACAGCAGGCCATTGCCAGCTATCACCTTTAACCACTGCTTTTGCAGACTCAGGTAATACACGTGGAATGTTTTCCCAGAAACCACCGCCTGTGATGTGTGATAGCGCGTGAACGTCAACATCTTTTAGAAGTTCTAAAATTGATTTAACGTAAATACGTGTTGGTTCCATTAGGTGTTCGCCTAATGTTTTGCCTTCAAACTCAGCATTTGTATCAGCACCAGACACTTCAAGTACTTTACGGATTAATGAATAACCGTTTGAGTGTGGACCGCTTGATGCAAGCGCGATTAGTTGGTCGCCTTCTGCTACTTTAGTGCCGTCGATGATTTTTGATTTCTCAACAACACCGGTACAGAAACCAGCCATATCGTAGTCGTCACCTTCGTACATGCCAGGCATTTCAGCAGTTTCACCACCGATAAGTGCACAGCCAGAAAGCTCACAACCTTTACCAATGCCCGTTACTACGTCAGCAGCAACATCAACGTCTAGTTTACCAGTTGCGTAGTAATCTAAGAAAAATAGTGGCTCAGCACCTTGAACGATTAAATCGTTCACACACATAGCAACTAAGTCGATACCAACGGTATCGTGCTTTTTAAGGTCAATTGCTAAACGTAATTTAGTACCAACACCGTCGGTACCTGCAACAAGTACTGGTTCTTTGTAGCCAGTTGGTAGTTCACAAAGTGCGCCAAAACCACCAATGCCGCCCATTACTTCTGGACGACGAGTTTTTTTAACTACGCCTTTGATACGTTCAACTAATGCGTTACCAGCGTCGATATCTACGCCTGCATCTTTATAGCTTAAAGATTGTTTCTGTTCGCTCACGGAAATTCCTTAACGGTTGCATGTGGGTTGCATAAAAAATTGCGCGCATTTTACCTGATTTCGTGCGTTGCTACCACATTTATTGCAACTGGATGAGGACATTTGTCCAAGAAGTTTAAAGAAGTGTAGGGTGTGGTTCTCAAGCAAACAAATAATCGCTTGCTTGAGAGTAACTTAGAGTGTGAAGACGCTTAGGCTTCGGCAATTAAGATGGCACGAAGCGGAGCAGGGTAGCCCTCGATGGTTTTATTTACATCGTTTGGATCAAGAAAATCCGCCAGTGACTCTGTGGTCATCCAATCGGTTTTACGCTGTTCTTCAAGTGACGTTTGGTCATTGTCAACCACACGTACATTTTTAAAACCAACGCGCTCTAACCACAAGGTTAATGCAGCGGTGCTAGGGATGTACCAAACATTACGCATTTTTGCGTAGCGGTCAGTTGGCATTAGTACGGTATTAACGTCCCCTTCAACCACTAAGGTTTCAAGCACTAACTCACCGCCTGGGCGTAACTGTGCTTTCAGTTGTGATAAGAAATCAATCGGTGAGCGACGGTGATATAACACACCCATCGAAAATACCGTATCAAACGCTTTTAGTTCAGGTAATTGCTCTACGCCTAACGGTAAAAGATGTACATTTGGGTCTGGATTAAAGTGTTTAATCGCTTGGAATTGGCTTAAAAACAGATCTGATGGGTCAATACCCACAACAAACTCAGCACCTGCGCCGCGCATACGCCATAAGTGATAACCCGAGCCACAACCAATATCGAGTACAGTGCGTTTAGAAAGATCTGAAATATGTGGTAATAAACGATCCCATTTCCAATCGCTGCGCCATTCAGTATCAATATGTAAGCCATGAATGGTAAAGGGGCCTTTACGCCAAGGCATCATGCGCTTTAGCAAATGCTCAAGCTGTTTTGTATGCCCTTCACTTAGCTCCGACGCGTCGCCAAACTCAACTTTATCTTGAATATTAATGTGCTTGGTATTTGACTCAGGTAAATTTTTAAGTACTTTTTCCCATTTAGGCCAATCGCCATGTTGCGCTTCGCGTTGCCAGTGGCTGAGCTGCGCTGGCAGTGTTTCTAACCAATGACTTAATGGTGATTTTGCAATTGCTGCGTAAAAGTCAGTAAACCAGTTATTCATTTCTAAACCTATTATTTAATTGCAATCATTGAGCAGAAGTTAAAACACTGATACCACACTTGGGTATGTTGAAAGCCAATCTCTGATAGGCGCTCAAAATGTGCATTGAGTGTTTCTGGGCGCATTACATTTTCAATTGCGCTGCGTTTTTGACTTATTTCAAGCTCTGAGTAACCGTTGGCACGTTTAAAATCGTGGTGAAGGTCAATCAGCAAATCATCCACTAAGGTATTTTCACCTTTAATTTTTTCACTCAGTAGTAACACACCACCGGGTTTTAAGCCTTGGTAGATTTTTTCTAACAAGGCAAAACGCTGCGGCTGCGGAATAAACTGCAACGTAAAGTTGAGCGCCACCACAGATGCATTGCTTATTTCAATTTCGTAGATATCGGCTAATTCAACTGTGACAGGCACATCTGAACGGAAGCCCTCAAGGTGAAGCTTGCAGCGCTCAACCATTGCCGCAGAATTATCAACCGCGATAATTTGGCAGTTTTGTTTATCGATATTACGGCGCATGCTCAGCGTTACCGCGCCAAGCGAGCTGCCTAAATCATATAAATTGGAATTGTTTTGCGCATATTGTCCCGCAAGCTTGCCCATTGTGCTTACAATGGTTGCGTAGCCAGGCACAGAGCGCTGGATCATGTCTGGAAATACCTCAACAACGCGTTCATCAAAGGTAAAATCTTTAACCGCTTGTTGGTTTGCGTAAATATTGTCTTTACTCACTTGCGTGATCTCTCAAGCTTTTAATCGGCATATTTTACGTTTTTTCTTGTCATTAGTCAGTGCCTTCACACAATCATTAATTAAAATTTTGATGTTTTTAGTAAAATTTAGTTTTCTCTTTTGTTAATTAGGTGTAGTTTGCTGTCTATACTCAATATAGTTGCAGTTTGAGGCAGAGTAAGAATGAGAAAAAATAATACAATTAGTACCGAAGATATTTTAGCGACCTTGTGTAAATCCGTAACCGAAGTGTTGTCGGCGGCAACCAACAATAAAATCGCCTATTCTGCCATGGTGCAGAAAATAACACGCACCTGTATGCGCCCCGATATCGGCTGCTTTGTGCTGTTTGACGGTGGCTTTACTGGTCTGGTTGTGAAAAACTTCACCGCGCAAGCTGCGATGGAAATTTATGGCGACTATATGCGTAATATGGGCATGCCTGAGAGTGAGATTGCTAAGAGCCACTTATCAGACGACGTATCAAATGTACTTGGTGAACTTATGAACCAAGTTGTTGGTGATTTTACCAACAAGGTACGTGAGCAATTACATACATCCATTACGCAGAACCAGCCAAAAATGATGGCAATTAATAAACAAGTTCAAATCTCTGTTGATACCACCATGGATAGACCGCAAGCACGCCGCGTCACGTTTACCACAGAAGATCAAAATATCTTTTACCTAGAACTCGCAATGGATAAAACCGAGTTTATCAAACTGCATGATTTTGATATTGCTGAAGCCGTTGATCCAGACGATATTATTGCCAACGAAAAAGCAAAGCCAACAAAAAAAGCGGAAGTAAAATCATCGGCAAACGATGATATTGATGACGACTTTATGGCAGACCTTGGTTTGTAAAATCTGTTATCAGTTTATTAAGGCCTCATTTGTGAGGCCTTTTTTGTATCTGCAGCTAAATCATTGTTCCTCATAATAAACTTAGTAAACAACTGTTAACAGGTGGTTGTTTATTGGTCATTTCTTTAATATTTTTGTACCTAAAATAGATAAATGTAAAAGTAAGTTATGAAAATTAAAGTCGTGATTTTAATCCTTGTGTCTCTAGTTGTGGGTGCTGCCTATTTATACGGAATATCTGATGAGCACACGCAGTCTGCTCAGCAAGTTGAGTCTGTGGTTGTTGCCACAGAACAGCCAAGCGAATTAGTGCTCGCCGCTGGCACTTTAGGGGCAGGAAAAGACGTTACCGCGGATGAAATAGAAATCACAGTTCAGCCAGCAAAGCCACAAGGGGCCGATAATTCTGAGCAAGCAAAAAGTCATTACAGCAATATCATCAAATCGTCGCCAGAGGCAAAACATTATTTAGCCGATGCAGGGCTTATTCCTTCGGATTTAAACGGTGAGCACTATGTTGAATTTGATCTCGACGCGTTACGGGCGCTTGAAGAGGGCAATACGTTTGATATGGCAATACCACAAACGGCTGAAGAATTTTCAGCGGAAGTCACTAAGGTAACGGTTTTTCCCAATGGGGATAAAAGTGTTCATGCCTTAGTGGTGGGAGGCGATGGGCGTTTTCATAATACCGTGCTGACGGTTGGCAGTGACGCGCTTTACGGCCAATTTACAGTACCGTCGGGTAACTATGCATTTGAATCTAAAAATCAGCATGGTTGGATAGCCGCTAAACGTGATCTTTATAAAAATCACGTTGAGCATATGCCAAACCAAGGTGATAGTGATGACCACACGTCATCACATAATCGTGACCCCATTTCGGTGGTCGATAATGGCAAATAAGCCAATCTAAAAGGGAAATCAAAATGAAGAAAATGGTTAAATCGGCTGCAGTAGCGGCAGCCTTACTTGCGTCTAACGCTTATGCAGCAACAATTGATATTGCAGTGTTATACACAGATGAAGCAGCGCGTAAAACGGGGAATATTAACACCAAAATCAACCAGTTAATCTCGTTTTCAAATCAGGTGTATAGCCAAAATAGCAATAACATTACGTTACGCTTAGTAGGCTCTTCAAGTATTGGTAATGTCAGCGCACAGCCAACAGAAGGTATGCTACGTTCATTAACAAATAGTTCAAGCATTCAGAATTACCGTAATCAAACACGTGCAGATATGGTTGCATTACTGGGTACTAGTCAAGCCGTTGGTGATAATTCGGGTTTAATTTCATGCGGTATTGCGTGGGTTGGTCAAGGCAGCAACGGTCGCTTATACAATTCGTCAAGTGATCTAATGTATAGCATTACAGCGGTAGATTGTGGTGCCACGACCTTTGTTCATGAACTTGGCCACAATATGGGATTAGCGCACTCACGTAAGCAAGGTGATACGCGTGGTGGCGTATATGTTGATGGCATGGGTCATGGCGTACAAAATGTATTTGCCTCAATTATGGCGTATCCGCATGTGTTTGGTAGTGCAACACAGTACGACTATTTTTCTAACCCAAATTGGAGCCTTGGTAGTTACCCGTATGGCGTAACAGGCCAATCATACGCGCACAAAACGGTAAATGCTGTGCGCGACCAAATCGCTAGCTTTAAATAATTTTTGAAGCATCCCTGTTAAGGAGAGTAAAAATTCTCTCCTTTTTCACACAACACCATAAATAAGCGCAGATCCAATTCACATTCAAAATAGTTTGCTTGCATGTGGCAGCATAAGTTGTAAAAGCTTTTGTTATGGTCTTTTTCTTTAAAATGCGCGAGTTCATGAACGACTAACGCTTTCAAAACCTCTAAAGGCGCATATTTTAATTGATTTGCCACCGCAATATGGTGCTGAGCTTTAAGCTTTTTACCGTGTGCGTGTCGTTTAAAGGTGTGCGTACCAAGTGCATTGAGCACCAAGTCTTTTCGCTTTTCATACTTTACCGAGTCCAACTTTGCGGCATTTTTCAAAAACTGTTGTTTTAGTGTATTGGCATATTCATAAAGCGCTTTTTCAGAATTATATTGATGGCCGCTTGGGTATTTTTTCTTAAAGTATTGTATTAACTTTCCTGAGCTTATCATGGTGTTAACCTGGGCTCTTATTGGCTCAGGGTAACCGTTAAAGTAATTCATGTACGGTGAGGTTTTATCGATTGCTGACATAAATACCTAAAATAAGTCGTTTTGTTTTGCTTCTGTTTGCGCAGGAAAAGGCGCTAACACATTGTGGTTAAAGCCACCATCTTGGCAAAATTGACGGGCAAGTTGGGCTGAGTCGTGGTTGTCGGCAGTATGAAAAAATACATACGGTGTTTTACCTTCACTTTGCCATTGTTTTATTTTTTTGACCCAAGGCGCATAAAAGGAATGGTTATTTTTTAATGTCGAACAACCAACAAAACGTATAATCGGCTTTTCTCCGGTTGCGATAACATTGACAGGCACACGTGGTTTTTTATTTTGCGCATCAATAATCGCATCTGTATTTGCTGACTCAGAAAAGAGTGCTCGGGTATCCATTATAATGCGGTCAACATTGTGACGCATGAGTAGCTGATTAAAACGCTTTTCATTGTCGTCTTTTTGGAAAAAGCCAAGGTGTCTTACTTCAATGGATAATGGAACGTGCTTTGGCCAAATTTGAATAAATTGCTCAATTCGTGGCATGTAAGCGGGCGAACATGATTTGGGCAATTGCAGCATTACAGAACCTATTTTTGGCAGTAAGGGTTCAAATAAGGTGAGCCAATCTTTGAGGTCTTGATTTATACCTTCTAGCGCCATTTGATGCGAAATACGTTTTGGTATTTTAAAGGTAAAGCGAAATTCATCACCAGTGCTTTGATACCAGTTATTAATTGCTGTTGGCGTAGGGTCGGCGTAAAAGCTGGTATTGCCCTCAACAGTATTAAAAATTTGAGCATATTGCGTAAGCATTTCACTATTTTTACAGTGGCTTGTGAACACTCGACCTTTCCAGTGATTACTGGACCACTGTGGGCAACCTAAATACAGCATTTAGAAAATTATTTGATGAGCAATTTTTGTAGTTTATCAAAGACGGAATTTACTCTCTACACTCGCAATTTTAAAGCGCTTAAGTATAATTGGCGTTTATTTTTTAGTGATGACTAATTTCGAGCCGATTATGTGCTCGAAAAATTGATAAGTCTTTTACGGACAGGATAGATATGCGCTCTATATATTGCGGACAAGTAAATAAATCAAACGTAGAACAAACGGTCGAACTGTGTGGTTGGATCAATAAACGCCGTGACCTAGGTGGCTTAATCTTTATCGACTTACGCGACCGCGAAGGGTTAGTGCAAGTGGTATTTGATCCAGACGTTGAAGGCTTAATGGATACCGCTAACCAGTTACGTAACGAGTTTTGTGTAAAAGTAACGGGTATTGTACGTGCTCGCCCAGAAAGCCAAATCAACAAAGATATGGCGACAGGTGAAGTTGAAATTTTAGGTAAAGGGTTAGAGATCATTAACCGTTCTGAGCCATTACCACTTGATTTTAATCAGCAAAACTCTGAAGAAATGCGTTTGAAGTATCGCTATTTAGATCTTCGTCGTATTGAAATGAGTGAGCGCATTAAGTTACGTGCTAAAGCGTCGTCATTTGTTCGTCGTTTCTTAGACGATAACGGTTTCTTAGATATTGAAACGCCTGTACTTACTAAAGCAACTCCTGAAGGTGCACGTGACTATTTAGTACCAAGCCGTGTACACAATGGTAGTTTTTACGCATTACCTCAGTCACCACAGCTGTTCAAACAGTTATTAATGATGTCGGGTTTTGACCGTTACTATCAAATTGTTAAGTGTTTCCGCGATGAAGACTTACGTGCTGACCGTCAGCCTGAATTCACTCAAATCGATTTAGAAACGTCATTTATGAGCTCTGACGAAGTGCGCGCAATGACTGAAAAGCTGATCAAAGATATGTGGCAAGAGCTACTAAACGTTGATCTAGGTACATTCCCAACCATGTCGTACGCAGATGCAATGCGCCGTTTTGGTTCAGATAAGCCAGATCTACGTAACCCAATGGAATTAGTTGATGTTGCGGATTTAGTTAAAGACGTTGAGTTTAAAGTTTTCTCAGGTCCTGCTAACGATGAAAAAGGTCGCGTAGCGGTAATTACTGTGCCAGGTGGCGCATCGCTTTCACGTAAGCAAATTGATGAATACACTAAGTTCATCGGCATTTACGGTGCTAAAGGCTTAGCATGGATGAAGGTGAACGACCTTGCAGCTGGCGTTGAAGGCGTACAATCACCAATTGCTAAATTCTTAAATGAAGAGGTGATCAGCCAATTACTAGAGCGCACTAATGCGCAAACAGGCGACATCATTTTATTTGGTGCTGACAAGCGCAATGTTGTTAACGAAGCAATGGGCGCGCTTCGTCTGAAAATTGGTTTAGATCTTGAAATTACTGACCTAACTAAGTGGGCACCACTTTGGGTTGTTGATTTCCCAATGTTTGAAGAAGACGATGAAGGTACACTGCACGCGGTTCACCATCCGTTTACTGCACCAAAAGACGTTTCTGCGGCTGAACTAGAAGCAAACCCAGCAGCAGCGATTTCAGATGCATACGACATGGTACTTAATGGCTACGAAGTAGGTGGTGGTTCTGTTCGTATTCATAACAATGATATGCAACAAGCGGCATTCCGCATCTTAGGTATTGAAGCGCAAGAGCAAGAAGACAAGTTTGGCTTCTTACTTGATGCACTTAAGTACGGTACACCACCACATGCAGGTTTAGCATTTGGTTTAGACCGTTTAGTAATGTTGCTATGTGGCACAGAAAATATCCGTGATGTAATTGCGTTCCCGAAAACAACGCAAGCATCATGTTTATTAACAAACGCTCCAAGCGTTGCAAACCCAGATGCACTGGTTGAACTAGGTGTATCTGTGGTTGAGGCGGCTGACGAGTAATCGTTACCAAGTCTAAAAAAAGGCGCACGTTAACGTGCGCCTTTTTTGTTTGCTTGCAAAGGGAAACTAAACGGTAAAACGCGCGACATCTTGCTTCATGTTTTGCGCATCGGTTTCAAGTGCATGACAATTTTGACTGTTTTCGCATGAATCAATAAACAATTGCTCAGCCGAAACAGAGATATTTTCAGTGGCACTTTCTACTTCCTTCACTGTGTACATTTGTTCTTGTGTGGCACCTGCAATTTGAATAACGCGATCCCGAATTGCATCGAGCGATTGTTTATTGCGATCCATACTTTCTCTCGCAGTATCAAGAGAGTCGTTCATTTCACTGGTGAGACTTAAACTTTGTTCCATTGCCTGTTCAGAACGAACCACTAGATCTTGCAATGTTTTAATCATTTTTCCGATTTCTACTGTTGATTGCTGTGTGCGTTTGGCAAGCGTTCTCACTTCATCGGCAACAACGGCAAATCCTCGGCCTGTTTCGCCGGCACGTGCAGCTTCAATTGCGGCATTAAGTGCGAGCAAGTTGGTTTGCTCAGTGATATCACTTATCACGCTCGTTACCCCTTCAATTTCGCGACTTGATAGGGTTAACTCACTCATAATCTCGCTGGTGGATTCAACTTGTGACTTTAACAATCCCATATTGGTGTGTGTTTGGCTCATTACATCAGTGCCTTCACGCATATCTTGTTCCGCTTGCTCTACACTTGCCTCTACGTCAACACTGCTTTGGGCAATGAGTTCAACGGCTTTAACCAGTTCTGACACCGCTTGTTTGACTGCGAGCGTATTGTTTTTTTGATCTTCAATTGCGGTTTGCGAACGCAAACTTAATTCGGCAGAGTGGTGTGCGCCTTTTTCTACGGCTTCACCTTTATGCTTAATTTCACGCACTATTTCTGCTGTGGTATCAATAAACTCGTTAATGCTATCGGTAAACTCTGACAATTCATCTTCACCGTCTAGTTCAATGTGTTGGGTTAAATCGCCATTGCCGTGGCTAATATCTGCCATTTTTTCATTGGCACTGTGTAGGCGATGAATAATGCGATAGGTTTGCCACAATAAAATAATTGAAATAACCACTGTGATAAGTCCAGACACCATTGCGCCTTGTTTTTTACTGACTTGCAATGTGTCGGAAATTTCAGCGTTAATGCCCGTTGTTAATTGGTTGAGCGTGGATTCTACTTGGTGAATACTGCCTCGTAATGCACCGCGTAATCCTTCTTCTTCTGATAAACCTCGCTGTTTTAATGCATCAGCAAGGTTTGCTGCGGCATTTTCGAAGTTTGCAAGGGTGGCTGTGGCGCTTACGGTGTCATAAGTAGTGAGATAGGTTTTTACCGTGCTTAGTTTTTCTTGCGCTTGATTTTTGGCCGCAATATCTAACGATGATTGAAAGTCATTTTCAAGTAGTACGAGCCGTACCATAGAGCTTATTGCATTGGTGTCGCCCGTTGTTAGCACCGCTTCTTTTAATTGGGTTTCGGCTAAATTGAATGCCTGTCGCAATCCTTGATCTTTTGATAAGCCAATGCGCTTGTCGAGTGCCACTAAGGTAAGAAACTGAGTTTCGTATTGTTCGATTAAATCATGAGTATCGCTAAGTTGTAGCTTTAACGATGGAATGGTATCGAGTGCGTTGTGTAATGCATGGATATTTTGCTTAATTAACACAATGCGCTGATTAAACTTATCAACATACTTTTCGTTTTTACGCAGTAAAAAGTCTTTTTCATGACGTCGCAACATCAACATGTTGTTACTCAACTCTTTACTTAGCGCTAGTTCGCTTCCGAGTTCTGCCATTTGATTTGTTGAATACCAAATAAGACTCGCCATTACTGCCATCGCTAAAATAATTAGCGCCGATAGTGACAAAAATGATCGTTTGATAGACATGAACACTCCTTATTCATCAGTAGAATTGCTCGTAATTTAGTACGATATTTAACTATCAATAATGCTAGGATCAGTTTTTAATTCTTGCCACAAAAATGTCATATTAGCGGCTTTTTATCTTGCTCTAATAATTGAACCGAGCGAATAAATCACCTTTATCAAAGCTAATAGATTTCAAATGGCGAATAAGTTTGTTAACCCGCGTTCAGGTAACATAGGGTGTTGCCATTGCTCCATTGGAAATATGAGAAGTTCGCACATCACTACGTATTATTGTTTTAATACGAATTGCTATGAGTGTGTGATTGTTATCCTTTAATCTCGCCGTTTATCATTTAAAACTTTACCAACAGTTACTTGACGCTCACTATGGCTGCGTTTTTAGTTTTCTCGAATGTAGGTTGTATGTATGCCACGTATTAAAACGCTTGATGTGCTGAGAGGTTTTGCTGTGTTGGGTATTCTGTTTATGAATATTTACTATCATAGCGTTTTTGAATTAGGTTACGTGCCGTTTCAAGTTACACCGCTTAGCGATAATGTGATTGAGGTGATAAATGCCTTTTTTATAGATGGTCGTTTTAGAGCCTTATTTTGTTTATTGTTCGGTGTAGGCTTAGCTATTTTGTATGATAAGCATGGTCAAGACGATGCCTTTACGTTGTTAAAGTCGCGTTTAAATTGGCTTCTTATTTTTGGCTTTATCCATAGCGTGTTTATTTTTTCTGGCGATATTTTGGTTAACTACGCACTAGCAGGGTTGATTGTGTATCGCGAAATAGGCAGTAGCCAAGAAGTGCTCTTAAAAAAAGCGAAAACTTATTTTGCTATAGGCTTTTCATTAATATTGCTGTTTGCGTTGATCCCAAACGAACCCATCTACCGTGATAGCGATGAATACTTCGAAATTATTAACACTTGGCAATCAGGTTATGGTGAGCAATTAATTCAGCAAATTGTGTTTACCATTATTATGTTTGTATTTAGCTGGGTGTGTTTTATTTGGATTACTGCAGGCATAGTCCTGTTTGGTGTTTACTTATATCGCGCCGATTTTTTCAATACGGGTTTATCAACAAAGCAATTGCTTGCATCTTTATTGGTGGTGATAACCATATCGAGCATCGATGCGCTATTGCGTGTTAATTACGTTCACTTGGTTGAACTCACTATGTCCATTGCCACATTTTCAGGACTAGTATGTGCGTTAATGTATTGCCATGTTTTTATTAAGCTAAATGAAAAGCTTACCGTATTAAACAGTATTTTTGCGCCTGCGGGACGTATGGCATTTACGCTTTATATTTTGCAATCAATCGTATTTGCGCTCTTCTTTCGCTACTTTTCACCTGAATTTGTGCATAGCGCAACGCGTTTAGACTATATCTACTTGTGTTTAATATTCTCAGTTTTTCAGCTGGTATTTGCGTTTTTCTATTTAAAACTTTTCAAGTCAGGTCCAATAGAGTGGCTTTGGCGCAAAGCATATAGCGCAAAATAAGTTAAATTTTGTGCAACTGCGCGCAGTTTAAAAACTATCACTGGTAATCCATACAGTTATTGGTCATTATTAGTTATCACAAGAAAACATCGCAAAAGGTGTGCATTGGCAATAATACTTGGCATCGACCCTGGCTCTCGCTTTACGGGCTATGGTTTAATTAAACAGCAAGGTATGAAGTTTGAATACTTAGGTAGCGGCTGTATTAAAATGGGCGAAAAGCCAATGGCCGAGCGCCTTAAAATAATTTTTCAAGGTGTGACACAGCTAATTGAACAATATCAACCAGATAGCTTTGCGATAGAACAAGTATTTATGGCGCGAAATCCCGATTCCGCTTTAAAACTTGGCCAAGCCCGTGGCGCTGCCATGGTAGCGGCTTCGCTTCAGTCACTTGAGGTGTTTGAATATTCTGCAAGGCAAGTTAAGCAGGCCGTAGTTGGCACCGGTGGTGCTGATAAATCGCAAGTACAACATATGGTAAAGAGTTTTTTAAAACTGCCAGGCACACCACAAGCAGATGCCGCCGATGCGTTGGCAATCGCCATTTGTCATGGCCATTCACAACAACATTTAATCAAGCTTTCAGGGCAAGCGAGTAAAACAGTAAGAGGACGATTAAGACGATGATAGGGCGATTACGCGGAACATTAGTAGAAAAACAGCCACCGGAAATCTTAATTGAAGTGAGTGGTGTTGGCTATGAAGTGAATATGCCAATGACCTGTTTTTACAACTTGCCGAAAGAAGGTGAAGAAGCGGTTGTTTACACCCATTTTGTGGTGAGAGAAGATGCACAATTATTGTTTGGTTTTAACAATAAAACGGAACGCGCACTATTTCGTGAATTATTAAAAGCCAATGGTGTAGGACCTAAGTTAGGTTTGGCAATTTTATCAGGTATGTCTGCCGAGCAATTTGTTGCCTGTGTGCATAATGAAGATGCAACTAGTCTTGTTAAATTGCCTGGTGTAGGTAAAAAGACAGCTGAGCGTTTAGTGCTTGAAATGAAAGACAGGCTGAAAGATTGGGGTATGGATCTCTTTACTCCTTATACCGATGGTGCAATATTGGAAATGCAGGAAGATCCAACCGTTAAAGGGTGTGCACAAGATGATGCAATAGCAGCGTTAATGGCACTCGGTTATAAAGCAAATCAAGCAGAAAAAGCCGTTAAAGCAATTAAAGGCAGTGGCTTATCAAGCGAAGCGCTAATTAAAGAAGCGTTAAAGGCAATGATGTAAGATGATTGAAGCAGATAGATTAATAGAGCCCGAGAAAAAAGGAAATGAGGACGTTATCGATAGAGCGATACGTCCAAAGCTGTTGTCTGATTACCGTGGTCAACCCCATGTAAAAGAGCAGATGGAAATTTTTATTGAAGCGGCGCGCTCTCGTGAAGAAGCACTTGACCATTTGCTTATTTTTGGCCCGCCGGGTTTAGGTAAAACTACGTTAGCGAATATTGTTGCTAACGAGCTGAATGTGAATATTAAAACAACGTCAGGCCCGGTACTTGAAAAAGCCGGCGATCTTGCGGCAATGCTAACCAACTTAGAAGAAAACGATGTGCTTTTCATTGATGAAATACACCGTCTAAGCCCACATGTTGAAGAAATTCTTTACCCAGCAATGGAAGACTATCAACTCGATATTATGATAGGTGAAGGACCGGCTGCACGTTCTATTAAATTAGATTTACCGCCGTTTACATTAGTGGGTGCAACAACCCGTGCAGGTTCCCTTACTTCGCCACTTAGAGATCGTTTTGGTATTGTTCAGCGATTAGAGTTTTATTCAGTTGAAGATTTATCACACATCGTTAGTCGTTCTGCGGATTTCTTATCCCTTGAAATGGAAGACGAAGGGGCGGTTGAAGTGGCACGCCGTGCCCGAGGTACCCCGCGTATTGCCAACCGATTATTACGCCGTGTTCGGGATTATGCCGAAGTTAAAGCCGATGGTGTGGTAACAGCCGAAATCGCAGGCAGCGCCCTTGATATGGTAGATGTTGATAAGAGCGGTTTTGATTATATGGACCGCAAATATTTACTCTGTCTTATCGAGAAGTTTATGGGCGGCCCTGTAGGCCTTGATAATATTGCAGCGGCAATAGGAGAAGAGCGCGAAACAATCGAAGATGTTATTGAGCCTTATTTGATACAGCAAGGATTTATTCAGCGTACGCCAAGAGGGCGTATTGCCCAAGAGTTTGCCTATAAACATTTTGGCTTTCCAATAAAAGACGCGTAATACAAGTAACGTTAGTTTGGATTAGTTATTGAAAAAGGTCGCTTAGCGGCCTTTTTTGTTATGTAACTTTTGCTTTGCAACAGGTAACACTTGTAAAAGAGTCTTTTATGTAAAGGCGGTCTATTGCCAATCAATTAACGATAGCAGTTAGCAAAAATGTGGGTTAGAAGTCGATTCGCTATCTATATCTGAGCGTATTTATAGTGGAGTTGTTCTAAATTTTAGGCAAAAAAAAAAGCCCGCTAGGGAGCGGGCAAACAACAAGTTGAAGGAAGTAATCCAGGGAACGCATTTAAAAAAATGCTACACAATGACAAATCAGTAATCACTGTGTATATGAAACTAGGGTTAGCACAGTGTGTGTGCATGTCCTCGTGTTTACAGGTGCTATATTACGGATTAGTGAGGTTTTCATCAAACTAGAAAAATTATTTTTTGATATAAAAAAAACTAATCCGATGATGTTTTTGGTTGTGTATATAACCATCAGTTAATTAATTGTTAATAATTACATCATTGTATTTAAAAGGAAAATTATTAACGCGTAAAATTTGTCCTATAAGTTTTATTGTTTTGGTGATTCTTACATTTAAAGTTTTGAGTATTTATTCATATTTAGTGAATAAACGTTATGTTTTTGAATGTTTAGTGCGTTATAAAATCATCATTTAGTATCATAAAGTTAATTTGTGTGTTTTTTTTGTTCAGTTGATGCGATTCTTAGTGTCTAGCCATTGTATGCAGGTATTAGTATGGTTAAACTAAATCTCATACTAACAAGGGAACTTTCCAAGCACTAAACGAACTAACCCTTGACTATCAATCATTTCAGGAGTGAGCAGTGGCCACCGAAATTTCAATTATTGACTTAATATTTAAAGCGAGCTTTTTGGTGCAACTTGTGATGTTGACTTTGGTATTAATGTCTATTTTTTCTTGGGCTATGATCATTCAACGTCGAAAAGCGCTAACAGCGGCAAAAACGAATGCTAAAAAGTTTGAAGACAAATTTTGGTCGGGTGTCGATTTAAGTAAATTGTATGCGGAACTGTCTGCCCGTAATGAACTTGATGGCCTTGAGGCAATGTTCACTTCTGGTTTTAAAGAATACGCACGCCTTGCAAAAAACAATCATGCATCACCAGGTTCTATTTTAGATGGCACGCACCGCGCAATGCGCGTAACGCTTTCTCGTGAAGTGGAAAAATTAGAATCAAGCCTATCATTCCTTGCAACCGTTGGTTCAATTAGCCCATACATTGGTCTGTTTGGAACGGTTTGGGGGATTATGACCGCATTTATCGCACTTGGCTCAGTAAAACAGGCAACTTTACAAATGGTAGCGCCTGGTATCGCAGAAGCGTTGATTGCAACTGCAATGGGTTTATTTGCTGCAATTCCTGCTGTTATCGCGTTTAACCGTTTTTCACATACAGTAGAAAAAGTTGAATCGTCTTACGGCAACTTTATGGAAGAGTTTTCTAATATTCTTCATCGCCAAGCTGTGGCAAAAGTGGAAGCAAACTAATGTACCAACGTAAAAAACGTCGTCCGGTCGCCGAAATCAACGTAGTACCTTATATAGACGTTATGTTGGTTTTGCTTATTATTTTTATGGCGACAGCGGCCGTAATCACCCACGGTGTTAAGGTTGATTTACCACAGATGGAACAATCGGAGCTTGTTGAAGCAACGGAAACACCACCCATTGTGGTGTCAATCGATGCTGATGGTAATTACTATGCCAGCATTGGTATTGATCCTGAAGCGCCAATGGAAGCAGTTGATATTGCTGCTCAAGTTAAATTGGCGTTAGATAAAGATCCCAAAACCCCAGTCATGTTAAAAGGCGATGGCAAGGTAACTTATCAAGAAGTGTTGCTGTTAATGGATTTTCTAAAAAAAGCGGGCGTACCGTCGGTGGGATTAATGACGGAGTCTTTTGAGCAGTAATTATGAAAAACGACTTTAAATCTGCTCTGGTAAAATCATCAGCTTTGCATATTGGCATTATTGTCGCGCTTGTTATTGGCAACTGGTTAAAGCCATCAACACCACAAGTAATGGAAGTCACTTTAAATGCTCCTGTTAAGCCAGAGCAAAAAGCCATTGAGGCCGTGTCGGTTGATAATAAAGCCGTAGAAAAGCGTATTAACGAACTCAAAAAGCAAGAAGCAGATAAAAAAGCCGCTGAGGCAAAACGCATTCGTGACTTAGAACGTCGTGCTGCAAACGCTAAAAAGAAGCGTGAAGAAGAGGCAAGACGTATCGCCAAGCTTGAAAAAGAGCGCGTGCGTAAAGAAAGAGAAAAGAAAAAAGCAGAAGCTGCAGCGCGAGAAGCGAAGAAAAAGCAGCAAGCTGAACAGAAAAAAGCGGCAGAAGCGAAGAAGAAAGCCGAAGCGCTTGCGAAAAAACGCAAAGCTGAAGAGGAAAGGCTGAAAAAAGCGGAGGCCAAACGTAAGGCCGATGCTGAAGCTGCGCGTCAAAAAGCATTAGCTGAAAAAATGATGCAAGAGCAACTTGCCGCGGAAGCTGCAGCGCGCAGTCGTGCTAAGCAAGCACAAGTACTTTCTGAAGTAGAAAAATACACCGCGCTTATTATCGCCAAAATCCAGCAAAACTTATTGTTGGAAGACAGCATGAAAGGCAAGCAATGTCGTCTTAACTTGCGCCTTGCGTTTAACGGTTTAGTAACACAGGTTGAAGCACTAAGTGGCGATAAACAAGTGTGTGAAGCCAGTATTCGTGCGGTACGCAGAGCTGATACATTACCAGTGTCAAAAGACAAAGCGGTTTTTGAAAAACTTAAAAACATTAACTTAACCATTAAACCAGATATTTAAGGGATAACATGATTAGCGCATTACAAAAATGGGCTTTGTTGGTTGTGCTATTAGTGAGTACAGCAGCGAACGCCGCTCTTGAGATTGTAATTACCGAAGGTGTCGATTCAGCACGCCCGATTGGTATCGTGCCATTTAAATATAGCGGAAATGGTATCGCGCCAAGCAATATTACAGACGTGATTGCTGCCGACTTACGTCGCAGTGGTCGTTTTAATCCAGTGGCGCCGGCTAATATGCCGCAGCAGCCAGCAACGGATTTAGAAGTAGATTACAGTGCGTGGGTTTCTGAAGGTGTTGAAGCTATTTTAGTTGGTAGCATTACCGAACAAATGGGCGACCGTTACTTAGTGAGCTATCAACTAATTGATGTTATTCGCGGCCAAATTACAGGTGGCGATACAAAGATTTTAAGTAAAGGCCGTTTAGTTAATTCGGAAGATCATATTTTAGATGCGCGTCAAACCGTAATTGGCAGCGATAGTTTCCGCCGTTACGGTCACCGTATTAGCGACGTGGTGTACGAAGCACTTACTGGTGAACGCGGTGCGTTTTTAACTAAAATTGCGTATGTAATTGTACGTGAAAACGAAGATCGTCCATATCAATTAGTGATTGCAGATTACGACGGTTACAACGAGCAAACGCTATTACGTTCGAAAGAGCCGCTAATGTCGCCAACGTGGTCACCAGATGGCACAAAGCTGGCGTACGTAACATTCGAAAATCGCCAGAGCCAGATTTATATTCAAGATATTTACACCGGTAAACGCGAGCGCTTAACAACCTTCAAAGGCATCAACGGTGCACCACGATTTTCGCCTGACGGTAATAAGCTAGCAATGGTGCTGTCTAAAGACAAAAATGGTGCGACTGAAATCTATGTAATGGACTTGAAAAGTAAGAAAGCACGCCGCATTACAAGACACAGAAGTATCGACACTGAGCCAAGCTGGCATCCAAACGGTAAAGAAATCATATTTACGTCGGAAAGGGCTGGTAATGCTCAGATTTATAGCGTAAATTTAGCAACTGGTAAGAAAAGAAGACTTACTTTTGACGGTGATATGAATTTAGCGGGTTCAATCACGCCTGATGGTAATAGCTTGGTGATGGTAAATCGTACCTTAGGTCGATACCATATTGCTAAAAAAGAATTAAAATCAGGTGACTTCAGTGTGTTAACACGTACTCGCTTAGATGAATCACCAAGCATTGCGCCAAATGGCTCAATGATTATCTATAGTACGTTACATAATAATAAACAGGTCCTTGCATTGGTATCAATGGATGGACGGTTTAAAGCTCGCCTACCGGTAGCGGAAGGTGAAGTTAAGGCACCCGCGTGGTCGCCATTTTTGTAAAGATTACAGGTTAGACTTTTAAAAAAGGAATCAACTCAATGCAACTTAACAAACTACTAAAAAGCCTACTCATTGCAGTGCCTGTAATGACGTTAGCTGCTTGTAGCTCATCTTCAACTGTTGAAGAAGATACATCTGCGAATCAAAGCAACCAAGGTCAAGAAGAAACAGTACAAGTTGAAACTGTTGCTAAAGAAAAGACGCCAGAAGAAATTCTTGCAGAAAAATATGAAGCGCTTCGTCAAGAGCAAATCATCTACTTTGGTTTTGATAAATCAACAGTTCGCAGCGATTACGTTGAGTTACTTCAAGCACACGCTGATTTCTTAGTTAAGAACCCAAGTGTTAAAGTACTTGTAGAAGGTCACGCTGATGAGCGCGGTACTCCTGAGTACAACATCGCACTAGGTGAGCGTCGTGGTGAAGCTGTATCTAAATACCTACAAAGCCTAGGTGTTGCGGAAAGCCAAATCTCAGTAGTTAGCTACGGTGAAGAAAAGCCAATGGTTAAAACACGTACTGAAGATGCTTTCGCGAAAAACCGTCGCGCAGTTTTAGTATACTAATATAGAAGATAATATGATTAAGCCGAAAGTTATTTTGGCAACCATGTTTCTTAGCGGGAGCAGTCAGTTACTGGCTGCTCCCGCTCCTGTTTCTGAGGTAGGCGCAAGTTCAAGCATGTCATCGACAGCACTTGAAACGCGTTTACAAACTTTAGAGCGCATGGTTGCAAATCGAAACGTACAATTTCTTCAATTGCAGCAGCAATTGGAATCATTACAAGATGAAGTAAGCCAACTACGCGGTGTTACCGAAGAGCAAGGCTACCAATTGGAAAAAGTGCTGCAACGTCAGCGTGAGCTGTATCAAGAAATTGAAACGCGCGTATCGAGTTATAGCGCACCGACACAAGTAGCAGACACTACATCAGATGTTAGCTCAGGCACAATGAGCAACAACTTGTCTGAGAATGATGCTTACGATCGCGCTGTACAACTCATTATGCAAGATAAACGCTATGATGATGCGATCCCAGAGTTCAAAGCATTCTTAACAAACTATCCTGATTCAGTTTATGTGCCTAATGCACATTATTGGTTAGGTCAGTTACTGACAATTAAAAATGACAGCAAAGGTGCACTTACGCACTTTGAAAGTTTAGTGAATGGCTTCCCTGACTCAAATAAGCGTTCAGATGCCATGCTTAAACTTGCAAACACCTATTTAAAAGAAGGTGAAACGGTACTTGCGAAAAAAATCTTAAATGATTTAGTGGCACAATACCCTGATTCAACCCCAGCGAAGTTGGCTGTTGAAAAATTAGCGAGTCTTAATTAAGACTCGCAACACCACTTATTTGTAAACGAAAAGTGAAAACATTATCACTTTTTAGGCTAATCTTAATTTGTTGGTATAAAATTAGCCAACTGAGTCATAAAACTTAAAAAAACCGTAATTTTAGGTTGCACTCATTTTTTAAATAAGTATTATAAGCGCCCGCAGCCGCTTGTTACGAAAGACAAAAACGCTGCGCAAAAAATCTGATTGGGTCATTAGCTCAGTTGGTAGAGCAGTGGACTTTTAATCCATTGGTCGATGGTTCGAGTCCATCATGACCCACCATTCAGATTTTTGCACTTCGAGTATTTCCCTCACGGGAATTGAGCGGGTCATTAGCTCAGTTGGTAGAGCAGTGGACTTTTAATCCATTGGTCGATGGTTCGAGTCCATCATGACCCACCATTCGAAATGCACTTGCTTAGAGCGGGTCATTAGCTCAGTTGGTAGAGCAGTGGACTTTTAATCCATTGGTCGATGGTTCGAGTCCATCATGACCCACCATTTTCTAAGCCTTCTCTTTGAGCGGGTCATTAGCTCAGTTGGTAGAGCAGTGGACTTTTAATCCATTGGTCGATGGTTCGAGTCCATCATGACCCACCATTCAAAGACCTTTCTATATGCAATACGCATTCTATGAGCGGGTCATTAGCTCAGTTGGTAGAGCAGTGGACTTTTAATCCATTGGTCGATGGTTCGAGTCCATCATGACCCACCATTCATATCTTATTTATATTTCTTAATTATATCCATCGCGTTATTTTATCAATCACAAAACTGTCATTCAGTTGCCATTTTCAGTATAATGCGCGCCAATTTCCTGTAGCAGTTCACGGTCGAGAATATGAGCTTAGCTGAACAAATTATGCCTGAGGATTATATTTTTCCTCCCAAGCCAGCCCCTTTATCAAACGATGAAAAGCAGGCGTATAAAGAACGTATTAAATCACTTCTAAAAGAGAAAGATGCGGTATTAGTGGCACACTATTACACCGATCCTGAAATTCAAGCCCTGGCTGAAGAAACCGGTGGTTGTGTTGCAGACTCGTTAGAAATGGCGCGTTTTGGTAGTAAACACCCAGCAAAAACTATTGTGGTTGCAGGTGTGCGCTTTATGGGCGAAACAGCCAAAATCTTAACGCCAGAAAAAACAGTTGTGATGCCAACGCTAGAAGCAACGTGTTCACTGGATGTTGGTTGTCCAATTGATGAGTTCTCAGCGTTTTGCGATCAGCACCCAGATCGCAAAGTGGTGGTGTATGCAAATACTTCAACGGCAGTTAAAGCTCGTGCAGATTGGATTGTTACCTCAAGCTGTGCACTTGAAATTGTTGAACACCTTGATGAGCAAGGCGACAAGATTATTTGGGGCCCTGATAAACACTTAGGCTCGTATATTCAAAAGCAAACTGGCGCAGATATGATCATGTGGAATGGCGCATGTATCGTCCATGATGAATTCAAAACAAAAGCGCTAAAAGATATGAAAGCCCTGCACCCTGATGCAGCGGTATTAGTGCACCCTGAGTCACCTGCTGAAATTGTTGATTTAGCTGATGCGGTAGGGTCAACGAGCCAGTTAATTAAAGCAGCGCAAGAGATGGACAATCAAAAGTTCATCGTGGCAACGGATCGCGGTATTTTTTATAAAATGCAGCAACTGTGCCCTGAAAAAGAATTCTTTGAAGCACCAACTCAAGGTGAAGGTGCAACATGTCGTAGCTGTGCGCACTGTCCTTGGATGGCGATGAATGGCCTAAAAGCGATTGAAGAAGCATTACTTGATGCAAGCGGTAAAGAAGTGTTTGTGGATATGGAACTTCGTGAAGGCGCGCTACGTTCGCTTAATCGCATGCTAGATTTTTCGGCATCGTTAAAGTTGGCAACGACAAACAATACTTAATGTGTTGTAATTTTAGCCGCTCATAATCAGTGTTCTAAAAAGTACTTGCTTACAATCAAGGCTTTGCATAAGATACGCCACACATTGCAAGGCAGTGTAATGCGGAGAGGTGGCTGAGTGGCTGAAGGCGCACGACTGGAACTCGTGTATAGGTTAACCCCTATCGAGGGTTCGAATCCCTCCCTCTCCGCCATTCTAGATTTAAAGAAAACGCTTGAGTTTATGCTCAGGCGTTTTTTTATGCCCGCAGTTTACCGAAAGGCTTTTTTAGAGGGTGTGCTATCAACCTTTTAAGAAAATGAGTCACGCTAGTGAGTTTAGTTTTACATAGTGGGCTGAAGTGGTTTAGGTCAAAACAATATGATGAGATTTTATTTTGCGAAAAGGTAAAAAACGTTATTGGTTTAGTCAGCTTTTTTATACAAAAGGTGCGGTGTAAAGTCTGCTGTTTGTTATAAATCTCTTGCGAACTAAATACAATAAAACGGCTAATAGTGTCGCCGTTAATTGTTTATTGGTAGCAGCAAGGTCATATGTCCGAATGAAATTAAAATTAAGTAACGCTAATTCCATTTGGGAATTGATATTTTTTTCTTATTCCTAAAAATATCTAAAACACCGGACATTAGTCCTTTCAATTTCAAGTGTTTCAAAAATGTTAAATTAATCGTAAATCACTGTAAATAAACACTATTTTGTAATTGATTTGTCACTTTATATGCCTAGCATACGATGTTCCTTAGTCGGGTAAAACAAAATCGGGAACAATACTAATGTTAAAGAAAACACTTTTGGCAAGCGCAATTGCCTTGGCAACAGCCAGTGCCAATGCGAATGTGATCATTTCGGAATACGTTGAAGGCGGCAGCTACAATAAAGCGGTTGAAGTTTATAATGCAGGCGATACCGCAGTTGATTTATCAACTTACGCACTAAACTTTTATTTTAACGGTAAGACGGAAATTGGCCGTACGATTACGCTTGCTGGTGAGCTTGCACCTAACACTACTTATGTTGTTGCACACTCACGTGCAGCGGAAGCGTTAAAAGCAAAAGCGCAGCTTGATACTGATGGCAGTTGGTTTAACGGTGATGACGCGGTTACATTAACTAACAGTGACACTGTGGTTGATAGCTTAGGCCAAATTGGTGTCGATCCAGGTTCAGCTTGGGTAAGCGGTGATGTACGCACTCAAGATCGTTCGTTAATTAGATTAGAATCTGTGAAATCTGGCCGTACAGATGCATTTGCAGCGTTTGATGGCGAACTTGAATGGATGGCATTGCCAAAAGATGATTTTTCAAATGTGGGTAGTCACAATCAGCAAACAGAAGAGCCGGACCCAGTTGAATGCGGTGGTGATGCAACTCTTATTAGTGCTATTCAAGGGAATGGTGATGCGAGCTCGCTTGTAGGCGAAACAGTTGAAGTGCAAGCAGTTGTTACTGTAAGCCTGCAAGGTGACGATCAGTTAAAAGGCTTTTTCTTACAAGAAGAGTCATTTGACCAAGATAGTGACTTAACCACATCAGAAGGTATTTTTGTTTATTACAACAAAACTGAAGTAGCACAAGGTGATGTTGTAAAACTACGTGCAAAAGTAGAAGAAAAATATGGGCAAACTCAACTTGCTTATGTTGGTGATCTTAAAGTGTGTGGTACAGAAAGTTACAGAGCCACAGAAATAACACTACCAGCTGAAGGTGGCTTAGAAGCGTATGAAGGTATGCTTGTAAGTGTATCTAATGAACTAGTTGTAAATGATACTTATGGTCTTTCACGCTATGGCGAGTTAAAACTTGGCACAGAACGTTTATTCCAAAGCACGCAAGTTGCACTGCCTGGTGATGCTGCAAATGCAGTAGAGGCTGAAAACAAGCTTAAATCTATTACATTAGATGATGGTTCAAGCGCGCAAAACCTTGAGGTTATCCCATACCCAACGCCAGAACTTGATGCTTACAATACATTGCGTCTAGGCGATAAAGTAAATGGCCTTACCGGCGTTCTTGGCTATGGCTATAGCCAGTACCGTATTCACCCAACAACAACACCAAACTTTATCCCTGAAAATGAGCGTAGCGAAGCGCCAGACGCTGTTGAAAACAGTAATTTACGAATTGCGAGCTTTAACGTACTTAATTACTTCAATGGTGACGGCCAAGGCGGTGGTTTCCCAACGCCTCGTGGTGCAGACACTGCAGAAGAATTTGAACGTCAAAAAGCAAAAACAGTGAGTGCAATTTTAGCGCTAGATGCAGATGTGATTGGTTTACTTGAAATGGAAAACGATGGTTTTTCTGATTTAAGTGCAATTGCTGATTTAGTTGCGTCTTTAAATGCCGCTCAAGCAAACGATACCTATGCCTTTGTTAATTTAAACACGGAACAGGTCGGTGGCGACGCAATTATGTCGGCGATTATTTATCGCAGTAACAAAGTGGCAGAAATAGGCACAGCTGCGTTCACTGAAGCAGTTCCGTTTGATTACGGAAACCGTCCACCAGTAATGCAAACCTTTACAGATAAGCTAACCAAAGAGAATTTCTCTGTAGTGGTTACTCACTTACGTTCTAAAGGTAGCTGTAGTAAAGCGGAAGGTTTAGATGCAGACCAAAAGGATGGTCAAGGTTGTTGGAACCAAACTCGCGTTAACGCAGTTAATAAACTGAATGAGTGGTTAGCGACTAATCCAACTACTGTAGCTGATGAAGATATGGTAATTCTTGGTGATATGAACGCGTATGGTGAAGAAGATCCAATCTATGCATTTGTTAACAATGGTTTTGTAAACATTAAAAAGCAACGGTTTGGTCATACACGTGATTACTCGTATGTATATCAAGGTCGCATTGGTAGTTTAGATCACGCATTTGCATCAAGCAGCATGTATGACAAAGTAGTTGGTATTCAAGATTGGCATATTAATGCTGACGAGCCAGTTTCACTTGACTACAACATGGAATACAAATCAGATAAGCACCTAGCAAGTTTATATGCTGATCACGCTTATCGTGCATCTGATCACGACCCAATCGTAATTGACTTTGATACACGCCCAGCGCCAACAGTTATTGAAGGTACATTTGAAAACCTATCTGGTTGGTTCTGGTGGGATCACCGTACTATTGAACTGCCAGCGGGTTTTGATACGTTAGAAGTGTCAATTGAAGGCGATGGTGAAGCAGATTTATATGTGCGCCACGGTAAACAGCCTAACTTCTTTAAATATGATTGTCGTCCATATTTATGGGGCAGCAACGAAACATGTACGCTAGACAAACCTGAAGAGGGTAAGTGGTATTTCCGTCTGCGTGGTATTTTACCGTATGCAAATGTGACACTGCGCTACAAAGCAACTAAGCAAAATTTCTAATTGTTACTCGTTGAACAAAAGAGCGGCATTTGCTGCTCTTTTTTTTGCAATATGGTAGCGTGTACGCGATTTGATAATATCGGTTCCACTATGCTAAATGACACCATTCAACTGCAAATATGCCAAACTCTTGGCAAGTCAAATATTCGCCAAGTAGATACCTTCAAAACAGTTTGGAGTGGCTTTGGTGCGCTGCATCGTATTTCGTTTGCACAAAATGATGAATCGGTAGTAGTAAAATCCATTTGCAAGCCAACTGAAATACACCACCCGAAGGGCTGGAATAGTGACTTTGCATCTGCTCGAAAGCTAAGTTCTTATCGCAATGAACAATATTTTTATCGCCACTACAGCAACAAACTAAATGTCGTTACGCCACAATTTTTAGGGTTACTGGCAGCTGATAATACGCAATATTTACTGCTCAGTGATTTAGCATCTGCGGGGTTTGAAGCCATAGCCGAAGATGATATCTCAGCGGTTAAAGGGGTTCTTGATTGGTTGGCGTGTTTTCATGCGCAAAATCTTAATGTCAGTGACAATAAGCTATGGCAGCAAGGCGGTTATTGGCATCTTGCGACGCGTCCGGATGAGTTAAATGCAATGTCGCATACAGCGTTAAAAGCGGCAGCGCCAGCGTTAGATAATCAATTGCGGAGTTGTCCGTATCAAACACTTATTCATGGCGATGCTAAAATTGCTAACTTTATGATGTCGCAAAATACCGTTGCAGGGTATGACTTTCAGTATGTTGGCAAAGGCATTGGTATACAAGACGTAATGTTGTTACTCAGTAGTGCATTTACCAGTGAGCAACTATATGCTGTTGAGCATGAGTTACTGAATTATTATCAAACGGCGTTTTTAAAGTATTGTGATGTGTTTGCTAAGCCGGGCGGTACGCAAATTTTATCGTGCTGGTTAGCACTTTATAGCATTGCGTGGGCGGACTTTGTGCGCTTTTTAGAGGGCTGGTCACCAAAACATTGGAAATTACATGAATATGCGTGGCATCACGCTAATAAGGCTTTAGCAAATATCTCGTAATAATTAACCTGAGAGCTGGCTAGCTATCGCTATTTCTGTATCTGATAAATTCGCTTCGCGTTAGCAAAACTGAGCTTTTGCCACAGTGCTTTATTAGGGCACAGGTCGTAATATTGTTGCCAAAGCGAGGCATAACTTGATGCCATTAAACAAATTGGAAAGTTACTGGCAAACATAACGCGGTTTTCGCCAAAATGTGTAACTAGTGTGGTCAACACCGTTTTTCTGAATGGTTCGTTTAATGGCAAATCTATCATTTCAAACCCAGAATACTTTATCGCGATATTATCAAAGCGTGCCAGGTTTTTGATTGCTGTGTGCCAATCATCAAACGATTCAGCTGTAACCAGACCTGCGTGATTTAACACAATATTTAAAGTGGGGCATGCTTTTGCTAAATCACATAAGCGCTTTGTGATAGGGTGTTGGTGAAGTTCAAACTGCGCCTCAAAGATTAACTGATGGCTTTCAAGCAGCGCAAAATTGCTTACGACTTCTGGCTTTAATAATCGCTCGGCATCCGCACCTTCACTAATATCTCGAATGCCAACAAAAGTAGCATAGCGTGAAAAGTCCTGAATTTGCTCTTTAAAGGTATGTGGGTCTTGGTCAATTTGCGCATAACTTATCGCACAATGCGCGCGTTTGTATTTTTGTTCTAAAAAGGCGATTTCGGCCGCGGGGTGAGTATTATTAAAACCCGCTTCAATATGCGCGTAGCCGTCAAGCTGAAAATGTACCGGTAGTTTTAAATCGGCTGGTGTGAAATTGCGTTGAATTAAACTAATTTTTGGCCAAGGGGGCAGTGCATTTTTGAGCCAAAAATAATCACCTTCATCTAAATCAAAAAGATGAAGGTGAGGGTCGAATATGGCGTTATTGCGCTGTGTATCCACCGTCAATAACCTGCAAGCTACCGGTGATAAATGTCGCTTTATCACTGACCAAAAAGCCAATGTAATCTGCTACCTCAGTTGCCTGACCTAAACGGTTAAGCGGTTGTAGTGCTTCTTCTTCAGCGTGTACTTCGGCCTTGTTAGCGCCGCTTTTTTCACAGTAACTATCTATAGCTGCATGATAAAGCGGTGTTTCAATGGTACCTGGACAAACAGCGTTGGCACGAATGTTATATTCGGCATAGTCTAACGCGGTGGTACGTGCCATTGAGGCAAGTGCCGCTTTAGATAAGTTATATGCGAAGGAGTTTCGCTTACCAATAAGCGCTTGATCAGACGCTACTAGCACAATTGCGCCGCCGTTTTGTTTCATAAAAGGTAGCGCATGCTTAATTAGGCTAAACGCGCCTTTCACATTCAACGAAAATAGCTCATCTAGCATCTGTTCAGATGTGTTTTCGATGTTAGCTGAAAGGTGGCGACCTGCATTAGATACAACCACATCAATTGATTGATGTTGTTGCCCTATATTTGCAATCACGTTGCCAACCGCATCAACATTGCTCACATCGCAGTCGATAAAATGCCCGACATCTGAATGGCTAATATCCAGGTTGTATACGATATAACCATCGTCAATTAATCGCGAAACGGTAGCAAGGCCAATGCCTTTACTACCGCCAGTAACTACTGCGACCTTACTCATAATTTAGTGGCCGCAACCGCCAGCGCCATGCACATGGCCGTGCGATAACTCTTCGCTTGTTGCTTCGCGTACTGATACAACTTCGATATTAAAGGTTAAATCTTTACCAGCAAATGGGTGGTTTAAATCACAATCAGCGTTAAAGCGACCAACTTTAATGATTGTTACTTGGCGTTGACCTTGATCGGTATGCACAACGGCAGTCATGCCTGGCTTCCATACTTTAGCACCTTGTAAGTGCTTTAAAGGAATACGCTGAACTGCATTATCGTGGCGTGGCCCATATGCGTCTTTAGCTTCAAGCTCAACGCTAAATTTCTCATCAGCTGCTTTGCCATCAAGCGCATTTTCTAAACCTGGTAACATACCTTCATGGCCATGAAGGTAAGCTAGTGGAGAGCCATCTTTGCTTGATTCTAACTGAGTGTCACCTTCAAAAACGGTGTAATGAAATTCAACAACGGCGTCTTTTGCGATTTGCATAATAATCCTAAATTTAACAATTTTTCGCAGTATATATGAATTCAGATTAAGACGCGAAAATCAATTGTTTAATGTCGCAGTTTGGCTAATTGAAAAGTAGGGCAGTTGCTCGGTGATATCGCCAGATGTAAGTATGTTTTGCGGCGCCGCTTTAGCTTGCGTAATAACAATTTTTAATTCTTGCCCTGGTTTTATAATGCCTTTTCGCGGCAATGCATTCCAATCGCGCAGTTGCTTGATGGTAACATCAAACAAAGTGGCAATGTGCCAAAGGGAATCGCTCGGTTTAACCTGATAAGATACTTCTAATCTTTCGATTTCCGGTTTTGCCCGTTTGATGTAACGGCTAATGGCATATTCACGCACTAAACTCGGCATGCTTTTACTGCTGGCGGGTAAGATTAAACGCTGCCCGATATACAATACATCTGTAGTTAAACGATTAAGCGCTTTTAACTTTGAAATTGATGTGTTGGTGAGGTTTGCTAAGCGGTATAAAGAGTCCCCCTTTTTAACTGTGTATCCTTTATCTTTACCATAGCGGCTAAACAACAATACTTGTTCTAGTGTGATGCCGAGCTTTTTTGGTAGCAGCAAATGAAAGGGGCCATTTGGTGCACTTTTATCAGCGATATAAGCGCGATTTAGTTTTAATATTTCCGCGCTAGGCACTTGGAGCAGTTCTGCAATTACAATAATGGAAAAGGGCTGCTCTACATCGATGATACGAGTAGAGGATATGCTTTCCACAGGTGGAAAAAACGACGGATTGTTCGCAATCAGTTTGTTAACCGCTAATAGCTTAGGTACATAATCTTTGGTTTCTTGCGGTAATGGCAAATGCCAAAAATCTACCGGTTTAGCGTTATGTTTATTTATACGTATTGCCTCTTTTACTTTACCCTCACCGCAGTTATAGGCCGCGATTGCTAACAACCAGTTTTTGTCAAAAGTCACGTATAGTTCGTTTAAATAACTCAGTGCAGCATGGGTTGAAAGCACTAAGTCGAAGCGGCCATCGTAATATCCGTTAATTGGCACATTATAATGCTGTGCAATCAGTGGCATAAGTTGCCAAATTCCCGCCGCGCCTTTTTGTGATTTAGTCATACGAAAATCACTTTCAACAATGGGCAGTAGGGCTAATTCTATCGGCATATTACGTTTTTTAAGCTCTGCAACTATGTAGGGTAAGTATGGCTTTGCACGCAATGAAATATTGCTGGCATAAAACGATTGTTGCGAATACCAGTGTAATTTATCGTCTATTCGTGGGTGTGAGAGGTTTGCTAGCTGTCTATTTTCAGCAATAAGTTGCCAAATATTCGATTTGTCGCTCACGGCAGATACAGTTGGTGCTACTAATGCAAGTAACAGCGATAGCAATAGACCTTTTAACTCGGGTGAGCGATACATAACCAGCATGCCTTTTCAGGAAAACTTGGTTTAAGTGTAGACAAGAAAAAAGTATCAGAAATGACAAAAAGGCAAAAAGTTGATAACTGTAAGATTTAAAAGAAGTTAAAAAAACTTGTTACAGAATAAGGGCTTGTCGCAAAAATAAAGGGTAAGGCTATAAAAATCAAGGCCATAATTAAATAGCTTGATGCACGCATTGCGCTGATTTTTTTGAGCTGTAAAAGCGAAATGCCACTCACAATACCACCTGCTACCAAACAGCTTCCCCACAATTGAACTTGTAACACAGTTACCGAGTTTTGCGTATTTAAAAGCTGGCAAATAACCACTGCATCTACAATTAAAATGACAAAAAATACTAAACTAATAACGAGTAGTTTGATGCCAAATAGTTGAGATTTTTGCATGGCCAACGGTTTTTAGCGGTTAAAGGTGTGACATTAATATCGCAATAGTAAAATAATTTCCAGAACAATCTGAGATATATTATTCGACTGCTGACAACAACTTAACAATCAGTTGGTTCATTTGCTTGGTATGTTGCGCGTCAGCACTGAGTAATTCGTGACAAAGATTCAAAGCGACCATCAGCAATACTTTATCATCGCTTTTGGTGTGTGCACGCTGTTTAAATTCGTTTAACTCATCGTTTAAACGGTTAGCTGCAGCAAGCAGCTCATCTTCTTTGCCTTTTGGGCAAGCAATCATATGTTGCTTGCCAAGTAAGGTTATTGCGAGGCCCTGATTATCACCTTGCGCCATAAATTAACTTGCCGCTTGCGAAAGCTTAGTAACAAGTTCGTTTAAAGACGCTGCTTGTGAGCTGCTTGATTCTTCAAGCTCCATTAATTCAAGCTGTGATGTTTCAAGCTCGTCTTTTGCTTTGGCTAACGCAGTTTCAAGCGCTTGCTTTTCTTCTTTTAGGGTTTGGTTTTGGGAGATTAATTGGTCAACTAACGAATGTAGCGTAGAGTATAAATTGTCGCTCATAATGGCACGCCTTAAATAATAATGAATAAATGTGACAGTAATATGTAAATATGGGTATTGGATGGCGATAGCAAGGCTAAGTTCAAGGAAATTTAGCTAAAATCGTTTAACTGCGCAAAATCTACCCGTAAAACATGTATAAAAGAGTTATAATGCAGCAAATTTACGTTTAGGGCTGTATATGCTTAGCTATCGTCACTCTTTTCATGCAGGTAACCCTGCTGATGTTATTAAACATTTAGTATTAATTGAAACGCTTACTTATCTTACGCAAAAAGATAAGCCACTTGAATATATTGATACCCACTCAGGTGTTGGCATTTATCGTTTAGCCAATGCAGACGCCCAAAAAACGCAAGAGTATTTAGATGGTATTGCTAAGTTATGGCAATACAAAGGTGACAACCAAGCAATTGCAAATTATGTTGAGCGTGTAAAACAGTTTAATAAAGGGGAACTTGAGTTCTATCCCGGTTCGCCACTTGTTGCTGACAGCTTGTTACGTGATAGCGACAAACGCTGGTTATTCGAATTGCACCCGCAAGACAGCGAAAGCTTAAAAAACAATATGGCTGAGCTTAGCACGCGTCGCAAGCAAACCTATGTTCGTAAAGAAAACGGATTTGCAGGACTATTAGGTTTACTACCACCTCAGGCAAAACGTGGTTGCGTATTAATTGATCCTCCTTACGAAATAAAGTCAGATTACGAGCAAGTTGTTAAAACCGTTAAAAAAGCCAATGTAAGATTTAACAGTGGCACGATTATGATTTGGTATCCTGTAGTGACACGCAAGCGCATTGAAAAAATGGAGCAGGGGCTTATTGCATCGGGTATTCGCAATATTCAGTTATTTGAACTTGCGACGAGCGCAGATAGTGATGAATTAGGCATGACGGCCTCAGGCATGATTGTGATAAACCCACCATGGACATTGAAAAAGACCATGGATGCATGTTTACCAGAACTTGTTTCCTTGTTATCGGATGACGGTGGTTTCTACCGTAGCGAACAACTCGTTGAAGAATAAAAAAAGCCGCAAAATGCGGCTTTTTTATGTATTAAGTAAGGTTTAGTTAGTTAAAATATACGGCACTAAACTGAGCAATTTTTTCTTTTTTCTCGTTAAATAAAGTTAATGACTCACCCTTTATTTTGTATTCAAACGTATCTTGCAATACTTGATGCATTGCACTTTCAAGGGTGTTCGCCGTACCTTGGCACATCATCATAGTACTGGCCATGCCTTTAAAGCGCAGGCCAAACTCTTTTGCTAAATAGCCACCCATAAAGTTATTGCAGCCAGCAAATCCACGCGCGTTACCATCGGCTTTTAACTGCACAAAGACTTCTCGTGCACCTTCAGGTGTATTCACTTGAGCATCTTGTAACATGGTGGCTTTCCAATAAGTATTTGTCAGCGGTACATCTGGTTTAATTGTTGGGGCGATTTTAGTCAGTTTTAGTCGTAGCGGACCGCTGTTATTTGCAAACGGGTTATTTGATTGTGTCGTGGTATACAATAACTCACCGTCTTTACGGATCTGTGCGCGTACGTTGTAGCGCATGTTGTCTTTAATGAGTGCTTCATCATAAGTTAGTGCAACGCGATAAGGTGGCGCAGTATCGAGCGTGGTTAATTTACTACTGATCACGGTTGCGGCAACGTCCATTTTTGATACGTCTTCAAGCGTTACTGTTAACTCGGCATTAGGTGGCAACATGCTGCGGTCAAAATAGAATACTTCCGTATTTAAGGTGCGCATTGTTGATTGCTGTACTTCAGGGGCAGATTGACACGCGGTTAATGTAATTGTGCTGGTGGCAATAAGTGAACATAAAAACAAAGGTTTAGCAAAGCGATTCATAGTAGTTCCTTTATCTTGTTTAACGAAATTAAGTGGACTTACACAAGTGCGTGTTGAGCTTTGCTCTTTGCAAGTTCAACCCCGCGTATTTTAAAGCGCTATTATTAACTTATGCTTAATGCTACATAGGTTAACCTATTTTAGTTAACCTGAATGTTAGTTAGGTACATTGAGCATACTCAGCTTATTTTCAAGTTGTGCAACTAATTCATTTTCATTTATTTCAGGGTGATTTAGCCCGTATAGCAAGGTCATAAAATAAAGATCAATGATCACATCAGCATGATGTGTACTTGCGTTGTTATCGTGTATTAGTTGGTTTTTAAATCGTGCTAACTGAGGGGCAAGTTCACTGTGTTGCCACATGATCGTGCCAAGTAACTCTCGACTAAACTCACGCTGAGATAAGTAAAACGGGTAGAGCGCTTTAGCATAGTGCGACATGCGTTCAATTGCAGTATGGCTTTTATCTTTTTTGCTGGCGTTTAACAGTACTTCATCTAATTGGTCTGAAAATCCCGCTTTTAATATGTCTATTTTACTTTTGAAATGACTAAATACTGTGCCGTTGGCAACACCAGACGCCATAGCAATATCGCGCGTGCTGGTATTTTGGTATCCATTTTCTTTAAAAAGCAGCCATGCGGTTGTAAGAATAAGTTGTTTTGTTTGTTCTTTTTTTGACACGTTTTCCTCCAGTACATGTGCTATTACACCAGCTTTATAAATTAACGCAATAAAAATTGTTGTTGATTTTTGAGCGCGCTCAATAATAAAATGAGCGCGCTCAATTTATTTTAGGAGTGAGTATGGAACATTTAAAACGATTACTTGGCTCGGTTATTTTTCTGCCGTTTATCTTTTGTTATAGCTATGTTGTTGGTCCGCTGCTTATGGCTGTTTTAGTGCCTGGTGGAGTAGTGCTGTTGCTACTTATTTTAGGCTTTAAAGATGGAAAAAAGGCGTTTAAAGATGCGTTTTTACAAAAGCAGCTCGGTAAAAAATAAAGTTACGGCAATTCAATTTCCAAGTGTTATTAGCAAAGGCTGCGGGGTGTGTTACAAAGACGCATTTATGTTTACTGCAAACAAAGCTGACTTAACTGCACAGCAGGTTTATTTTGCTATTTTTGCTGAGTTGCCACAGTGGGTGAAAGGCCTTTTGACACTGCGTAACAAAGTCGTCTCACTGTTTGGCTTTTTGGCAACAGATAATAATATGGGAAGTAGTTTGACCTCGATGAAAACAGGCGAGAGCGCGGGGTTTTTGCGTTACCAATTGGTAAGCGATGAGCAAGTTGTCAGTACCAGTGAGGAGCCCAATATGGCAATTTGGCTAACGGTAAAACGGGTGTCGCAAAGTCAATTTATTGTTGCGACAGAGGTGGAGTTAAGAACGTTAAAAGGGCGAGTGTATATGGCAATCATTAAGCCATTTCATCGATTTATTGCGCCATTTTGCATTCGTTACGCATTAAAAATGAATCGAATATAAAACATAAAAGCCAGCATGTGCTGGCTTTTATTTGTAATCTATTTAAGTAATTTAGCTTACGCTTTCGTTACTTAACCTCTTTACCTGCTGCTTGTAAATCAGCGTGGTAACTAGAGCGTACAAACGGACCACAAGCTGCATGGCTGAAGCCAATTTCATCAGCATAGTCTTTTAATGCATCAAATTCCACAGGCGGCACGTAGCGCTTAACTGGTAAATGGTGCTTAGAAGGCTGTAGATACTGACCCACAGTAAGCATATCTACATTATGTTCACGTAAATCGCGCAACACTTCTTCAATTTCGCTAATTTCTTCGCCCAAGCCAACCATTAAACCTGATTTTGTTTTAACGTTCGGGTGAGCTTCTTTAAAGCGACGCAGTAATTCAAGTGACCATTTGTAGTCAGCACCCGGACGTGCAAGCTTATAAAGGCGCGGCGCCGTTTCTAAGTTGTGGTTAAACACATCAGGTGGCGTTTCGGTTAAAATCTCAAGGGCTTTATCCATACGACCACGGAAGTCAGGTACTAAAATTTCAATCGTAATACCTGGATTGTGTTTGCGAATTTCGCGAATACAATCGGCAAAGTGCTGTGCACCACCGTCACGTAAGTCATCACGGTCAACAGACGTAATTACAACGTAACTTAGCTTCATATCTTTAATCGTTAAGGCAAGCTTTTCTGGCTCTTGTGCATCAGGCTTCAGCGGTCGACCGTGGGCAACATCACAGAAAGGGCAACGACGGGTACAAATTGCACCTAAAATCATAAAGGTGGCTGTGCCGTGGTTAAAACACTCAGACAAGTTTGGACAAGATGCTTCTTCACACACTGAGTGCAAACCATGCTTACGCATTGCGCTTTTAATGCCGTCAATACGTTCACTTGATTTAGGTAAACGAATTTTTAGCCATTCTGGCTTGCGCAGCATTTCTTCTTTTTCAGTTGGCATAACCTTGACGGGGATTAGTGCCATTTTTTCCGCATCACGAAGCTTTACGCCCGGTTGCATTTTTACAGGTTTACTCATTGATTAAAAACCTACTACTTGCTCATATTCAGTGGTACCTAATTTTTTAACTAGGTGCTTTACCAGCCCGCTTGACGCTTCTTCTAGCGTTTGTGGGCCATTAATTTGTTTGGTTTGTAGCATTTCCATTCCGGCATAACCACATGGATTAATGCGTAAAAACGGTTCCATATCCATATCGATATTTAACGCAAGACCGTGAAAAGAACAGCCGCGACGAACGCGAAGACCCAAAGAGGCTATTTTCTTTTCATCGACATATACGCCCGGTGCATCGGCTTTGGCGTACGCCTTGATACCGAAATCATTTAGGGTATCGATCACCGTTTCTTCAAGCCAGGTAACCAATTCGCGCACACCAATTTTGAGACGACGTAAATTAAACAGTACATACAGTACTTGTTGGCCTGGACCGTGATAAGTTACTTGGCCGCCACGATCAACTTTAACTACCGGAATATCACCGGTCATTAATAAGTGTTCTTCTTTGCCTGCTTGACCTTGGGTAAACACAGGGTTGTGTTCTACCAACCAAATTTCATCAGCGGCATTTTCGTCGCGCGTATCGGTATAGTCCTGCATTGCCTGCCATACCGGCTCGTAATCTTGGCGATTAAGCTGTCGAACGATCAATTTAGGCATATTAATAGGCCTTACAGTACGTAACGTACGTCTGCGATTGAGCCAAGCTCAGTGTAAATTGTTTCGATATGTTCTTTGCTGGTCACTGTTGCAACTAAACTTACAGACTCATAATTACCTTTGCTGCTAGCTTTGGTTTTTGGTGCGTAGTCGCCAGGCGCCAACTTTTGCATCACAGTTAATACTTGCGAGGTTAAGTCAACATTTGCAAGGCCCATTACTTTAAAAGTAAAAGGACAAGGGAACTCTAAAAACTCGTCAAATTTAGTATTTTTAACCGGATTAACCACATTTCACCTCAGTAATTATAGGGTTATTACGACCATTTAGCTGGCCCTAAGAAAATGCCCGCTAGTCTATCATAAATTCAAAAAAACGCTTATTAATAATGTTTATCTGTCTTTGGCAATTTACAAATAAAAAAAGCGCCAAATGGCGCTTTTTTTATTAATTAACAGATTAGTTGTTAATTTGTAGACGAATGTAATCGTAGATTTTGCTAAAGAAGCTGCCTTCGTTAATTTCTTCCAACGTTACTAGTGGATATTGTGCAATATCTTCACCGTCTAGTTGTAAGAACAAAGTACCCACTTTTACACCTTTTTCAATTGGTGCTTCAAGTGTTTGGTCTAGCTCGAAATTCGCTTTTAGGTTTTTCATTTGACCACGAGGAATAGTGATCGGTGTATCTTCTAAAATACCTAGCGATACCGTTTCTTTGTGACCCATCCAAATACGCTGCTCGGCAAAGCTGTCACCGGCTTTATATGGTGTCACTGTTTCGAAAAAACGGAAACCGTAGTTAAGTAATTTGCGGCTTTCTGTTGCACGTGAACGCTCGCTCTTAGTACCCATAACAACCGATACTAAACGCATATTGCCTTTTTTAGCTGAGGTTACAAGGCTGTAGCCAGCTTCACTGGTGTGGCCTGTTTTAATACCATCAACGTTTAGGTTTTCATCCCACAAAAGTGAGTTACGGTTATACTGCTTAATGCCGTTATACGTGAACGACTTCTCTGCGTATAGCGAGTACTCAGCTGGTACGTCACGAATGAGTGCAACACCTAAGGTTGCCATATCACGTGGCGTAGTATAGTGCTCTGTAGTATCTAACCCGTGGCTGTTGATAAAGTGCGTATTACTCATACCTAATTTTTGTGCATGGGCGTTCATTAAATCAGCAAATGCTGGTTCGCTACCTGCAATATGCTCAGCCATTGCTACACACGCATCATTACCTGATTGAACAATAATGCCGCGGTTTAGGTCTTCTACCGATACTTGTTTACCTACTTCGATAAACATTTTTGATGAGTCTGGGAAGTTTTTCGCCCACGCTCTTTCACTGATGGTAACTTGATCATCAAGCGAAATATTACCGCTTTCTACCTCAAGACCAATCACATAGCTGGTCATCATTTTGGTTAAACTTGCCGGTGCTAGCTTAGTATCAGCTTCACCTTCGGCAATTACTTTACCTGTTGTAAAGTCAACTAAAAAATAGCCCTTGGCATTGATTTGAGGAGGCGCGGGGATGATTTGTGCTTGCAGTGAAAAGCACGACGCTGCTGCAATGGCAGCAATAACTGTTTTTTTAATTCGATTCATTGGCTCTTTGGGTCAATTGTATTAGTTTTGGGTATTTTGCGTTAATTATCCTAAAGCAATCAGTCACTGTAAAGCATGAATGCGTTTTCATGGCTGTTTGCCTTAATTTTATCGAGTAATTCTTTCGCAACTTGCGCATTGTCGATTGGACCAAGGCGTAAGCGATAAATTCCATCTTTTTTCACAATTTTACTGTCTACCTGATGTTCTGCCGTTAACGTTTTAGCAAGCACGCCTAAGTGCTCGATACTTTGCGCTGCAGCAATTTGGATATAGGCTTTGTGATGATTAGTTTCCGGAACTAGGGCTTCTATTTTTACTTTCGCGGTACCTGTGCGATGGTAGCCTAGTTTATATGCGGCGGCGTACGATAAATCGATAATACGATCATCGTGAAATGGCCCGCGGTCGTTAACGCGTACCACTGCAGTATTGCCATTTTCTAAGTTGGTAACACGCACGAAACTGGGTAACGGTAAGGTTTTATGTGCTGCGGTCATGGCGAACATATCGTATGGCTCACCATTAGATGTGGCGTAGCCATGGAATTTTCGCCCATACCAAGAGGCTACTCCAGTTTGGCTGAAGCCTACTTCACTGTGCAATGGCTGATAACGCTTGCCGTGCACTTCATAAGGTCTGCTTGCAGAAATGCTTTTCTTTTCAGATGTTACGGCAACATCTTGCATTTCTTCTGGCAATGGCGCGCGCAGTGGCGCTGCGTCATGACGCATACTGTAGCGACCAGACGGCGCACATGCGGTTATCGAAATTAAAACTGTTATAAGTAGTAGGTGTTTCATTGTGTTATTTCACCAAAATACGCTTATGGGTTGCAATAGACATAATAATACCGAACCCCGCAAGCAGGGTTACCATGGACGTACCGCCATAGCTGATAAGGGGAAGGGGAACCCCTACTACAGGTAATAACCCTGAAACCATACCAATGTTTACAAAAACATAAACAAAGAAGGTCAGGGTAATACTCGCTGCTAATAATTTGCCGAATGCATCTTGTGCACTGACAGCAATAAATAAGCCGCGAGCGATAATAAACAAGTACAAGCTAAGTAAAATAGTGACACCTATTAGGCCAAACTCTTCACTCAGCACGGAAAAAATAAAATCGGTGTGGCGCTCGGGCAAAAATTCTAATTGAGACTGCGTGCCATGCGTCCAGCCTTTTCCTTCAACACCGCCAGAGCCAATCGCAATTTTAGACTGAATAATGTGATATCCCGCACCAAGTGGATCGCTCTCAGGGTCGAGCATGGTTAGCACCCGCGTTTTTTGGTACTCGTGCATGCCATAATGCCAAAAACCATAAATTGCGGCTGGTGCAATGGCTAAAGCACCTAAAATAAGGCGCCAATGAAGACCGGCAAAAAACAACACAAATAGGCCAGAACTTGCAATCAGAATTGATGTGCCTAAATCGGGTTGCTTCATGATTAAACGTGTTGGAATAGCAACAATTAACAAGCCAATTGCTAAATGACGATATTTCGGTGGCAAATGATAACGGCTAATATACCAAGCAACCATTATCGGCATGGCGAGTTTCATAATCTCAGAGGGTTGAAAGCGAATACCCACATTGAGCCAGCGCTGTGCGCCTTTACTTGATACACCAAAAAACATGACGGCAACCAGCAGGGCAACACCAACCACGTAGATGGGCAATGCCCAGCGCCGCATATTTGTGGGTGATACTTGGGCAAGGGCGAACATAACAAATAGGCCAAGTCCAATACGGGTTGCTTGACGAAATACTAAATCAATATTCTGACCGCCGGCACTGTAAACTACCACTAAACTGCCGCTCATTAAGGCTAAAATTGCCACAAGTAATGGCCAGTCTAAGTGTAATCTATCCCAAATCGTTTTATTGTGATTGAGCGCCTTCACGGTTTACCTACCAAAGATTCTGGTTTATTCGAAAAGTAATAGTCCATTAATGTACGCGCAATCGGTGCCCCAACGGTTGCGCCGCCACCGGTATTTTCAACGGCAACTGCTATTACAATTTCAGGCTTTTCATAAGGGGCAAAACCAATATACATTGCGTTATCGCGATGGCGCTCGTCTAGTTTTTCTGCGTTGTAACGCTCACCTTGGGCGATACTTTTTACCTGCGCAGTACCGGTTTTTCCACCTGCCGTGTATTGTGCACCAATAAAGGCTTTGTGCGCCGTGCCCGTTTTTTTATGTACTGTGTTGTACATCGCACGTAGTGCAATATCCCAATTTTCATCATTTTTAAGTTGCACGGGGGGCTTTTCATCACGGGCAATAATTTGTACTTGGTCGCTCAGTTTAGTTGCTGACACTAAATGCGGCTGATAGCGCAGGCCCTTGTTCACCATGATAGTCATGGAGTTGGCTATTTGCATTGGCGTTGCGGTCCAATAGCCCTGACCAATTGAAATATTTGGTGTGTCGCCTGGGTACCAAGGTAACTTGTATGTGACTTCTTTCCACTCTCGCGATGGCAAATTGGCTGTTTTTTCTTCGTGAATATCAATGCCAGTGCGCTGACCAAAACCAAATTGATACATAAACTCGCTAATTTTATCGATGCCTAAGCGGTAACCCACTTCATAAAAGTAAGTATCGCAACTTTCTTCGATTGCTCTATATACATCGACTTTGCCATGCCCCCAAGGTTTCCAGTCACGCCAACGGTGATCCGCTTTCGGTAATTTAAAAAAGCCAGGGTCGTACAATTCGGTTGTTTCAGTAACAACGTCTTCATCAAGCGCCAACATTGCAAGGTGTGGTTTAATTGTTGATGCCGGTGGGTAAACCCCTTTGGTTACACGGTTAACAAGAGGTCTATCGGGGTTGAGCAGTGCTTTGTAATCTTTACTACTAATGCCGTGAACAAATAAATTAGGATCGTAACTTGGGTTTGAATAAAAGGCTAAAATACCGCCGTCACGGGCATCCATCACTACAACCGCACCACGCATGCCATCAAGCGCCGCTTGTGCTATTTGCTGTAAGCCAATATCCAGCGTCAGAATGAGATCTTTGCCAGGTTCAGGATCGGTGGATTTTAGCGTGCGTAAAATTCGCCCGCGGTTATTTATTTCAACTTCTTCGCTACCGACGGTGCCATGTAATATTTCTTCGTAGTATTTTTCGATGCCTAACTTACCGATATCACGAGTCGCCCGATAGTTTACGTCGCGGCCTTCCATCTCAAGCTCAAAGTGCTCAGTTTTATTCATCTTGGCAACATAACCAATGGCATGGGTTAGGGCATCGCCATAAGGGTAATGACGCGCCAAGCGTGCTTCAACGCTAAAGCCTGGGTATTTGTGTTGGTTAACAGAAAACAATGCAACTTGCTCTGGGGTTAGGCGAGACTTTAAAATTTGGCTTTTAAAACGACGTTTGCGTTTACTGTTTTTAAGAAATTCTTGTTGCTGCTCTTGGCTAATATCAAAAAGAGCGGAGACTTCGCTTAAACTTTTTTCGAGGTCGTCAGATTCTTCTGGGATTACTTCAAGATTATAAACAGGGCGGTTTTCCGCGAGTAGTACACCGTTACGGTCGTATATCAGGCCACGGTTTGGCGCAATTGGAATGACTTTAATGCGATTTTCGTTAGAGCGAGTTTGGTAACTTTGGTGTTGATTAACTTGTAAATTAAACACGTTAACAAACAAGATGCCAATAACAATCATGACAAACACAAACGCCACAAACGCGCGGCGGGCGACTAAATTAGCCTCCGCTGAGTGATCCCTGATAGTAGCGCGTTGTTTTAGCATCTAATTGTTTTTATTCTTATTCTCGGTGATAAGGGTGATTGTTATTCAAACTCCATGCACGATACAAGCTTTCTGCGACGATTATTCTTACCAGAGGGTGAGGCAAGGTCAAATTAGACAATGACCATTTTTGCTCAGATGCGGCAATACACTCAGGTGCCAAACCTTCAGGGCCGCCAATTAGTAAGCTGATATCGCGTCCATCAAGTTGCCATTTACTCATTTCCTTGGCAAGTTGATGGGTATCGAGTGCTTTACCTGTGACCTCTAAAGTAACGATTTTGTTCCCTTTAGGAATTGCGGCTAAGGTCTTTTCACCTTCTTGCTGCAGAATACGCTTAATATCGGCATTTTTACCACGTTTACCAGCGGGAATCTCAATAAGCTCTAAGCTCATATCGCGCGGAAACCGGCGTTGATACTCTTGAAAGCCGGTTTCTACCCACGCTGGCATTTTCGTACCAACAGCAATTAGCTGAATACGCACAGAATTAGCTCCAAAGTTTTTCTAACTGGTAGAATTCACGTGCACTTTCTTGCATTACATGAAGTACTACATCACCTAAATCAAGTAATACCCATTCGCCTTCTTGTTGGCCTTCGGTACCGATGATTTCAATACCTTGTGCTTTTGCTTCAAGTGCAACGTTGTTGGCAATTGACTGTACATGGCGTTTTGAAGTGCCTGAGCACACAACCATATAGTCGGTAATTGATGATTTATCTGTCATATCTAACGTGGTGATATCAACGGCTTTGATGTCGTCTGCTTTGTCGATTACAAAGTCTAATAACTCGCGAGGATCCAAAAGTATTTCCTAGTAATTGGTTTATTTGGCTTAATTGTCAAATTTTAACACGTGCAGAGGGTTTATTGGTAGAGACGATGCTGTTTTATATAGTCAGAAACCGCTTCTGGCAGGAAATCATTTTTGTATTGGGTAAGATTTGTACGCAGTGCCGAGGATGAAATGGCAACTTGCTGGTGCTGTGCAAGAAAGATATGACCGGCAAGCGGTAAGTCTTTTATCGCATCGTTAATATCGCCACTAATAAACGGCGCAACTTCAGGGTTCGGTTGAAATGTTTCGCCCGGTCGTTGAAAGACTAAAAAGTTGCTATTGCTGATACAGTCTTGCCATTTATGCCATTTATGCAAGGTGTTGAGTGAATCCATTCCGATAATAAAAAATAAAGGTACTTTCGGGTATTCATGTCTGAAGCTAATTAGGCTTTCTAGCGCATAACTTGGTGTTTCGCGGTTTATTTCACGCAAATCAATCGCAAAGTTAGCCTCATCTTTAATTGCGAGTTTAATCATATTAATGCGGTGCGCGCTTGTTATACCCGACGTGGCTTTATGTACAGGTTGCTTGCACGGCATAAACAGTACTTTGCTTGGCGCTAGTGTTTGATCCGCTTGTTTCGCTAATGCAAGGTGCCCGGTGTGTATTGGGTCAAATGTGCCACCTAAAATAACAATCATAGGTTGGCGTATTGTTCTACTTTTGCGTTAAACGGTACAGAAAAGGGCAGAGGACCAACAAACATTAGAGCAATATGCAGTAAGTGTTGGTAGGCATCAATATGCTGGTGTTGTTTGTAGGCTAAATCAAATTCGGCCAGTACATCACCGAGCGCGTTTAGTTCAACGTGTGTTAAACGCCTTAATGCTTGCTCTGTAATGGCTTGCTTATTTTTCCACACCTTAAATTGGCTGAAAATTGCATTGAATGATTCGCCGTTTGCTATTGCTTGTTGCATTGCTTGTAAGCTTTCAAACTCGCGTACCAGTGCCCATAAAATAATGGTTGGTTCGACGTTTTCTTGTTTTAGCTTAAGCATTACTTTGCTGATCTGAACACTGTCGCCTTTTAATAGGGCGTCGCTTAAATCAAATACGTCTAAACGCGACTGATTGACCAGCGTTGGTGCTAATGTTTGGGCGTTAATTTCACCAGAAATATTGAGTAAAGAGAGCTTTTCAAGTTCTTGAGATATTGCGAACAAATTATCTTGGTTGTAGTCAACCAATAGGGTTTTAGCATCAGCAGATAATCGCAAATTCAAACTTTGGCACTGCTGTTCAAGCCACGCAAATAACTGCTTTCCTTGAAGCGGGTAACACGGCACAAATAACCCGTGTTTATCCAATGCTTTAAACCATGCGCCACGTTGAATATCGTTACCCACTTTTTCGCCTTTGATAACGAGAATGCAATCGGGGTTTGGGTTTTGCGCAAGCGTTTGTAATAACTTGCTGGCTGCAGCATTGGGCTTGCTGTCACCAAGTTCTAATTCGATAATTTTGCGATTAGCAAAGAGTGACAAACTTGCATATTCTTGCACAATTTCTTGCCAGTCAAACTGGGAAGAAGCGGCAAAGCGAATGACCTCATCAAACCCTTGTGCTTTTGCAATTGATTTAACTTGGTTTGCAGCTTGGTTTAATAAAAATGCTTCTTCACCAAAAAGTAAGTAAAAAGGCGTTAAGCCTTGTTTTAACTGAGCAACTAATTGGTTCGGATAAATACGCATTAATATTGGCCTAACTGACGAATAATCAAGTTACTTGCTTGTTGGCGCAATTCTGACAGGATCAATTCCATTTCTCTTGATTTTGCTAGCGCGTTATCAGGATCGTCTTGATAATTACGGGTAAGCTCAAAGCTATTGGTAATTGGCTTTTGCTGGTCACGAATAAGTTGGTAACTGACAGTGTAAATAAGTTCATGCTCGGCTACTTGGCCGTTTGGAAATAAACTTAGTGTACGACGGTTAAGAGAGTCTTTTAGTAGCTTTAGCTCAGCGGTAGCGTGCTTTGAATCAGTATTAATATTGCTCAGCGCTAAACTGTTTTGTAGCTCGGTAAAAAGCTGAGAGTCAGGGTTTGTCGCCGTGACCACTAAGTTTTGCAGATCGTCTGGTAATACTGATGCGGTGCGCAATTTAAAACCGCAGCCAACTAAAAGCACAAAACACAGCAATAATGCTGTGTTTTGTAAAAAGCGTGGTGCAAACATTAGTTTGCAACCACGTTTAGCAATTTACCTTTAATAAAGATAACCTTGCGAATAGTTAAACCGTCTGTGAATTTAGTCACATTAGGTTCTGCAAACGCTGCTTTTTCAACCGCGTCTTGGTCTGCGTCAGCAGCAACGGTAATTTTACCGCGTACTTTACCGTTAACCTGCACTACAACTAGCTTTTCGTCTTCAACCATCGCTGATTGATCAACCACAGGCCATGGTGCATCAACGACTTCACCTTGCTTGCCAAGGTTTAGCCATAATTCATGACACACGTGCGGTGTGATAGGTGAAAGCATCACGATTAATGCTTCAAGCGCTTCATAACCAATCGCGATATCGTTGCTATCGTTTAATGGCGCTTTAACAAGCTTGTTAAGTAACTCCATAACCGCGGCAATCGCTGTGTTAAATGTTTGACGACGATCTAAGTCATCAGACACTTTCGCAATTGCTTTATGTAATTCACGACGAAGCACTTTTTGCTCGTTTGAAAGCGAAGCACTATCAAGGGTAGTACGCTCATTTGCCATTACTTCAGTTGCGTATTTCCAGACACGTTTAATAAAGCGATGTGCACCTTCTACACCTGAATCAGACCATTCTAACGTTTGCTCTGGTGGCGCGGTAAACATCATAAATAAACGCACTGTATCGGCGCCGTATTGGTTAATAACCGTTTGTGGGTCAATACCGTTATTTTTCGATTTAGACATTTTGCTCATACCAGCAGATTCAACTGGTTGGCCGTCGTCTTTGTGCCATGCTTTTACAACGCGACCTTTGTCGTCTTTTTCGCTTTCAACGTCGCTTGGTGCAATCCAAACGTCGCCGCCTTTCTCGTCTTTACGGAAGAAGGTTTCTGCTAATACCATGCCCTGACATAATAAACGTTCGAACGGCTCATCTGAATTTACTAGGCCAAAATCACGTAATAGCTTGTGGAAGAAACGCGCATAAAGTAAATGCAAAATAGCGTGCTCAATACCACCGATATACTGGTTTACTGGAAGCCAGTAGTTAGCTGCACCAGGCTCTAACATGCCTTCATCGTAGCGCGGGCTACAGTAGCGTGCGTAGTACCAAGACGATTCCATAAACGTATCGAATGTATCTGTTTCGTGGAATACTTGCTCGCCGTTAACGGTTGCTTTCGCCCATTCAGGGTCAGCTTTGATTGGTGATGTAACACCATTCATTACTACATCTTCAGGCAGGCGCACTGGCAACATGTCTTCTGTAGCTGCAAGCTCAGAGCCGTCTTCTTTGTTTAACATTGGGATTGGTGAACCCCAGTAACGCTGACGGCTTACACCCCAGTCACGCAGACGGAAGTTAACTTTGCGCTTACCTGCGCCGATACCTTCAAGTTTATCGGCAATAGCATTAAATGCTGCTTCAAACTCAAGGCCATCAAATTCGCCAGAGTTAATTAACACGCCTTTTTCAGTGAATGCTTCATTGGCGATATCTGCTGTTAGTTCAGAACCTTCAACAGGTGCAATAACTTGCTTGATTTCAAGGCCGTAGGCGGTAGCAAATTCAAAGTCACGTTGGTCGTGACCTGGTACTGCCATTACTGCACCCGAACCGTAGTCCATTAGTACAAAGTTAGCAGCCCATACCGGTACTTCTTCGCCAGTTAATGGGTGAATTGCTTTAAAGCCAGTGTCGATGCCTTTTTTCTCCATTGTTGCCATATCGGCTTCAGCAACTTTGGTGTTTTTACATTCTTCAACGAAGGCAGCAACCGCTGGATTATTTTTAGCAGCTTCTTGTGCAATTGGGTGACCGGCTGCAACACCAACATAGGTTACGCCCATAAAGGTATCTGGACGTGTTGTGTACACAGTGAATGTTTCACCGTTATCAGCACGTTTAAAGTCGATTTCTAACCCTTCAGAGCGACCAATCCAGTTGCGCTGCATGGTTTTAACTTGCTCAGGCCAGTGCTCAAGTTTGTCTAAGTCGTCAAGTAGCTCTTGTGCATAGTCAGTAATTTTAATAAACCACTGCGGGATTTCTTTTTGCTCTACAACGGCACCTGAACGCCAACCACGACCGTCAATAACTTGTTCGTTTGCAAGTACGGTTTGGTCTACTGGATCCCAGTTAACCGTTGACATTTTTTTGTATACAAGGCCTTTTTCGTACAGTTTTGTGAAAAACCATTGTTCCCACTTGTAGTACTCAGGGTGACAGGTCGCGATTTCACGATCCCAGTCGTAACCAAAACCAAGTTGCTTTAACTGGTTGCGCATGTAGTCAATGTTTTCGTAAGTCCATTTTGCCGGTGCCGTGTTGTTTTTAATTGCGGCGTTTTCAGCAGGTAGACCAAATGCATCCCAACCCATAGGTTGCATTACGTTTTTGCCTTGCAAGCGTTGGAAACGTGATACTACATCACCAATGGTGTAGTTACGTACGTGACCCATGTGCAGGCGACCACTTGGGTAAGGGAACATTGAGAGGCAGTAAAACTTTTCTTTGCCTTCTTGCTCAGTTACTTTAAATGTTTGATTTTCATCCCAATATTTTTGAACTTTTTGTTCGATATCCTGCGGGCTGTATTGCTCTTGCATTCTAATTTCCAAACTACTTGCAAAATAAATAAAAATTGGCGCTTAGCATAGCGTAAATTGCGGCGCTAATACACCCTTAGCAGTGTATTAAAAGTAAGTTTTTTGAGTCTTTAATCGCACCTTAAAAGCCATTTGATTTTGCTACTTGATTGTTGTTTTAATAAGCAGTTAACTGTTTGATACAAGATATTTTTTATATCGCTACTATACTTATAGAAACAGCAAAAGGAGGAATAAAATGAAAGACAGTTACGACAATTATTTAAAGCGCTTTCAACAGTGGTTACAGGATGTAAACGATCATGAGCTTAAAAGCTTGCAAAAAGCCTTCTATGACTTTCAAAAAGAGCTGGCAGCCCTTGGCAAATATTCAAAAGAGCAAATAGAAGATTACAGTTATTACGTAAAACGTGATATTGAGGAGTTTAACCGGCTCAGAAAGGCGCAAAAAGACAATGACTTCGCAAATGAAGAATTTAATGAAGAGTGGTGGTTAGCGCTGTCACATTTAGTTGATAAAACCCAATTAGAATGGTCACTATTACTTGATGACTTTGAGCACAATGGTGTTTACAAACAAGGCGAGTGGGTATCGTTTGGTGAGTTTCAATGTAAAGCCTGTGGTGAAGTGAAACACATCACGCATCCAAGCCAATTAAGCGCGTGTATAGAGTGTGATGCCATTGAGTTTCATCGTATCGCCAGCGCGCCATAAATATTTTTAACTTTCTGATGTTATTTTTTAAGGACTTAAGTAGACTCACACAAAAGCTATAGCGAGCAAGCGCTAATAAGGACGGTAGTATTATGAAAATTGGCGAACAGAATAAACTTGGTGTTGATGTACTTGCACCGCAAATAGAATTGCACGCAATAGAAACTTGCATGGCGCAAGCATATCCTGATGAATACACAATTATTGGACAAAAGCGTGCACAAAGTGCCATTGATTTTGCGCTAGGAATGGAGCTGCCAGGTTACAATATTTACGTGATGGGTGAACCGGCTCTAGGTCGTTTTACCATGGTGCAAGAAAAACTAGCTGCGCAAAGTCGCACCAAACAAACCCCACCGGATTGGCTTTATTTAAACAACTTTGACGAACACCGTCAGCCAAGTGCGATTTTTATGGCTGCAGGCGAAGGTAAGCTATTTAGTGAGGATATTGATTCATTTATTGATGAGATTTTAGATACCTTTCCAGCCGCATTTGATAACCCTAATTACCAACGTCAAAAGAAAGCCATTGATAGTAGTTTCAACGAGAAATACGATGAAGCGCTCGAGATCGTAGAAAAAATTGCTAACCAACATAACGTGGCGTTATTTGAAGAGTCGGGCGTGATCAGCTTTGCCCCGGTAATTGATGGTAAACAGTTAGATGACGCTGAGTTTTCAAGCCTTGATGACGAGCAAAAGCAGTACTTTTACGATGTAATATCTCGCTTAGAAAATGCACTTAATGAAGCGCTAATTGAATTGCCAAGATGGAAACGTGAATCATCGGAAAAGCTACGCGAACTAAAGCAAAAAACGGTAGAAACCGCAATAAAACCACTGCTAAAAGATTTAGAGCACAAATACACCAGCCATTTAGGCATTGTGAAGTATTTAAAAGACCTTAAAGCTGAGTTAATAGACGCAGTATTAGAGTGGCTGGCTGAAGAGAGCGACGAAAATAATAAAGAAGACTTAGATAAGCGCGCAATGCTAACGGAATACATTGCGCCAAACATTTTAGTGAGCCACAAAGAAGAGGGCGCACCTGTTGTCTATGAGCCAAATCCAACGTTTGGCAATATTTTTGGCAAAGTAGAATACACCTCGCAATCAGGTTCCATTGTTACCAGTTTCCGCTCGATTCAATCGGGGGCGCTACATCGTGCTAATGGTGGTTATTTAGTGATGGATGCGGAAAAACTGATGGCTAATAGCCAAGTTTGGGACGCGCTTAAATTAAGTTTAAAGAGTAAGCAAATTAAAACAGATCTTGCTGCTCAAGATTCAAGTGTGGGGGCAAGTTTCACGTTAAAACCACAGCTTATTCCGCTTGATGTAAAAATAATTTTGCTTGGTTCACGTGATTTGTATTATGTAATGCAAGAGTATGATGATGAGTTTAATGAACTTTTTCGTGTGCTCGCCGATTTTGATTACCATATTCCGGCAACCGATAAATATCAGTTCCAACTGATCAGTCGGGTGCAAAAATATGCGACAGAAACACTGAAAATGTCACTTTCGGCCCATGCGTTTGCGGCGCTTCTGCGTTTTAGCCACCGCCAAGCTGAACACCAACGCAAGCTTTCAGCGCGCTTTGCCGATGTGATTGAATTAACCAACGAAGCCGCGTTTTTTGCACGGCAAGATGGCGAAACCACAATTGAAGCAGCGCATATAGACGAAGCGCTTGCTGGTAAACAATATCGTACTGGGCAAATAAGCGAATCCTTTATGACTGAAATTAAAGAAGGTCATGTGCTTATACAAACAGAAGGTACACAAGTGGGCTGTGTTAATGGCTTAACAGTGTTGCATATCGGAGATACCAGCTTCGGTACGCCAGCGCGCATTACCGCGACTGTCTACGCAGGCAGTGATGGCATTGTTGATATTGAGCGTGAAGCTGACCTCGGTAAATCAATTCACAGTAAAGGCGTAATGTTACTAACGGGCTATTTAGGTAATAAATACGCGCAAGATTTTGCCCTGACCTTGAGCGCGAACATTGCCATTGAACAAAGTTATGGTTCGATTGATGGTGATAGTGCATCACTTGCTGAGTTGTGCGCATTGGTTTCAGCCATCACGCGTTTACCGATTAATCAAGGTATTGCGCTCACCGGCTCAATTAACCAGCACGGTGAAGTGCAGGCAATTGGCGGCGTGAATGAAAAAATTGAAGGCTTCTTTAAGCTCTGTCAGATGCGCGGTTTAAATGGTGCACAGGGCGTGATTGTGCCGCAATCTAATGTGCATAATTTAGTGCTTAATGCACAAGTGCTGGAGGCTGTTGAAAAAGGGCTGTTTAGTATTTATGCGGTGAGTAAAGTTGATCAGGCGTTTGAAATCTTACTAGGTAAACAAGCTGGCGAACTCTCTGCCAAGGGCACTTATGGTAAGGATACCATTCACGACTTAGCGCTACGTCGCTTAAGCCATTTTGCCGAAGTGATTAATGGCGGTGTTGAAGAATAAACACCTAGCTAATAAACCAATTAAAGCAGCGGGAACGCTGCTTTTTTATTTTAAGTACTGCTGTAACTTGGCCAATAACAAGGTTTTTTCTATTGGTTTTCCAATCCAGTCATTACATCCAATCTCGCGATAGCTTTGAATATCCGACTGCATAATATTCGCGGTGAGTGCGATGATTGGCGTGCTGGTATCGTTTTCTCTGATTTTGGTGGTTGCGGTTTTGCCATCCATAACCGGCATTTGCATATCCATTAAAATTAAATCAAAAGATTCGCTCACCGTTTTTAATGCTTGCAAACCATTGCTCACTATTGTTAGTTGCGCTTGTGTTGGCTGTAACATTGCTTTAACTAATACTTGGTTAATTGGATTGTCTTCAACTAGCAATACGCGCTTTTCGCTAAGGTTGATAATTTCTTCGGCTTGTGTGTGTTGATTTTGTGCATCCTCTTTGGCCTTTGTCAGTGGAATATCAATGGTAAAGTTTGTGCCTTTATTTAATTCACTCGTAACACTTATGGTGCCACTCATTAGTTTTATTAACGATTGTGCGATTGGCATACCAAGGCCTGTGCCACCATAGTTCCGGGTAATGGAATCGTCAGCTTGTTCAAAACGATGGTATAGTTTATCAATGCTTTTTTCACTCATACCAATGCCAGTGTCATTAACTAAAAATGTGATATGTGGTTTATTGGTATTTGGCAAAATAGACAGGGTAACGCTGCCTTGTTGGGTAAATTTAATCGCATTAGAACAGATATTCAGTAGCACTTGCTTAATACGTGCTGGATCGCCAATCCATAGGTCGTGCTCTACCTGATTTAAAATATTAAGCGCGATGTTTTTCGCCAGCGCAGTTTGGATCAGATCTGCATGTAAATTAGCGAGTAGCTCACTAAGTTTAAATGGTGTGCGCTCTAACGATAATTTACCGGCTTCAATTTTCGAAAAATCAAGAATATCGTTTACCACGGTCATTAATGCTTTTGTTGAATCGAGCGCATCTTTGACATAGCCATTTGCTACTTTATTGAGTTGCATTTCATTTAACAGTTGCAAATTGCCATACACACCGTTCATTGGTGTGCGTATTTCATGGCTGGTGTTAGCCAAAAAGGCACTTTTCGCATTGTTGGCACTTTCGGCGACTTCTTTCGCGTGCTTTATTAAACGCTCTTGCTCTTTGCGCTCAGTAATATCACGTATTACGCCTACAAAGTGGTGTTCTTCGTCGAGTAAAATGTGGCTAATCGTTAATTCAATGGGAAACTCATCGCCATTTTTACGTTTTGCAATTAAATCACGATTTTTACCAATAGCAGAGGGGGATTGTTTAACGCGATAGTTGGCAACAAACTCGTCGTGCTTTTCTGCAAACTCGCTATTCATTAGCAAGGTAACGTTCTTGCCAAGCACATCACGTGATTGCCAACCAAACATAGACTCGGCACTTGTTGAGAAGAGTTTAATATGGCCTTTTTGGTTAATAACGATAATTGCATCTGAGAGGCTAGTAAGTACCGCGGCTTGCTGTTGTTCGGTGATTGCGATACGTTTTTTTGCGCTGTCGAGAGATGCTTGTGTGGCTTTCTCTTGCTGTAATAACGACTCGTTAGAGCTTTGCAACTGAAGAAACAAGTATCGCTCGTTTTGCAGGGCAAACCATAATGCCACGCCATACGCTAATAGCCTCAGTAAGTGCCATCCCCACCATGAAACATCCCATAAGAATGATTGTTGAAACATGATAGCGGCAAAGCCAAACATTGAGCAGTGTAAAATAAACAGTAAGTCATCACTTTTATTAAATTGTTTATAAACAAAGAAAAGCTTGATTGCAGCGAATAACAAGGCAATACCACCAAACACGTTCATAAGGGTAGCTAATGAGGTAAAGCGTGTTTGCTGCACCATAATGGGTACTTGTTGTGGAAAGATAATCGAAACTATCGAAATAATGAGGCTAAATAGCAAAGTCACATAGACAAAGCGTGTGCTGATGGCATTTGTAAATTTCGGCTTAAGCATTACTAATGCGAAGAGTAGCCCGCCAAAAAATGTGGCCAACGAATGTAACCAAACAAATAAGTTTCCCGGTTTGACTAAAGCATGGGCAATATCGAAGACACCCATCGCGCCAATCGCCGCAGCGATAACTAAATTAAAGCTAGTACCGCGTTTACTTTGTTCCAAATTGATTAATAGAAAACATACTAATAGCGCAATAACGCCACCGATTACTTCCACTGCGCTATGAAATGGAATATGTTGCCAACGCCATTGAGACAAGGTGGTCTTTGCTAGAGCAAAGGTTAACAGATGAATAAATGCGCTCAGCAAAATCGTAATGACGATGGTTTTACTAAAGCGCAATGGCGAATCGGGCTGTTTAAGCAAATGTGTGCCTTAAGTATCTGACAAAAAAGGTAACACATTAAATTTAGACGTCATGGTGTGATAACACAATAACGTCGTCATTGATTATGACATGCTTTTTTGTTTTTGCCGTTGGATAATTAAACTTGCAATAAAACAAAGCAGTAGAGCGATGTATAACGCACGGTCGCCATACTGGCTGTAAAATGTTTTACCAGTGGTGAGTGGTAGGGTAAAGCGCTCTAACGCCGCTTCAAATTGGGGTAAATATTGTCCGTGTTTAGCGATTGGGTCGTAAACGCCGCTTACGCCGTTATTGGTGACACGAACCAAGGGCATACCCAATTCAAGGGCACGCATGCGTGCAATTTGCATATGCTGGTGGGGGCCGTGAGAATTACCAAACCATGCATCATTACTTACCGTAAATAAAATATCAGAATCTTGCTGATAGTTACCACGTACTAAGCTACTAAATGCAATTTCATAACAAATCGCCGGTAAAACATGATAACCATTAGCAATTAAATTAGCTTGCTTTGCTTCGCCTCGGGTGAATGAAGAATGGTCAAGGTCAAACAGCGGTGCAATCGGTCTTAATATTTCTTCAAACGGTACAAACTCACCAATGGGAAGTAATTGGTGCTTGTTATAGCGATTGTGATGCAAATAACGGTAATGGCCCTGTTGGTCATCAGCATGCTTTTTGCCTACTACAATTAAATTGTTATAAACCGTTTTTGTACCGAGCTGATAATCAATAATGCCGGTAATAAGCGCGGTATTATTAAATGCCGCTGCTTTATCAAGATTACCAAGGTAATCGTCTACTAGTACTTCAATCTCAGGAATAGCAGCCTCGGGCCAGACGATTAGATCCGCCTGCCAATTTGGACGAGTCATATCTTGATATTTCGCCATGGTTGGCCAGAAGTTCTCAGGCGCGAAGCGTAACTCTTGTTTGATGTTGCCTTGCACCAGTACGACATCAATCGATTTATCTCTGTAGCTTACAGAAGGCGAAAAATGCACTAAACCGAGTGCCAATAAAAGCACAGATGCAATCACAGCTGCAGGCTTAAAACTGCGTTGGCTCAGTGCGTAAATAGCAAAACCCAGCAATAAACTTACCGCAGTTAACCCTGTTTCACCTATCCAAGGGGTAAGGCTATTAAGTGGACTATCTGTGAGCGTATAGCCAAAACTTAACCATGGAAAGCCTGTAAGTAGCGTACCGCGTAAGTATTCCATCAAGATAAATAACGGAATAAAAAGTGCCAAATACGTTATAGATGAAGTGTTTTTGTGACTGAATTTATGGCTAAGCCAGCAGGCAAGGGTTGGGTATAACGCAAGGTACGAAACCAAGATCACCATCAACAAGAGTGATGCAATTAGCGGCAAGCCACCAAACTCTGCAATGGATACATGTACCCAACTTATGCCCGCACCAAACCAACCTAGGCCAAAGATAAAACCATGGCTAGCAGCGGTTTTAGCGCTGACATTACGATTGAGGTAAAAAAGAGTGGCAATAGCAAAGGACGCGATTGGCCAAAGGTTAAACGGTGAGTAACTAAATACCATTAAAATGCCGGCGATAAGCGCCAGCATTTTGTCTTTCATTGATGATGAGATCACGTTTAATTATCTGTTGATTCGTCTTCGTTGGTATCATCACTTTTTGGCAATGTAACCTGTACTTGAAGAATACGGCGGCTATCTGCGTTGGTGATTTTAAATTGAATTCCGTCAATTTCAATGGTTTCACCACGAGATGGCATATGACCAAAGGCATGTAAAATAATACCACCTATGGTGCCGGCTTCATCGGTATCGAAATACGTCGAAAAGTGCTGATTAAAATCTTCCAGTGGCGTAAGCGCTTGTACTAAATATACGTGCTTCGCAACTTGACGAATATCTTGTGTTTCTTCTTCTTCGTCGTGCTCATCTTCAATTTCACCAACGATGATTTCAAGAATATCTTCGATGGTAACAAGCCCAGAAACACCACCGTATTCATCAATTACAATCGCCATATGATAGCGCTGTTGACGAAACTCGTTGAGTAGGGTGTCTACACGTTTACTTTCTGGCACAACAACAGCTGGGCGCAAGTAATCGCGAAGTGGTGGGTGCTCTTCTTGATTTTTTAAAATAAGCGGTAATAAATCTTTAGCGAGTAAGATGCCTTCTACATGATCTTTATCTTCGCATACCACAGGAAAGCGTGAGTGCGATGATTCAACCATAACTGGCAACAATTCGGCAATTGTTTGTTCTACATCCAGTGTAATCATTTGCGAGCGAGGGATCATAATATCGCGAACTTTCAGTTCAGATACGCCCAAAACACCTTTCATCATATCTTTGGTTTCTGGGTCAATAAGATCTCTTTCTTCAGCGTCGATAATAACTTCGACTAACTGCTCTTTATTCTGGGGTTCCCCTTGTAACATTTGGGAGATTTTGTCTAACCAAGTTTTACCAGAAGAACCCTGACTAGATTGCGAATTTTCGTCGCTCATAAGCGCTTTATTAGCTCCATTTAAATAAAATTAAGGATTAATTATTGGCTAATCCAAGCCTGTTATACCAAATTTGGTTTGAATTTCAAAAACAAAATTAGTCGCGATAGGGATCGTCGATGTTTAAATCAGCAAGTAACTGTTTTTCTAACGATTCCATCTCTAATGCTTCTTCGCTATCTATATGGTCATAGCCCATTAAATGCAAGCAGCCATGCACTACCATATGCGCAAAATGGTCATGAAATGCCTTTTCTTGCTCGATAGATTCTTGTAACACAACTTCAGGGCAAATAATTAAGTCACCAATTAATGGCAGCTCAATGCCTGGTGGTGCCTCAAACGGAAAGCTCAGCACGTTTGTTGGCTTATCTTTACCGCGATATTCGTGGTTAAGTTGTTGGCTCTCGTTTGCGTCACTAATGCGAATGGTTAATTCGGCGTCGGGCTTTAAATTTGCCAGCGCTTTATTTGCCCAAAGTTCAAATTGCTCAAATGTTGGCAAGTCGTCACATTCATGGGCGATTTGTAAATCCAGCTCTATCATGTTGCGTCTGACTCATTTTGCGTATTGGCTTTATCAAGCTCTTGCTGCTTTTTCTTCTCGATTTTCTTTAAGCGTTCAACTTCATCGTGTTTTTCGTACGCTTCTACAACTGCAGCAACAACAGGGTGACGCACAACATCGTGTGACTTAAAGAAGTTAAAGCTAATCGCTTCTACATCGCTCAATACTTCAATGGCATGACGAAGCCCTGATCGCGCACCACGGGGTAAATCAACCTGCGTAATGTCGCCAGTAATCACCGCCTTAGAGTTAAAACCAATACGCGTTAAGAACATTTTCATTTGTTCAACGGTAGTGTTTTGGCTTTCATCTAAAATAATAAAGGCGTCGTTTAAGGTGCGACCACGCATGTAGGCAAGCGGGGCAACTTCAATCACATTCTTTTCAATTAAACGCTCAACTCGCTCAAAGCCTAACATTTCAAAAAGTGCATCATAAAGCGGGCGTAGGTATGGGTCGACTTTTTGACTTAAATCACCCGGTAAAAAGCCCAGTTTTTCACCTGCTTCTACCGCAGGGCGAGTAAGTAAAATACGGCGAATTTCTTGACGTTCAAGGGCATCTACTGCCGCAGCTACCGCCAAATAGGTTTTACCTGTACCTGCAGGGCCAATACCAAAGGCTATATCATGCAACAGTACGTTTTTAATATAGGTTGCTTGGTTTGGGTTACGAGGCTTTACAACGCCGCGGCGGGTTTTGATAACAAGTTCGTCACGATATAAATCATCGTCTTGCTCGAGTACCGTGGTTTCTTGAATTGTTAAATGCACCAAATCTGGTTCGATATCTTTGCTGATACCTTTAACCGGTTGTGTTTCGATGTAGAGATTTTTAATAATCTCTGTTGCCGCAATCACATTATGTGCGTTGCCAGTGATTTTAAAGTGGTTTTCACGATGGGCGATTTCCACACCAAGTCGACGTTCGATTTGTTTTATATTTTCGTCGAATGGACCACAAAGTGATGCTAGACGTTTATTGTCTGAGGGTTCGAGGTAAGTTTCTAACGTTTTTAACTGGTTACTCAAAATGGGTTCCTTGATTGGTGTGGCATCTGCCACACCAAATTAACATTTAGGGTGTAAATGTTGCTACACCCAGCTCATTCGCTTCTTGGCTTTGTGCTTTACCTAAAATATCGCTTGGTGCTACGTCTTTACGTAGGTCCATTTCAGCTTCAGTGCGAATTAACTCACCACGCAGTGAATTTGGTAAGGCTTCGGTAATTTTTACATCAACAAACTGACCGATTACAGAGTGCGGACCTTCGAAGTTAACTACGCGGTTGTTCTCAGTACGACCACGAAGTTCCATTGGATTCTTTTTCGATGGGCCTTCAACTAAAATACGTTGCTCAGTTGCAAACATTTTACGGCTGATATCTTGCGCCATTTGCGTAATGCGGTTTTGTAAAATGTATAAACGCTCTTTCTTTTCAGATTCTGGTACATCATCAGGTAAATCAGCGGCTGGCGTACCAGGGCGTGCACTGTAGATAAAGCTAAAGCTCATATCAAAACCAATATCGTTGATAAGGTTCATCGTCGCTTCAAAATCTGCTTTCGACTCGCCTGGGAAACCAATAATAAAGTCCGAGCTCATACTTAGGTTAGGGCGGATCTTACGTAATTTACGAATTGTTGATTTGTATTCAAGCGCCGTATGACCGCGCTTCATTAATGCAAGAACTCGGTCAGAACCGCTTTGTACAGGTAAGTGTAAGTGGTCAACAAGCTCTGGCACATCAGCATAGGCTTCAATGATGTCAGGTGTGAATTCTACTGGGTGCGACGTGGTATAACGAATACGGTCGATACCATCAATTGCCGCTACATAGCGCAGTAAATCTGAAAAATAACAAATTTCACCATCGTGAGTTTCACCACGATACGCATTTACGTTTTGGCCTAGTAGGTTTACTTCACGTACGCCTTGCTCGGCAAGTTGCGCAACTTCAAGTAATACGTCATCAAGTGGGCGGCTTACTTCTTCACCACGCGTGTATGGTACAACGCAGAACGTACAGTACTTAGAACAACCTTCCATAATCGATACGAACGCGCTTGGGCCTTCAGCTTTTGGCTCAGGCAAACGGTCGAACTTTTCGATTTCAGGGAATGAAATATCAATTACAGAGCCGCTTTCTTCTTGCACTTGTTTGATCATTTCAGGAAGACGGTGCAATGTTTGTGGACCAAAAACAATGTCTACGAAAGGTGCACGTTGGCGAATTGTGTCGCCTTCTTGTGATGCTACGCAACCACCTACACCAATCACAAGATCAGGGTTGTCATCTTTTAACAGTTTCCAACGGCCCAACTGGTGAAATACTTTTTCTTGTGCTTTTTCACGAATCGAACACGTATTTAGAAGAATAACATCTGCATTTTCTGCTTCTTCAGTTAATTCATAACCATTGCTAGCATCTAATAGGTCTGCCATTTTTTGCGAGTCGTACTCGTTCATTTGACAGCCCCATGTTTTGATATGCAGCTTTTTACCCATGTTTTCGTGCCTCAACAAATTACTTACAGCTTAAAGGACGCGTATTTTATCCTTAAGCGTAGGTGGATTCAAATATGTTTGCAAAATCATCAGTGCTTATTTAGAAAAACAATTTATGAGTTAAATTTAACGCGATTTTTCTTAAAAAATATGAATCAAAATCAAACTTTTGTTAGAGGCTTACGTTAGAATAGTCGGCATATCAATCTGAAGGATTATGTCTTATGAGTTTATCTATTTGTATTGTCGGTGGCGGCATGGTGGGCGCAGCGGCCGCAGTGGCGCTTGCAAAACAAGGTCACACCATAACGTTAGTGGAAAATAAACCGATAGATGCCGTAAAAACACTCGAAGATGAACAAATTGATATTCGCGTGTCTGCACTTAACCTTTTCTCTGAAAATTTGTTGCAAGACTTAGGCGCATGGCAATACGTTAAGGCCGCGCGCAATGTGCAATATAATCGTTTGAGTGTACAAGATCATCACCAAGCACCTTTGGTATTTTCCAATGAGGAAATTGGCGAGACCCATCTTGGACACATTATTGAAAATAGCATTATTCAGGCGAGTATCTGGCGTGCGTTTGCTGATTTAGCGATTTCAGTAAAAAGTGATTTAGGCCCGTTAGAGGGAATACTCGAACATAGTAACACTGTGAGTGTGTGTTTTTCATCACATACGATAGACGCTGATTTAGTGATTGTTGCTGACGGTGCACGCTCTAAAACACGAGAACTGTTGGGTATTGGCACTACCGGTTGGCAATACCAACAAGCATGCATGGGTGTGTTAATAAAGCTAGATGCACCAGAGCAAGACATTACATGGCAAGAGTTCCAACCAACGGGCCCTGTTGCATTTTTGCCGATGCAGGCACCTTATGCGAATTTAATTTGGTATAACCACGAAGATACACTAAATAAGCTCGCGACTGGCAGCAAAGCGTCACTTAAAAGCGCGATTTTGACGCATTATCCTGAGTTACCTGGGGATTTTGAGATTCTAAATACAGCGGTATTCCCGTTAACACGCCAGCATGCAAACAATTACAGCAAAGGACGATGTGTATTAGTCGGCGATGCAGCACATGCAATTAATCCGCTTGCAGGGCAGGGCGTAAATCTAGGTTTTAAAGATGTGGCACAATTAGCTAACAGTTTATTAAAAGAAGCTGATGTATTGAGTGCGTTAAAAGATTATGAGAAAAAACGACGTTTACCAAATCTTGCTATGATGAGCATGATGGATGCGTGTTATTTTGCATTTTCTAATGAATTAACACCGCTAAAGCTACTGCGACAAGGCGCTATTGCTGGACTCAATAAAGTCAGTCCGATAAAAAGTCAGATGCTAAAATACGCAGTAGGCCATTATTTATAATGGCCTTTTTTATGCTTTTTGTTTTTAAGGCTCGATGAGTCCTTTAGAGACACTAGCAAGTCAATTCTCTTTCGACGAAATCTAATTAAACGTTTTAGTTACACTTAGCTTGGCGTATTATTTGTTACTCTCTCGAGAGTAACATTCGTTATGGTTATGAACATTTCCCTAACCTAGCTGAAAACACTATTGGACTGAATATCGTTAGATCTTCGCTTGCGATAAAATGCCTGTTTAGATAAGCCTGCTTACCCCAAAGCTCATTCATCTAATGTTACCTATGATCATAATCTCAAAAGAATAGGTATTTAGTGTAACGGTATTAATCTAATTAAAATCGATTCGTTATGGTGTAAGGAGTAAACGTTGTAGGCAGTTAACAGAATAGTGTTAGCTTTTGATAACAGAGATAACAGAGATAACAGAGATAACAGAGATAACAGAGATAACAGAGATAACAGAGATAACAGAGATAACAGAGATAACAGAGATAACAGAGATAACAGAGATAACAGAGATAACAGAG
>NZ_JBIPJE010000034.1:0-15369 GCF_044005875.1 Pseudoalteromonas sp. XMcav1-K | reverse complement strand
TATCCTCCTGTGGATTTTTTAACCTCGGCATAAGAAATATCATAACTCGTCTAAAAATAAAACTAATATGTTTAGCTTTTGTTAAAAAATAATGAAGGTTTTTCGACTAGATCAAAGAAGGGTAAAACAGCTACCCGAGGGGTAGCTGTTAGGGTATTAATTTGTAAGTGTTTTTAGCAAATTCGCTGTAGATGGATCAAGCTGTTGGTAATTTTGGGACGCTATCGCATCAAGCACTTGGTTGCCAAGTTGTTTACCAAGTTCAACGCCCCACTGGTCATAACTATTAATGCCAAAAAGCACACCTTGCACAAACACTTTATGCTCATAAAACGCCAGCAACGCACCAAGTGAACGAGGCGATAAATCGTCAATTAATAACGTATTAGAACCTTTGTTGCCCGGCATTACTTTATGTGGCGCAAGTTCGTTTATTTGCTCTGGAGTCAAGCCTTGTGCTGCCAGTTCTGCTTTTGCTTGTGCCAAGCTTTTACCTTGCAATAGCGCTTGGCTTTGCCCTAGGCAATTAGCAATCATTGCTTTATGGTGTTGCTGGTAATTGGCTTCACCAACGCGTGGCAAAATAAAGTCTATCATGGCACTTTGCTTACCTTGGTGCAGTAACTGCATAAAAGAGTGCTGACAATTGGTGCCTTCAGCTCCCCATAAAATCGGACCTGATAATTCAATCGAATCACCTGCAAGATTCACGCTTTTACCGTTACTTTCCATATCAAGTTGCTGCAAGTAAGCCGGTAGGGTTTTTAGAGCGTGGCCATAGGGGAGTACTAATAAGTTATTTTCACCTAAGTACTTTTGTTGCCAGTAGCCAATTAACGCCGCAATAATAGGTAAGTTTTGATCTTCTGGTGCTGTTAAAAAATGATTATCAAGGTTTGCAGCGCCTTCAAGTAAGGCTTCAAAATTAGTTTTACCAATTTTAAGTGCTAACGGAAGAGCAATGGTCGACCAAACCGAATAGCGACCGCCAATAAAATCCCACAATGGGAAGATCATTTCTTCACTAAAACCAGCTTGCTTTGCAAGTTCTGGTTTTGCCGTTAATGCAACCCAGTGCTCAGCGATTGCTGTATTTGGCATGGTTTGCTTAAACCAGTCCATTACGGCATGCATATTAAGTTGGGTTTCAGCTGTGGTCCACGATTTTGATGCCACTACAATCAGAGTTGTTTCAGCATTTAATTTTGTCAGTGTGTGCTTAATTTGCTGCCCATCAATATTGGCAAGATAATGCACATTCACATCATTTACATGACTATCAATTAGGGCTGCTTCAAGCATTTTCGGGCCAAAAAATGAACCGCCAATACCAATGCTTATAACATCTGTTATCGTTTTTCCCGTATTGCCAACAATGGCATTTTGTTCAAAGCGAGAAACAAAATCGAGCAATCTCGCTTTTGTTGAGTTTATTTCTTGAGCCACCTCAGGCAAATGTGTTGCTAAGATTTGCGTATTGCGCAATGCAGTATGCAGTACAGCGCGTTTTTCTGTGCTGTTGATCAGCTGCCCTGTAAATTGCGCTTCACGTTTTTGCGCTAACTGCTTTAACTTAGAAACGTCAATTAAATCGTTAAGAGTGGATTTATCGATTGCTTGCTTAGCAAAGTCGAGGGTTAAACCTGCCGCGCTCAGTGTAAATTCACTTGCACGGTTAGGCTGCGCATCAAAAAGAGCCAAAATTTGGCTCTTTTTAATATTCTCAGCAGCATCTGTTAGTTGCGTGTGCAACTGCGCTAAGGTGGTCATAAACCGTTTATTCCTTATAGGTTTGCAAAACGAGTTTCAAGTTCAACTTGTGCATCGGCAAACGAGCGAATACCTTCCGCTAGTTTTTCTGTCGCCATTGCATCTTGGTTATGCTGCCAACGGAACTCGTTTTCGCTAAGTGGTGCCGGTTTTGGCAATACTTCAGTCGGTTTTTCAAGTGGGTAAACTTCAGCGTCGGTTAGCTCAGCAAGTTCAGTTAATAGCTGAGGGCTAATGGTTAAACGGTCACAGCCTGTTAACGCTAAAATTTCGCCGGTATTACGGAAGCTTGCGCCCATAACAATAGTTTCATAGCCGTGTGTTTTATAAAAGTTGTAAATGCTACGCACCGACTGAACGCCTGGATCATCAAGTGCAGATGCTGGCTTTGGCATGCCATTTTTTACGTGCCAATCTAAAATTCGGCCAACAAAGGGTGAAATTAAAAATACATTGGAATCGGCACATGCTTTGGCCTGCGCTTCAGAGAACAGTAGCGTTAAGTTACACTTAATACCTTCTTTTTCTAGCTGTTCAGCCGCTTTGATACCTTCCCAAGTTGACGCAATTTTAATTAAAATTTTGTTTGTATCAACACCCGCTTCGCGGTAAAGCGCAAGTAACGATTTAGCTTTAGCGATGGTCGCTTCAGTATTAAATGATAAGCGCGCGTCTACTTCTGTTGAAATGTAACCAGGTACAACTTCGCTAATTTCTTTGCCAAGCAATACTGAAAAATAATCACATGCAAGTGCGACTTGTTTTGCAGCGTCGGCTTCGTTTGCTTTTGCATATGCAAGTGCTTCTGCTAGCAACGGCTGGTATGCCTCAATTTCACTGGCTTTTAGAAGTAGTGATGGGTTGGTTGTTGCGTCTTGCGGTTGGTGTGCTTTAATAGCTGCAATATCACCGGTATCGGCAACAATCGTTGATTGGGCTTTTAAAGCCGCTAAAATTTGTGTCATGGTTTACCTCATTCCTAATATCAAGGTAATAAAAATAGCGTGTTAGCTAAGTTTAGCTTAAAGATGAATCATTAAAGCTAGATGACAAGTATTTGGGAAAGGTCAAATGTCCGTAACACAGGGTTTACGCTACTCCTAGCGAAGAAAAATCCATCGAATGCTAACTAACAGGTGATTTTTATTACAAGAAGTGTTGAAATTACCTTAATACAACGACAAGTCAATAGTAATTATGATCACAGTAATATCACCTGCTAAAAATTTAGACTACGAAACACCTGCACCGAGTAAAAACCATACACAACCTGAGCTATTAGCGCACAGCAAAGAGCTTATTGAGGTATGTCGCGAACTATCAGCACAAGATCTTTCAAGCTTAATGAAAATTAGCGATAAGCTAGCGGGTTTAAACGTGGCGCGTTTTACCGAGTGGCAAACGCCATTCAATGATAGTAACGCCAAACAAGCTATTTATGCGTTTAATGGTGATGTTTATGTAGGTCTAGATGCCGCAACGCTAAGCGAAAAAGCATTGAATTACGCACAAGGTCATTTACGCATTTTGTCAGGTTTATACGGTATTCTAAAACCGCTTGATTTAATGATGGCGTATCGTCTTGAAATGGGCACGAAACTGACGAATCCACGTGGCGCTAATTTATATCAATTTTGGGGTAGTATCATTGCTGAAAAGCTGAATGAAGTATTTGCTGAACAAAATACCAATACGCTCGTCAATTTAGCGTCGAACGAATATTTTAAAGCGGTGGATAAAAAAGCACTTAACGGTGAAATTATTACACCTGTATTTAAAGACTGTAAAAATGGTCAATATAAAGTAATTAGCTTTTATGCGAAAAAAGCGCGTGGCTTAATGGCACGTTACATTATGGAACAACAAGTAACGAACATGGAGCAATTATTGGCGTTTGACAGCGTGGGTTACTATTACAGCGAAGAGCACACGAAAAAAGCCAATGAACCTGTGTTTTTACGCGCAGAGCAAGTTTAATCAGTACCTGATACAACTTGGTTGCGGCCTTGTTGCTTGGCTTGATAGAGACGTTTATCAGCGATATCGATTAACGTCTCTAGCTTTTTCACGTTAGCTGAGTATTCAGCTATACCAATCGAGACGGTCATATTAAATACTGCGTTTGATAAATGCAGTTCGGTATTTTCTAATTGTACGCGCAGTGACTCGGCTTTACTGTAAGCTGAAGGTGTTGCTATATGCGGCAGTAATATAATAAATTCTTCACCGCCCCAACGTGCGAATAAGTCGGATTCGCGACAGTTACTTTGTATCAGATTACAAAATTCAACGAGTGCCAAATCACCCACATTGTGACCATATTGGTCGTTAATCTTTTTAAAATGATCAATATCTAATATTAAAATGCAAAACCGTGGGTTATCGCTTTGTATTATTTCATTTGCCTTATCAATAAAATAGCGACGAGTATAAGCGCCTGTTAGCGGGTCGGTGGTGGCAAGTTTTAATAGCGTATTATTTTGTGCTTCTTGTTTTTCAAGCCATAGTTTGATGCCAAACACAATCAACAACAAACCTATAATTTGAAAAAGATCTTCACTAACGATAGTGATGACTTTTGGAAAGATAACCAATTCATCAAGTGCATCGACACAAATGGCAACTAACAAAATTGAAAAACCTGTAAAAAGCATGTTGTTTGAACGTTCGCTTTTTCGAAAGTTATTCAAATTGAAAATACAAACAAGCACCGCACTCGCCATAATAAATTCAGATGCAAAACTAATTACATCTACGTTAGCGACAGCTGGGAATAACCAATACGAGACAAAGGGCAGTAAAATAAACAGTGCTAGTATATAAACCGACATCTTAGAACTACATTATTTTGTTAGTACCACAAGTATTGACCGTTCAAGTCGTATTAACAAGTTACGCGCTATAGTGCGGTTTGGTTTAGTTCAAGCTTATTTGCCAGTTGGTGATAAAGTGTAAGGTGGCTTGGCAGTAGTTTAGTAAATCTAACTTTAGTTAAGTGCTGCTTAGCAGCTTCTACCTCTCCAAGTGCGGTGTTTATTTCGGCTAAACGCAGTTGGAAAATAGAATAGTTGGGGCTTTCTTCACTGTTAAAATTGCTTATCGCATCGCGATATGTTTCGTTTGCAAGTTGTAATTGACCAACCAATTGATAGGTGCGGGCTAAGTTGCCACTTGCCATGGTAAGGTTATCGTTAAACCCAAGTTTACGAGCCCAAAATAGCGCGCTTTTTCTGTGCGGGATTGATTCGAGTAGCTGACCTTGCGAGTACAAAGCATTTGCTAAGTTGCCGTAAATTTCGTGTTGTAATTTAGCATCTTTACTTTTTCGGTATTGTTGAGCTAAGCGGTTGAGCATTTGTGTAGCTGTATCTTTGTCGCCAAATACCATCTCCAAATTGGCAATTTCAACCATACGCAATGGGTTTGGAAAGCTCTCAGATGTCGCACTAACCAATTTAAGCGCTTGCTGTGCATATTCTTTGGCTTTTATTTTTTCATTATAAATATCAAACGCTTTAGCGGCATAAAAATAGAGCTGAGTTTGAAATGTAACAGGGTGAGTGTGGCCTGAATTTAAATATTGCTCTGTAAGATTTCTTAGCGGCTTTAGATTGGTAGTTTCATACAGCAAATCTAAGTAATGGGCCGTAATAAAATACCAATCGGTACTGTAGCGCGCATACTCACTTTGTTGCTTAAGCAACTTTGCGCTGCAATCGGGTGCTGATAAGTTGGGACACACATCTTCAAAGTTATGTAGGTTATCGGCAGCCTTTGCACTTGTACAAAGTAGCCATATACCCATTAAAGTAAAATATCGAATTTTCATTATTATTATAATTTAGCCATCTTAGTGCCAATAAACCTGGCTTTAGCCGTTATTTTAGAAACTAGTTTAATTCAATTCAAATCTTTGTGATGTGCTTAGTGTTATCGCAAGCTGATTGTTTTTTGTATTACTTTATGGATAATGTATACAAAAATGAAATACTGTTTAGAATGAAAACTTTACTCGCTGTTTTTCTTGTTGTTTGTTGTAGTTTAAAGGCATCACCACTTTCACAATTAAATCGTGAAGGCGCACCACAAAGCGCTAAATATTACGATAGCTATGGTAATCAGCAAGCAAACCCATTATTTGATCTTGGTAGCTGGCATGGATTTTTACAACCAAAGCACGAAAATGCTGGCAGCTTTGCGGGGCCTGCTATTGTTTTTGAAGAATACACCCTTTATTTTGCTGAATATGTTGAGATGCTATCGATTGCTGTTGATGGTGGTGAATATCAACGTCTCTCGGCTTTACCTAGTACCATTTCAAGTGGGCTTGGATATTACAAGCAAACCTTTACCACAAACACATTTAGCATAGATGTTTACTTAAGTTTTGTATCAACGCGTAGCAGTGTAATTGATACACACATTACTAATTTAACCGAAAAGCCGCTTAATCTTTCACTAAAGTGGCAAGGGCAACTTACAAAGCATTGGAAAAGCGACGATGACGATTACACTTGGCAAGTAACACCACAAGTTTCTAGCCAAGCTATTGCATGGCAATTTGACCAAACTCGCGATACGTGGCACAAACTTAATGACAGCACCGCGCGATTTAAAATAGCCCGGTCTATTGCTTCTAAATCAGCTTTTAATCCTGTTGAACAAAGCTACAGAAGTACAAGTGGTTTAACGGTTTTACCTGCAAACTCTCGATTGCTGACCACAGTGCTCAGCTATACTCACAATCAGCACGAAAGCGATAGCGAAGATGTAAAAATAAGTGCTTGGTTGAACAGCAAAAAGCCCGCTTATTTGAATGCGAAAACCAGGTGGCAGTCACTGGCAAATAAACTATCAAATCAGCACAGTGAACAAGCAAAAAGGTTAGCAATAAAGTCGCTAGAAACCTTAGTTGGCAACTGGCGTAGCCCTGCAGGGGCAATTAAACATAATGGCATAACCCCATCGGTGACTGCCCGCTGGTTTAATGGCATTTGGGCGTGGGACAGTTGGAAGCATGCCTATGCACTTGCAGAGGTGATGCCCGAACTTGCTAAAGATAACGTACGCGCCATGTTTGATTATCAAATAATGCACAAAGATACACTTCGTCAGCAAGATGCGGGCATGGTGATTGATGCGGTGTTTTACAACTACTCAAAAGCGCGCGGGGGCGATGGCGGTAATTGGAATGAGCGTAATACTAAGCCGCCACTGGCATCTTGGGTAGTTTGGCAAATTGTGTCAAAAACCAATGATGAAGCGTTTTTGGCTGAAATGTATCCCAAATTAAAAGCGTATCATGAGTGGTGGTATTTAAACCGCGATCATAATGGCAATGGTTTAATTGAATATGGCGGTACGGTTGATGATACACATACCACAAAAGAGGGGGAGATGCGTTTCTCAGTGCAAGCAACTGCGCAATTGGCTGTTTTGGCATCGTGCAAAAAAGGGAAAGATAATTGGTATTCGTGCAGTGGCAATCAGTTGTATTTAAGTTTACTCGATAACCCTCAAATAAATGCGTTTGATATCCCTGTGCAACATGCTGCAGGCTGGGAATCAGGTATGGATAATGCGGCGCGTTTTGGTTTTATTTCAAATGAACAGTTTAAAGAATATGCTAATCAAACTTATCAAGGGAATATGGCAAAAGCCAAGGCTGATTGGCAGGTTAAGATTTTTGAAAATGTACGTGATGGTCAATTGGTTGGCTACTCAATTAATCAAGAATCTGTAGAGCTTAATAGCTACCTCGCGATGGAAAAACGCCAACTTGCGCAAATGGCAAAACGATTAGGTAACAACCAAGATGCACAAAAATACCAAGCAGAATATCAAACTTTAAAAGCACGTATTGATGCGTGTTTTTACGATAGCAAAACCGGTTTTTATTATGACTTAGCCATTGAAAATGTTCCGCAGTCTAAGAGTGAATGTAAAGGTAAGCTATTGGTGCATCGTGGCAAAGGCCCTGAAGGTTGGGCGCCGTTATTTAGCCAAGTGGCAAGTGACAAAAATGCTAAAAGCGTTATTAATACCATGCTGAATAAACACGAGTTTAATACCCATGTGCCATTTCCTACCGCAGCTATTACAAACCCCGCATTTGGCGCAGATGTTTATTGGCGCGGCAGAGTATGGCTTGATCAAGTGTATTTTGCGCTAAGTGCGCTAAGTCATTACGGCTATAAAAAGGACGCGCAACAGCTTTTAAAAAAGCTGATTAGTAATAGTAAAGGCCTTAGCGAAAAAGACAGTATTCGTGAAAACTACCACCCTTTTACTGGTGAGCAACAAGGTGCAACTAACTTTAGTTGGAGCGCTGCTCATTTAATGATGATGTTGGATGAAATTGGATTGCCTGAAAGTTCGCAGGTACAACACTAAAAATATACTTGTCCAGTTTTCGGTTGAGTGAAATATTAGCCTTGGTTACGCTTGGCTAAAATCACTAAATGATTGGCTTTATGAAAATCACCCAACCTGAAAAAATTAACGAGTATTACCAAGCATTGGTAGATAAAAACAGTCAATATCTTGGCTGTTTTTATGCCTGTGTTACCAGCACACAGATTTTTTGTATCGCGACTTGCAGTGCGCGCAAACCAAAAAAAGAAAATGTCGAGTTTTGCTCAGAGGTAAAAGATGCCCTTGATGCGGGCTTTCGCCCGTGCAAAGTGTGTAAGCCAACACAAAATGCCCATTCAATGCCAGAGCCAGTGGCAACAGCATTAAAATTGCTAGCGCAAAAAGGCCAAGAAAAACTTTCAGACTACCATTTAAAAGAAGCGGGCATTCAACCTGAGCTGGTAAGGCGTTGGTTTAAAAAACACTATGGCATGACGTTTCAAGCTTATCAGCGCATGGTGCGTATAAATACTGCCTATCAAGAAATTCAAAATGGCAAGCAACTGATTGATTCGGCGCTTGATTCGGGTTTTAACTCACTAAGCGGATTTGCCTACACTTTTAAAAAAGCCACAGGCCTTAACCCAAGTAAAAGTAAAGAGAAGCAAGTTATCTTAATTGCGCGCCACACTACACCCATTGGCCCAATGTTTATATGCGCAACCAATAGCGGTGTATGTCTTGTCGAGTTTGTTGATAGACGCATGTTAGAAACGGAATTTAACGATTTACAAAAGCGTCTAAATGCAGTGATTTTACAAGGCGAGAATGATCACATTAAGCAGTGTAAGTCAGAGCTCAATGAATATTTTACGGGTATGCGTAAAGAGTTTAGCATTCCCCTAGATTTACCTGGAACCGAATTTCAACAAGGTGTATGGCAAGGGTTACAAACTATTCCATTTGGCGAAACACGCAGTTATTCAGAGCAAGCAACTGCACTCAATAATGCGAAAGCGGTGCGCGCTGTCGCCACTGCAAATGGTATGAATCGGGTTGCGATTATTGTGCCGTGTCATCGTGTGATTGGTAAGGATGGCTCACTGACTGGCTACGGCGGTGGCTTAGAGCGAAAAGCGTGGCTATTACGTCACGAAGGGGCTGAATTTAAAGAATAAAAAAGCGGTGATAACACCGCTCTTGTAAAGCTACTTCTTTTTCGCTTTTTTCTTGGCTTTCTTTTTGGCCTTCATTTTTTCTGGGTCTTTTTTCTTTTTCGCTGGCAATTTCGCTTCTTTATGTTTTGGCTCTAAGCCTTTAATTGTGCGGCGCTTAAGTTTTTGCTCGGTGTAGCGCTCAACTTTTGCCAAAATTTCCACATCATGCGCTTCAATAAATGAAATCGCTGTGCCTTTTTTACCAGCACGGCCTGTACGGCCAATACGGTGTACGTAAATGTCGGCAGTGCGCGGCATATCAAAGTTAATAACGTGGCTAATATCAGCCACATCAATACCACGTGCGGCAACGTCGGTCGCAATGAGTACCTTAGTGCGGCCAGTATCGAAGCTTTTTAGTGCTGCTAGGCGTTTATCCTGAGGCATTTCACCACGCAACCACGTGGTTTTAATGTCTTTCGCGAATAACTCGCCAACTAGCTGCTCTAAACGTTCACGTGTTTTAACAAACACAATGGCCTTTTCAACTTCTTCCGATTTTAAAATCGCTTCAAGTTGTTCCACTTTATGTTCGCGGTTATCTGACAAATGCACCCACTGGTGGATTTTGCCTTTTTCGCGGCGTGATGGCGTTGCTTCTAAAAGTGCTGGATCATTTAGAATGCGCTCTGCAAATAGCTCAACGCTGTCGCCCTCTAGTGTGGCTGAGAATAAAAAGCACTGTTTACGGTTTTTTGCTTCGTCGCAAATACGTAGCATTTCTTTACGAAAGCCCATGTCTAACATGCGGTCGGCTTCATCAAGAATAAGTACTTCAACATCTTCTGCGTGGAAGTTTTCTGAATTTAAGTAATCCATTAAACGACCAGGTGTAGCAATCAGAATGTCGTTATTTTTTTCAAAAATCTCTTTATGGCTACCGTAGTTAATACCACCTGTTACCACACCAATTTTAAGGTGAGTTTGCGCGGCAAGGGCATTTGCTTGTTCATACACTTGATAGGCCAGTTCACGTGTTGGTGTCATTATGAGTACGCGCGCAAAACCTGGATTACGTCTTGGGAAATCAATCAGATATTGCATTGCACCAAGTAAAAACGCTGCGGTTTTACCTGTACCGGTTGGTGAACTTGCTAAAATATCGCGACCTTTCATCGCTGCAGGAATAGCGAGCGATTGAATGCTAGTCGGTTTATCAAAACCCATTTTTTCAATGGCGTTTAATAATTTGGGATCAAGATCTAGGTCAGCAAAGTGCATAAGGAAATAAACATAAAGGAAAATTAGCTGTATTATACACCGAATGAGGCAATAGGGCAGAGGGCATTTTACCGCAATGTCGGGTTTTACGTTTAAGCAGTTTCATATTAACCACGATAAATGTGCGATGAAAGTGGGCACTGATGGCATTTTGTTGGGCGCTTGGGCACCTCTTGAGGGGGTTAGTACAGCGCTAGATATTGGCACAGGTACGGGGCTAATTGCCTTAATGCTTAAGCAGCGTGCGCCTAGTTTAGTTATCACAGCTGTTGAAATTGATAATGATGCATTTTTACAAGCGAAAGAGAATATTTCAGCTTCACCTTGGCAAGACGTGAACTTGTGGCAAGGTGACATCAATAAATTTCAAGTAAATACAGCATTTGATCTAATTGTTTCAAATCCGCCATTTTTTAATGACTCACTTAAAAGCGACAATGCACAGCGAATGGCGGCACGTCATACGGATGGTTTATCGTTTGACAGTTTATGTGCTAAAGCGGCAAGTTTATTAAGCGAAAAGGGGCGGTTTTGTGTGGTATTACCAACAACCGAGTTAAGCCGATTTGAAAGTGCCGCAGATAACGCTAATTTGAAAATTACAAAAAAGCTGTGGGTATTTACTAGTAAAAAGAAAGCAGCAAAACGCGTATTGTTGTGTTTAGCGCATAATGATGAGTTGCAAACGCTAGTTGAAGAAGAATTGATTATTCATGCTGAGAGTGGGGCGTACAGCACAGCGTATAAACAACTGTGCCGTGATTTCTATTTGGACTTTTGAGGAAAGAAGCTAGAGCGTTTCAGCGTATTCTGTCATTACTTGTTCAACCCAAGTAGCAATGCGCTCATCACTTTTCTCGTATTGGCTGTCTTCATCCAGTGCCAAGCCAACAAATTGTGTGCCATCTTCGGTTAATGCTTTTGATGCTTCAAATTCGTAATCATCTGAATTAGGCCAGTAGCCTAAAAAGGTCACGCCTTGTGGTTTAATTTTGTCGTGCAGCATGCCTAACGCATCTTGAAACCATTGGCCATAGCCTTGCTGATCCCCCATGCCAAACAGGGCAATGGTTTTACCGCGTAAGTTAACCGACTCAATGTCGTCCCAAATTGATTCCCAATCTTCTTGTAACTCGCCAAAGTCCCAAGTAGAAATACCAAATATTAAGAAATCGAATTCTTCAGCGTTTTTCAGTGGCTCGTCTTTAATATTGTGAAGTGAAATGATGTCTTCACCGATAATTTGCTGAATTTTTTCTGCAGCCATTTCGGTGTAACAGGTTGTAGAGCCAAAAAATAAACCAATTTTCATATTAAATTTGTGCGTTGCCGAGAGCTTGATATGATAGGCGCTAGTTTACCTTAACCTATGTGTTATTTATACATTGAGAGAAAAACAAACCCCAAGTGTTGAAAATAGTCAAAAGATAGAGCAGTTTTTAGATGCTCTATGGCTTGAGCAAGGTCTAAGTGAAAATACCTTGGCGGCTTATCGTAGTGACTTAAATAAGTTTGCGATTTTTATTGCGAAAACATCACTTTTTGATGTTGATGAAAGCATTATTCTCGATTATTTAGCATACCGCCGAGAAAAAGGGTTTACAGCGCGCAGCACGGCTCGGGCGCAAAGTGCGTTAAAGCGCTTTTATTTGTATTTTATTGGCTTGAAAAAACTCTCCAGCTCACCGCTTGCCCATATTGAGCAGCCAAAGCTCGGTCAGTCATTACCTAAAACCTTAACTGAACAAGAAGTTGAAGCCTTACTTGATGCACCTAATCTCGAAGAACCCATTGAGCTAAGAGATAAAGCCATGCTTGAACTTTTGTATGCAACAGGGCTTCGCGTAAGTGAATTAGTTAGCCTGCGCATGGAGCAAATTAATTTGCGCCAAGCTGTGGTATTTGTTAAAGGTAAAGGAAATAAAGAACGTTTAGTTCCAATGGGGGAAGTGGCGCTTGAGTATATTGAAGCGTTTATCAAGTTAGCACGTCCGCAATTAATTAAACACGCGACTGATTTTGTTTTTCCGTCAAAACGCGGCATTGGCATGACACGGCAGACCTTTTGGCATCGCATTAAACACTATGCATTAGTTGCGAATATTCAAACGGAATTATCGCCACACACCTTACGTCATGCATTTGCCACACATTTGATCAATCATGGTGCTGATTTACGTGTTGTACAAATGATGTTAGGCCATAGTGACTTATCGACCACACAGATTTATACTCATGTAGCAAAAGAAAGGTTAAAATCCATTCATCAGACGCATCATCCAAGAGCTTGATGACAAAATACGGAATTTTATGTGGCTTAATACGGTCTAAATATTTATAAGCCCCAGTATTTAAAAAAGAGATAGCAAATGAAAAAACTAGCAATCGCAGCTGCTTTGTTGAGTGCGGCATTTAATATTTCAGCAAATGGTGTCGCAGCAGCGAGTGTTGATCCAATCGAAGCGAAAATCATAGCGGAATTTGAAAAAATCGGTCTACAAGCAAGTGGTGTAGCAGAAACACCTGTAAAAGGTTTGTATGAAGTGTTAACCAATCGCGGCGTGTTATACAGCACGGCTGATGGTAAGTATTTACTGCAAGGTACGTTACTTGATTTAGAAAATAAAGAAAACCTAACGGAAGTTGCACTAGGTAATTTGCGTGTAGAAGGGGTAAAACAATTTGCTGATTCAATGATTGTTTACCCAGCTAAAAACGAAAAGCACAAGGTAACAATTTTTACAGATATTACTTGTGGTTACTGTCGTAAATTACACCGCGAGCTGGATGATTACCTAGACGCAGGTATTACGGTGCAATACTTAGCCTATCCTCGTGCAGGTATTCCAAGTAAAGGTTTTGACGACTTACAAGATATTTGGTGCGCAAAAGATGCGGCTAAAGCACTTACTGACGCAAAAGCGGGTGATGACGTAGTAGACGTAGCAGCCTGTGATGCACCGGTGAAAGAACAGTTTGAAATGGGTCAAAGCTTTGGTATTACTGGTACACCAGCAATCATTTTAGAAGATGGCACGCTTATTCCTGGTTACCAGCCAGCGGCGCAGTTAAAGCAAATTCTTGATAGCAAAAAAGGTTAAGGTAACTTTTTTAGCGAATTAGGGCCGTTAAGGCCCTTTTTAGTCTGAGATTAATAAAAAACGGTTCATGCAAAAAACTATTCAAACACGTGCACGCGTTGACGACAGTCATTTAGACGCCTCTCTTCATCCTGTAATTAAACAAATTTATGCTTCTCGTGGCATCAAAGCCAATACTGAACTTGATAATGGCGCGGCGTCGCTACTTGATTTTCGCTTGTTAAAAGACATTGATGTTGCAGCAAATATCTTAATTAATGGGCTGCAAAACCACGCCAAAATTTTAATTGTCGGTGACTTTGATGCTGATGGTGCAACCAGTACTGCGGTGTTAATGGAAGGCCTGCCAATGTTTGGCTTTCAACATGTTGATTACCTAGTGCCAAACCGTTTTAACTTAGGCTATGGCTTAAGCCCGCAACTTGCAGAACAAGTGGTGCAAATCAAACCGGATATTTTAATTACGGTTGATAACGGTATTTCTTGCTTGCAGGGTGTTGAAATTTGTAAGCAAGCTGGCATTCAAGTGATTGTTACCGATCATCACTTGCAAGGTGAACAGCTACCGAATGCCGATGCGATTGTTAATCCAAACCGCTTTGATTGTCAGTTTCCATCAAAAGCATTGGCGGGATGCGGTGTTGCGTTTTACTTGCTGGTGGCACTTCGTCACATGTTACGAGAGCAAAATTATTTTGAAAACTCCGGTTTAGCGCAACCTAATTTGGCGAGTCTTTTGGATATTGTTGCACTGGGTACTGTGGCCGATGTGGTGCCGCTCGATGCTAATAACCGCACCTTGGTTTATCAAGGTTTAGCGCGTATTCGTGCAGGGCGCACCCGCCCCGGTATTTTGGCGCTTATCGAGGTTGCCAACCGAAATAGTTATCGCCTGCAAGCCAGTGACTTTGGCTTTGCTATTGCGCCAAGGCTTAATGCGGCAGGGCGCTTAGATGATATGAGTTTAGGTATCGCTTGTTTACTGAGTCAGGATGGCAATCAGGCAAGACGCATTGCCGCGGAACTTGATGGATTAAACCAAGAACGCCGTGAAATCGAGCAAAGTATGCAAGTTGAAGCTAACGCAGTGCTAGAACGCTTAGTGTCACAATCACAAGAAATTCCAGATGCTGTGTGTCTATATCAAGACGATTGGCACCAAGGTGTTATCGGTATTTTGGCGGGGCGTTTAAAAGAGCAATATCACCGCCCCACAGTGATTTTCGCACAGGGTGAAAATGGTGAAATAAAAGGCAGTTGCCGCTCGATTCCAGGGCTCCACATGCGTGATTTGTTGGAGTCAATTTCAACAAAACACCCAGATTTAATTTTAAAATTTGGTGGCCATGCCATGGCGGCGGGGTTATCAATTTTAGAAAGCGACTTTGCGCGTTTTAAACAAGTGTACACAGATGCGGTGGCAAATTCGCTAGCCGAAGAAGATAAGCACGCGGTGCTATTAACTGATGGTAATTTGCCAGCTGATTGTTTTAACTTGAATTTCGCCAACCAACTTAAGCAAGCAGGGCCCTTTGGTCAAAGCTTTCCTGAGCCGCTATTTGATGATGTTTTTTATGTTATTCAACAGCGTATGGTGGGCGAAAAACATTTAAAATTAGTATTACGACATGCGTCGGGTTTAGATGTTGACGCGATAGCCTTTAATGTTGATTTAAGAGCGTGGCCAAATACCGCAGCCGAAAAAG
>NZ_JBIPJE010000033.1:0-189730 GCF_044005875.1 Pseudoalteromonas sp. XMcav1-K | reverse complement strand
AGGGTTCAGGGTTCAGGGTTCAGGGTTCAGGGTTCAGGGTTCAGGGTTCAGGGTTCAGGGTTCAGGGTTCAGGGTTCAGGGTTCAACAAAATTCTGAACCTGAACTCTGAAATCTCAATTCTTTTTTAACCTACCGACCCCAGTAAAGTAAGAATTGCAATTGCCGCTAGCATTAGCAGCATGTTTCGCTTTACCAAACGCACCATGCATTTAGCTTCAAAGCTGCAGCCGATAAACTCTTGTTCTACACATTCAGCGGCATGGGCAATGTCACCGATGACTCGTCGATTTGGTACTGAAAAGTTAAATACATATTTTAAATAAGTTGCCGTACCTTGGCTAAAGTTACCAATAATTAAATAACCAAAGCTGACAATGCGTGCCGGTAACCAGTCAAGCCAATAAAGGGTTTTATGAAGCACCTTTTTGTGTTTTCGAAAGGCTGATTCAGGGTCATTACGAGTCAGGTCTGCAAAATTTCGAATTAACGCATAACCAAGTGCACCACACACACCAAAGATAACAAACCAAAAAATAACCGCGCCATAATAACGGAAGTTAATCCATGCGATTGTTTGACCGACTGTTTCACCACCCTCCTGTTCAGTACGTTTTTGACCTAATTGAAGCGCATACAGTGTTGCTGCTTCTGCATCATCTCGCTGCAGCGCGTTTAAATACCCCTTGTATTTCTCACGCAAGTAAGCACAACCAAAACACACGAGTAACACAACCACGTTAATCGCTAGTTCAAGCAAAACAAAATCAAACGTTTCACTTACGGCAAAGAGCAACAGCACCGGAAGTAATAGCCAAATAAAGAAATCCACTCGACGCGAGTAAATCTTACTAAATAAACCGTTTGACTCACTTACACTAATAAAATGCTTAACATAGGTATTAAGCTGCCATGCATCTTCTTTTGCGGCTAGTCTTTCAATAATAAGTGCTAAGATTACTGAAATTAAAATCATCTTGTTCTCTGCTACGTTAATGAGGCATGAAAGCGGGCCCAATCAAAGTGTGGGCCAGGATCTGTTTTCCGACCTGGCGCGATATCACTATGACCCGTGATCGCTTTTGAATTTAACTTAGGATAATGTTTTAAAAGCATTTTGACCAGTTCTTCAAGGCTAGCATACTGCTCATTTGTGAAAGGAACATGATCGCTCCCCTCTAATTCAATACCGATACTAAAATCATTACATCCCTGCCTACCTTTATACTCAGACACACCAGCATGCCACGCCCGTTTATTAAATGGCACATACTGAATAACTTCGCCATCGCGGCGAATTAAACAATGCGCTGATACTTCAAGCCCTTCTAAATCTGAAAAACTCGGGTCCGCCTTGCAATCCAAACAGCCTAAAAATAAATCAGAAATATACGGTAAACCAAACTGACCTGCCGGCAACGAAATATTGTGAAGTACAACTAGAGAAATATCTTGTTCATCTGGTCGTTCATTAAAATGAGGAGAAGGTAAAAAGCAAATACCTTGTAATACGTGTTGTTCTATTTGCATGTTTCGAAGTAGCCTGCAGAAATTAGATTTAGATTAACACTTGCCGAAAGAAATCTGAAATCTGAAATCTGAAATCTGAAATCTGAAATCTGAAATCTGAAATCTGAAATCTGAAATCTGAAATCTGAAATCTGAAATCTGAAATCTGAAATCTGAAATCTGAAATCTGAAATCCAATAAAATCATAGCCAACTTAAAATCAACACGATAAAATTGTTACAATTTTCATTTTCTGTAATTTCACTATGGCTCTCTCTCAACAATTAATTTCTCAACTCGTTAAATCTGCACTCGACGAAGACTTAAACTACCAAAGTGCTGATGGCGATATTACCGCACAGCTTATTCCAGTAACTCAACAAGCAAACGCAAAAGTAATTACACGCGAAGCGGGTGTTTTTTGTGGTAAACAACTTATTTTAGAGGTATTTGAACAGGTAGATCCAAGCGTAACAGTGAATGTATTAGTTGACGATGGAGAAGTCATTGAAGAAAACCAAACGTTATTTACCGCGGTTGGTAATGCACGCGCTATTTTAACTGCTGAGCGCACCGCGCTTAACTTTGTTCAAACACTTTCAGGCACAGCAACGATTACCGCCCACTATGTAAAAGAGTTAGTTGGTACAGGAACACAACTGCTCGACACTCGAAAAACAATTCCGGGATTACGCTTATTACAAAAATACGCAGTGAAATGCGGTGGTGGCGAAAATCATCGCATCGGATTATTTGACGCCTTTCTAATTAAAGAAAACCACATTGCTGCCTGTGGTGGCATTGAGAATGCGGTAGCACAAGCGAAAACAAATCATCCAGACAAAAAAGTAGAAGTAGAAGTAGAAAACTTAGCAGAACTACAGTTGGCTCTTGATGCTGGTGCAGACATTATCATGCTTGATAATTTCACAGTTGAGATGATTAACAAGGCGGTAACAATCACTAACAAACGCGCCAAACTGGAAGTGTCGGGTAATATGACATTAGAGACTTTACGCACCTATTCTCAAGCAGGTGTCGACTTTATTTCTTCAGGTGCTTTAACAAAACATGTAAAAGCGCTTGATTTATCAATGCGTTTTGAAAATAATGGCGACTAATTAGTGAACTTTAACTTTTTTCATACAGAAAGAGCAATCCTTTTGTATTAATTTAGGAACATGTAAGCTAATTGTAAAAAAAGATGCTACACAAGTCATAAATGTCGTGCTAGCATCTCATTAGAAATAGCGAGTACAGGAAGTACAGGCTAGTAATAAGGAATTAGTTTTGTTCCTAGTAAGCCAACTTAGTAGTACCTTTAGGTGGTTTTTAGAGACAAATTAATAATTTTTTATGGTTTGGTATTAATCGCTTAGGGAAAAGTTACTAATACTTACTTTCTCATTAGAGAAGTTTAACTATACTAATTAATGGAATGAGTATGCTCTGTTTAACAGGCAGCTCTTTTTAATAACTTAGCCCCATAAACACTCGTTAGAGGTACATTATGAAAAACATGAAACAAACAGCCCAAAAGGGTTTCACACTAATCGAATTAATGATCGTTGTTGCAATCATCGGTATTCTTGCAGCAGTAGCGATTCCACAGTATCAAAACTACACTATCCGTGGTGCAAACAACGCTTGTTCTACTGACGCAAAGCAATGGATGACAGAAAGCGCAATCAAGCTACACGCAGCAGAAGCTGCACGTGCTTACGCTGGTAATGCGTGTACACCGAGCATCACAACTCCACTAACACTTTCAAGCACAGGCGTTACAATGGTCGCTGTAAGCCCTGGTGATAAAACTTATGTAATCGATATGACAGCTGGTACTGTAACTGAACAAGCTGCATCATCATCAAGCGGTGGTGGTTCTACTGGTGGTGGTTCTTTATAATAGTTTAATCAAAATTAAATTATGTTGAGAGGAGCTTTATCGCTCCTCTTTTTTATTTATGAACAAATTATATTTTTCAGGTGTTAGCGCCGCTCTTTTTATCAGTGTCGTTTGGCTATTATTAATAACTATTCCCAAAAGTGAAACGCCAGTAATCAATGCTGAATTTATAGCTGTTATTTTTAATTTTTGCATCGCTTTTATTCTAAGTTTAAATTTTTTTAAGATAAAAAGATTCAATATAGATACTAAGAAACTAATAGGTATTTTCTTTGTAAGTGTAGGGGTTATTGTTGTTGTTAATATAATCTTTTTAATAAACTCAAGTGGTTATTACTTTCTTGAAAATCGAACCTATTACATTCCCTTATTTCTAATTTCTCTACTATTATTTGAAGGCTTATCTCGTGATACTTATTTAGAAAAGTTTGGTGAAAAGCTCATTGCTGATAAATCAAGCGATATTAATTGGCGATATTTTGTTTTATCACTCTTCATCAAAGTATTTTTTGCGTGTTTTTTATTCGACATACAAGTAGAACTTATACAAGCACTTTCTTTAACTGATATATTAAATAAAAGTAACGTAAATTGGTTTAACTCCCTAATTCAATTAGGCTTACTTATTGATGTCAGTATTGCGTTGATCGGATATATATTCGCTGCTAAATACTTTAAAAATAGCATAAAGAGTTTTAATCCTTATTTAACGGGTATTGTTGTTTGTTTTTTATGCTACCCCCCTATAAATGATTTAGTTTCAGATTTTGTGAAAGCCCCTGATAAGTTTGTATGGACACACTGGCTCGAAAAAAACACGCTTTTGTATTGGTTTTGGGGATGTTTAATAACTGTTACTTGGACCATTTATTTTTGGGCTACTATTTCATTCGGCAATACATTTTCTAATTTAACTTATCGGCGACTTATTCACTGGGGGCCATATCGCTATTGCGCTCATCCAGCTTACTTGGCTAAAAATATTTACTGGTGGTTAATGTCAGTTCCTTTTGTTGTTACAACCAGTATCCTAGATACCATAATCGCAGTTTTAGTTATTCTATTCTGGAATGGTATATATTACTTGCGAGCGAAAACGGAGGAAATGCATTTAGCACAATACCCAGCCTATCGCCAATACCTAAAGAAAGTGCCAATAAAATGCTTATAAAATATGTAGCCTTTGCATTACTTTTATCTCCAATTTCAGTGCTTGCGGAACATCAACTTAAAATTTGGTACAAATTTAACGATGATAAAATTAATGGTGAATCGATAAATAATGTTTACCAATGGGCTTCCATTGCAAAGCCAATTACTTATAGATTGTTTACCTATCATATAACTAAAGATACAGTCTCTCTAGCAGCTTTCAGAAGCTGCCTGTATAAGCAAAGCTATAACCCTCTCATATTGCTTGATCACACATCTCAATATCCACAATTGACTAATAATATATTTGATGAGCAAGCCATAGAAGCCCAATATAAGAAAGCACTAGTTAGTAAGCCTTTTAATACCTATCGAGTTAATTATTCAAACTTGAATTATTTACTAATTGGTAAAGAGATGGAGTGTGTAACTGGTAAAGACTTTAAATATTTACGTCAAAGCGCTTGGTCAAACTGGACAAAGACAAAAATCTTGCCGAGTCGTGCGTCTAAATACCCTTTACCTCCATCGTTTGATTCTGTTGGAAATATGCTTACTTCGCCTGTAGGCCTATTTCGTTTTGCTGAAAATTTTATAAAGTGTGCCAATAAAGAGTGCAAAGAGTATCCTGTTGATTTCGACGACTGTGTTTTTGATACATACTGCAATGGTTTTTATGTTCAAAACGTATTTAACAATAAAGTTTTTCAACACAAAGGAAATCTACCAGGTTTAGAAACATTACTTTTAATTGACCCGAAAAATCACTTAATCATTCTTCTGCATTTAAACCACCCACATAACCATCGATTATTTAGCACATCTAGCTTTTTGATCATTCTGAAAAAAATATACAGTGAGTTAAAACTCATTTCTAATGATAATGTCTATTAATTTATTTACTCCTTGACTAAGAAGTAATTATTTTGTGAAATAATCGCAATATGCAGCTAAAAAAATAACTCAATGCAACTATCTTCTCCTCTAATTCGAAAACTTGAAAGCTTTGGGTATCTTGACCGCTCAACTTTAGCAAATAATCATCCCGATACCCCTCTTATTGAACGCCTTTGTAATGCGACACAGTTATCAGCGAAAGAACTGGCGTTTAAAGCTGCTAGCTTGTTTTCAGCACCTTTACTTGAGTTGAATAATTTTGACCTCGATTTTGTTCCTGACGGGAAAGAAAGAAACGAAAAGCTTATAAAAAAGCATAAAGTGCTCCCAATCGCATTAAAAGGCAAAACTCTCTATTTAGCTAGTGCGGACCCTACAAATTTTGATGCGTTTGAAGACTATGAGTTTAATACAGGTTTACAAACTGAAGTGGTGGTGGTTGCATACGATGAACTCAACACCGCAATAGATTCATTGTTTGAAAAGAGTGATGGAATAGAGCTAAGCGATGATCAGCTCAATGAGTTGAGTGGCGTAACTTCGGATATAGATAACAAAGCTGACGAAGAAAGTGATGTAAATGCAAAAGAAGATGACGCTCCAATTATTGTTTACATTAACAAAATTTTAATGGATGCAATTAAGCGCGGAGCTTCAGATTTACACTTTGAGCCCTATGAACACGTTTACAGAATTCGATTTCGTGTTGACGGCGTGTTACATGAAGTTGCTAATCCTCCTATAGGCTTAGAGAGTCGAATTTCAGCACGTATCAAAGTAATGTCTCAACTTGATTTAGCAGAAAAGCGAAAGCCACAAGATGGCCGTATTAAATTAAAAATAACGGCTAAAAAAAGCATTGATTTTCGTGTATCGACTTTACCAACGCTTTGGGGTGAAAAAATTGTAATGCGTATTCTTGATTCATCGAGTGCTATGCTTGGCATTGATGTATTAGGGTACGAACCCGAACAAAAAGAGCTTTATTTAAATGCACTTGCACAACCACAAGGCATGATTCTTGTTACAGGCCCTACAGGCTCAGGTAAAACAGTTTCTCTTTATACAGGTCTAAACATTCTTAACAAACCGGAAAGGAATATTAGTACCGCAGAAGATCCTGTAGAAATAAATTTAGTTGGTATTAACCAGGTTCAAATAAATGCTAAGGCAGACATGACCTTTGCCAATGCGCTTAGGGCCTTCCTGCGTCAAGATCCGGATATCGTAATGGTAGGTGAGATCCGTGATTTAGAAACCGCTGAAATATCTATCAAAGCAGCACAAACTGGTCACTTAGTTTTAAGTACTTTACATACTAACTCCGCACCTGAAACGCTAACGCGTTTAATGAATATGGGGGTCCCCTCATACAATATCGCAAGCTCTGTAAGCTTAATCATTGCTCAGCGTCTAGCAAGGCGTCTTTGTCCAGTTTGTAAAGAACCTGAAACTCTTCCTGAAGAAGAGCTATTAAAACTTGGATTCACAAGTGAACAAATATCTAACCTACAACTATTTAAGGCTGTAGGTTGCGATAAATGCACAGAAGGTTATAAGGGCCGTGTTGGTATATATGAAGTAATGCCAATTACACCAAAAATTGCAGAGATTATTATGCGAGGTGGTAACTCTTTGGAAATTGCAGCAATTGCAGAGCAAGAAGGTATTAATAATTTGCGAAAATCTGGATTAGTGAAAGCAGCTTCAGGTGTGACAAGTATTACAGAGATAAATCGCGTAACGAGCTATTAATGCCTAGAAAGATAAACTAGATAACACTAAACTAATAGAGCCTTTAATGATTTGAGATTAAGGATAAAAAATGGCAAAAAAAGAGAACAATAAAGGCCTAACTACATTTTCATGGGTAGGGGTCAACGCACGCGGAAAGCGCATGGAGGGAGAATTAAATGGCCCCAGTATCGCAATCGTAAAGGCTCAACTCCGTAAACAAGGAATCACCCCGTCCAAAGTTAAGAGAAAATCTCAAACCTTTGGAATGAGCTCTGCTCCTAAGATAACCCCTAGAGACATCGCTGTATTAACAAGACAGATAGCAACAATGTTAACCGCAGGCGTATCACTAATTCAGGCCTTGGATATGATAGCTAATGGGTCCGAAAATAAATCTTTACAAAAGTTAGTAGTTAAAATAGCTGATGAAGTTAAAGCCGGTGATCCTTTAAGTAAAGCACTACGAGCCAACCCTAAGTATTTTGATGAACTTTACTGCGACCTTGTTGAATCAGGCGAACAATCAGGTGCACTAGATCATATATTCGATAGGGTAGCGCTATATAAAGAAAAAGCAGAAGCCCTTAAGTCAAAAATAAAAAAGGCAATGTTTTATCCAATAGCGGTTCTTACGGTTGCATTTATCGTAACGGTGATTTTATTAATATTCGTTGTACCACAATTTGAGCAAGTATTTGCCGGTTTCGGAGCTGAATTACCAGCTTTTACACAAATGATTGTGAGTATATCTGAGTTTATGCAGGCCTATTGGTGGGTGGTGTTTGGCATTATTGGAATAAGCTTTTTTCTGTTTAAAAAAGCCCATCAATCAAACAAACAAGTTCGAGACAATACAGATAGAGCAATATTGAAGCTTCCAATTGTTGGCATGATCCTAAACAAAGCTGCAGTAGCGCGTTATGCGCGCACTTTATCAACCACATTTGCGGCAGGTGTCCCATTGGTTGACGCGCTGCAATCTGCAGCCGGAGCTTCCGGAAATGCTGTATATCGAGATGCAATACTAGAAATTAAAAATGAAGTCAGCTCTGGTAACCAAATGAACTTCGCCATGAAGAACACCGGCGTCTTTCCTGATATGGTTATCCAAATGGTAGCAATTGGTGAAGAGTCTGGCGCAATCGACGATATGCTTGGAAAAGTTGCTAGTATTTATGAACAGGAAGTAGATGATGCTGTAGATGCACTTTCTAGCCTTCTTGAACCCCTCATTATGGTTGTTTTAGGTGTACTAGTTGGTGGTTTAATTGTCGGTATGTACTTACCTATCTTCCAATTAGGTCAAGTAATTGGTTAAATATTAATGAATTATATTGTTGAAGCATTTACATTAGCACCTTGGCTATACTGCGTAACTGTTTTTCTAGTAAGCATATGCATCGGCAGTTTTCTAAATGTTGTTATCTATCGTTTACCAAAAATGATGGAAAACGAATGGAAAGCTGAATGCAGTTTGCTACTTGCTGATAATCTCAAAACACCTTACGAGGCAAGCACAAAGGCATTCAATTTAATTACGCCTAGTTCAACCTGTCCTCACTGTAATACACAAATTAAACCTTGGTTTAATTTGCCGGTATTTGGTTGGTTATTTTTGCGTGGTAAAGCGGCCTGCTGTGGTAACAAGATTTCAGTTCGCTACCCAAGCATTGAGCTTTTAACTGGTCTGTCTGGCCTTGTGATAGCGTATTATTTTGGCATAACTGAGCAAGCCGCTTTGTACTTAATACTGACATACGCACTAATATCACTTATTTTCATTGATATAGACCATATGTTATTGCCAGACCAAATTACTTTGCCATTACTGTGGTTGGTATTAATAGCGTCAGTTATGGGACTTACGATTGAACCATCACAAGCTATTATTGGTGCAGCTGCAGGCTACCTCGTTTTTTGGTCAGTATATTGGGTATTTAAATTACTTACCGGCAAAGAGGGTATGGGCTATGGAGACTTTAAGCTAATGGCTGTTTTTGGTGCTCTTTTAGGCTGGCAGTATTTACCCATGATAGTGTTAATGTCGAGCCTAGTGGGCGCGGTAATTGGGGTTACGCTTCTTTCGATTCAAGGGAAAGACAAAGCAACACCGATTCCATTTGGGCCTTATATTGCAATAGCTGGCTGGATTTCCCTGATTTGGGGTGAACAAATCCAAACCGCTTATTTTAATTTCTTAACATTATAATATGCCAGTTCCAGTAATCGGATTAACCGGTGGCATTTCCACCGGAAAGTCCACTGTATCAAACTATTTCAAAAAACTCGGTATCACTATTGTTGATGCGGATGCGATAGCAAAGCAAGTTGTTGCACCTAACTCATCCAGCCTTGAAAAAATTAAAGTACACTTTGGTTCTCGGATTCTTTTAAATAATGGCGAACTCAATCGAGCCGAACTCAGAAAGCTTATCTTCGCCAACGAATCCGAAAAACTATGGCTTAATAACTTACTGCACCCAATTATTCGCCAAGAAATCTTAAAACAATTAAATGCAGAAAGAGGGCCCTACGTTATTTTGGACGCGCCTCTGTTATTCGAAAATAACCTTGATAAGTTATGTGAAAAAACACTAGTAGTGGACATTCCCGAGGAACTGCAAATTATACGAGGTAGTGAGCGTGACGGTGTCAATCAAGAACAAATAAAACAGATTATTGCAGCTCAAATGCCTAGGAGTATAAAATTAAAAAAAGCAGATTACGTTATTGATAACGCATTATCATTGGATAACACATATGCTCAAGTAATGGCAATTCATCAAAAGCTATCAAACAGATAAAATCTCTGTATTCATATCGTAAACAATCAGTAGCGAATTCATAGTTTGCTCGCAAAGTAAAACTTCACACCCTAAAACATTATAATTTCCTGATTTTTCGTAAAACTTGCAATCCAAGTAATCTCAACAACACTTAAAGTAGATTGATTTGGAGGCAAGTGATGAATGTAAACTCTCCGCTTATTCGTAAATGTGTTGCAATGGGGTTTATCGCGCATGAACAAGTAATCTCAGCCGCGAGTTCAACCACACATATTAGCGAGTTTATCTTAAACAACAGTAAACTTTCATCAAAGCAATTAGCAGGATACTGTTCTTCTTGGTTTAACTTACCCGTCCTAGATATTGCCACGGTAGAGCCTAGCAGCATACCGCTTGATGATATCAGCGAAGAGCTAGTTAAAAAACACCATTTGTTACCCTTATCAAAGTGTGGAAGAACTTTATTCTTAGCCACATCTGACCCAACTAATTTTGATGCCTTCGAAGACTTCGAATTCAACACAGGCCTTCAAACTGAAGCTATAGTTGTTGACTTCAATGCGCTCGAGCAATTTATTGAAACAATATTTAATAAAACTGATGACTTGGCAATATCAGATGAAGAGTTTGAGCAATTTGGCGATATTGAAGTAACTGATACCGAAGCTAACTTATCTGAAGACAGCGCACCAGATAAAGACGATGCCCCTATCATTGTCTATATCAATAAAATTTTGATGGACGCGATACGTAAAGGTGCATCAGATTTACATTTTGAACCTTATGAAAAATCCTATCGTATCCGTTTTCGCATTGATGGCATTTTACATGAGGTAGCATCACCGCCACAAATGCTATCGTCACGCATTTCGGCCCGTGTCAAAGTAATGTCTCGTTTAGATATTGCAGAAAAACGTAAACCACAAGATGGTCGTATCAAATTAAAAATTACAGCAAAGAAAAGTATCGATTTTCGAGTCTCTACCCTACCCACCTTGTGGGGAGAGAAAATTGTAATGCGTATTTTGGATTCGAGTAGTGCTATGCTCGGTATTGATGTGCTTGGTTATGAGCCAGCGCAAAAAGCCATGTATTTAGAAGCACTGTCACAACCTCAAGGCATGATCTTAGTTACAGGCCCCACCGGCTCAGGTAAAACGGTATCACTCTACACCGGCTTAAATATTTTAAACAAAGCTGAGGTTAATATTTCCACAGCCGAAGATCCTGTCGAAATAAACCTTGTCGGTGTGAACCAAGTGCAAATAAACCCTAAAGCAGATATGACATTTGCAAACGCACTTCGCGCTTTCCTTCGCCAAGATCCCGACATTGTTATGGTTGGTGAGATACGTGATTTGGAGACCGCTGAAATCGCAATAAAAGCAGCGCAAACAGGTCACTTAGTATTAAGTACGCTACACACAAACTCAGCACCCGAAACTCTTACTCGCTTACTCAATATGGGCGTACCCGCGTACAATGTTGCAAGTTCTATTAGCTTAATCATTGCACAACGCCTTGCTCGACGCCTTTGCAATAATTGTAAAACACCTGAAACCTTACCGATCGAAGAACTCAAGTCGCAAGGCTTCACTGATCAGCAGATTGGCAATATTACGTTATTTAAAGCTGTTGGATGCGAACATTGTACTGAGGGTTATAAAGGTCGAGTCGGCATCTATGAAGTAATGCGAATTACCTCTGAAATATCACAAATCATTATGTCGGGCGGAAATTCTTTGGATATCGCCAAAGCATCATTAGCGAGTGGATTTAATAGTTTACGACTTTCAGGTCTAGAAAAGGCGGCGTCAGGGGTGACTAGCCTTGCCGAGATAAACCGTGTTACCAGTTACTAAACGCTTGAATTGAGGGTTTACGTTACGCAATGAACTTTGGGTTGAAGAACTATGAACCATATCCGCATTGCCTAGGCAGTATTGAACGGCTGATTTAAACCAAGCGCTTTACTCAAACATAGTTATTCTCTAACATTTGCACTATCAACGTAATTGAAGTTATTTTTATGCCAACAACAGTAAAGTGCCCTACTTGCCAAAAAGAGGTTATCTGGCAAGAAAGCGCAAAATTTCGCCCTTTTTGTTCTAAACGCTGTCAGCTTATTGATTTGGGCGAATGGTCAGAAGAAAATCATACGATTTCCACACCTCTGACCCCCGATCAAGCATTTACTCCTGAGTCTATCGAAGACATCGAAGCAATGCTTGCTGCAAACCAAGAAGGCTTTTTTAAAGATTAATTAGCCTGAACTCGGGTTAATCAGTAAAGGCCACTGAAATATGTGAAATAAGTAATTCAGATGGCCCTTCAAAACCCGAATCGCTGCCAACCATAATCCATACATCGCCATTATCATTAGCCGTGACAGGAATACTTAGCTCGGAGGTCATCTCTTTCGCAATATAACGATTTTCAGCCATACAATCGATACCGTTACTAATATCCCCTACCACCTGACTATGCTCTCCTTGTTCGCCTTGTGTGCCTACATCCCAATTAAGGCGATACATTCCATCTTTAAGGCTATTTTTAGGCTGTTCTGAATGAGTTGCGACTTTGATATAAACAGATTCACCTGGTGGCCCGCCAATGCCTGCACAATTTGATTGAATATTAGTAACTATAGTGGCTTTAAACGACAGGTTATAGCGCTTTGCTGGCCTTAAATTATCAATTTTGCCATAAAGCCCCATAAATAAATCATCTGAACGGTTACTGCCATACAGACGATAGCCATGCTTATCTTCATAAGGTGTTGGTAGCTGTTGATAAGAAGATGCCAGTTCGAAAAAATCCTCCTGCCCTTGCGGATAGTCCGAGAATAACGCTGAAAAATCATGATGGTCGGCATTAAAGTCAATAACGACCGGTTGAGATGTATCTCGATATTGATGCGAGTCACTATCACACGCAACAGACAGTACACATAATGCTGGCACAACAAATGCCGTTCCTATTTTGTTCTTTATATTATTCATAATGTAATTTCCTTATTGACCTGAAATTACATTAGCGCCTTGGGCTAGAAAAAAGTGTTTAACTTTGTGATTAAATGAATAAAATTCGTACACCTTGCACAATAAAAACTGTACAAAAATTCACAAACGTAAATTAATACAATAAAAAGATGCACTAACCAAATACAAACAATATATTTGGTTAGTTACACGATCTGTTAGCTACTTTTCTGCATGTTGCTTTGAACGCTTTTGCTTATTTTTACGTTTCATTACTTTTTTAAGCTTTTCCTGCTGCTCCGTCGTTAACGTATTCCAAACTGCATTTTTATTTTTCGCTTTCATAACAGCAAGCTCGGTGCGTTCACTTTGCTGTTTAGCAAGCATTTGTCTAAATGCCACTTCGTCAAATACTTCAGCATGCACAAGTTCTTTAACATCAGCACGTGTATTCGGATTGCGCTCTTTAAATGCTTTTAGCGCCGCTTTTTCTGCATCAGCAATACTTTTTATTTTATCTTGTTGCACCTTAGTTAAATCTAAACGTGAAATACCGCGCTCTGAAAGTAACATTCGGTACATGTTAAAGCCCTCTTTATGAGGTTTTGCCATAACTACGCTGCTTGAAAGTGCTGCAATTGATAATACTGCCGCCGAAACTAACATTTTAAATTTCATAACATTCTCCAGTTGGGTCTTATTTGGTGTTATGGTTACTTTAGCAAGCTCAATGAAAAGCAACGCAAAGCAATGTAAAGGTTGTGTAAATTGCTTTTTGGCTGCATAGATTCCCCTTAAAATAGGCGTATCCGTTGTATTGCAAGGCAAAGAAATGAACGTACTTCTAATTGATGATGACATAGAACTTAGCGAGTTACTTACCGAGTACCTTTCTTCCCATGAGTTTAATATCACAGCGTGTCACCGCGGGGATACGGGCTTAGAGCAAGCGCTTGCACAAAACTATGATGTTATTTTACTAGATGTGATGTTACCTGGCCTTGACGGGTTCGAAGTATTAAAACAGCTGCGCCAAAGTAAACTTACCCCTGTTATTATGTTAACCGCAAAAGGTGAAGATTTTGACCGTATATTTGGCTTAGAACTTGGCGCTGATGATTATTTAGCCAAGCCATTTAATCACCGCGAATTATTAGCCAGGGTGAAAGCAATCACACGCCGAATCGAAAATATTCAGCAAATGCACAGCAACGCCATTATTGAAGAAAATGGCATTAGGCTAACGCCGCATACCCGCGAAGCATTTGCTGCAGAGCAAAAAATTGAGCTTACTGGTACTGAATTTGAAATTTTGTTTTTACTGTTAAATAACCAAGGTGAAATCGTTAGCAAAGAGACAATTAGCGAGCAAGTGCTAGGTCGAAAACTCGCCGCCTTTGATCGCTCTATCGACATGCATGTCAGTAATATTCGAAAAAAAATAGCAGAGCACATCGAGCAAGAAAAAATAAAAACCGTGCGTGGTGCTGGCTATATTTTGCTTGGAAATTAACTGATGCTAAATAAATTTAACCCAAGAAATTACCTATTTTTTAAAGTGTTTAGTTGGTTTTGGTTAACCATTTTATTTACTTTAACTGTGCTGTTTGTTTTTAGTCAGCTTACTGAGTCTAATGTTGATAGCCATAAACTTCATGGGCCAAAGCTTATCAACCTAAAACGTTTAGCAAATGGTCTCGAGCGTGCACAGCATAAAAAGCCAGATAAAACGCTAGAGCAACTGGCGTCACATCCACGCATTGCCCGTCATCGTTTGTTGTATTTTACGCAAATCGATTCCAATCTGGCGTTTTTTAACCAGCAAAATACACAACAACCTGATGTAAGTTTACTCGCATTTACCCAACAGCTAGAGCCACAAATTATCACCACAGATAAATACCGCGCGTTAGGGCCAGTTAAAGTATCGTATCAGCAACAAACATTTCTAATGTATGAGATTGAACCTTGGCGTACTCCACCACTTGGTTTGCGTATTATTTTAATGCCAGCATGGCTAAAAACGCTGGTCGTTATCGGTGCAACCTTACTGTTAAGTTTACTGTTTAGTCGAACACTAATAAAACCGATAAATAAAATTAAACGCGCGACAACACAACTTGCCAATGGACAACTTGATACCCGTATTGAAATGAATCGTAAATCAGGCGATGAGCTCACAATGCTGGCAAACGACTTTAATGTTATGGCGCAGCGCCTAGAATCTTTAGTAACCAGCCAAAAGCGCCTAATGGCCGACGTATCACACGAGTTACGCTCCCCCTTAACACGCTTACAAATGGCGACAGGGCTTGCACAACTTAAACAATCAAGCGAGCAAGAAAGTTATTTATCACGCATCGAAAAAGAGGCAAACAATCTTGATCAAATGATCTCTGATGTATTAAAGCTATCTAGGTTAGAAGCGAATAATCAATATATTCAAAAAGACCTTCAGCCATTGCAATCAATTCTGCAGCAAGTGCTCAAAGATGCGGAATTTGAATCGGAGCAACAGCATAAACAGCTCAAAGTAACAGGCTCTACCAGCAAACAACTCGAGTTAGATGCTGCACTTATCGCCAGCGCATTTGAAAATATTTTGCGTAACGCTATTAGATATGCAAAAACAACGATTCACTGCGATATTACAGATTGCGATAAAGCCGTAATTGTAACAATTAGCGATGATGGTGAAGGTGTTGAAGCGTCAGAATTACCTATGCTACTTGAACCCTTTTACCGCATTTCACAATCGCGAGAGCGCAATAGCGGCGGCACTGGATTGGGTCTAGCAATAACTAAACATGCTGTAGAAATACACAAAGGTACCATTACACTCGAAAATCAACACAATTCAGGCTTAAAAGTAACCATTACCCTAAATCATGACTAAACAACATAACATCGAACAATTTTGGTCAACCGTCACTCACGCTAAATTAGCGTTTCATGGCAATCAACTTGGCTACGCGTTTATAATACCGAATAACGCCAAAGCAGCTGTGACCATAGTAAATGGTCGCTGTGAAAGCTATTTAAAATATCAAGAGCTCGCCTATAATTTTTATAGCAAAGGATTTGCCGTTTTTATGTGCGACCATCTTGGGCAAGGTGTGTCGAGCCGTTTATTACCCGTTGCAGATAAGGGCTACATTCATAGCTTCGAAGACTATATACAAGGGCTCTCTCTCTTTGTTGAGCAGGTAGTAGAGCAAAACTGGCAAGGTAAGCACTATTTACTGGCACACTCAATGGGCGCTGCGATTAGCTATTTGTACTTGGCAAATCATACACACCCATTTGAAAAAGCTGTGCTCAGCGCCCCTATGTTCGGCATTCCAACACCTGGCTTTCCATACCCTGTAGCAAAATTAATCGTAAATATACTCAGTTTACTTGGCTTAAATACACATTACTTTTTTGGCCAATCTGGATACCTAGAAAAGCCATTTCAGGACAATCCACTGATGCAATGTGAAACGCGCTACAATGCATTTCGCACTTTGTATAAAGAGAACCCAACACTGCAGCTCGGCGGGGTAACTGTAGGTTGGCTCAAACAGGCATTTCGGGCAATTGACCAGATCCAATCCACCTCCACAGCATTACCTATTTTATTGATGCAGGCTGAGCGCGATACGATAGTTGCCAACACATGGCAAGATAAGGTTGTAGCACGCAATAAACCAATGCAAAAGAAATGTTATCACGGCAGTTTGCATGAGATTTTATTTGAGCAAGATGCTATTCGCGATCTTGCTCTAAATGATATTTTTCAATTTTTTAAAACGGATCTTTGTGAATAAGCACATCCACTTCGCCATCCATGATACTGTGAATGGCCTCTTCCACCTCAACCGAAATACGATGAGCATTTGCTAAAGTAAGGTTACTATCAAGCTCTAAATGCAATTGAATAAATTTGGTAGGCCCGCTTTGACGAGTGCGTAACTCATGAAAACCAAGCACCTCAGAGTGAGATAACACCGCCTGTTCAATTTGCAACTTAATGTCATCAGCTAACTCTTTATCCATTAAATAATCAGTTGATTCTTTTGCAACATCATAAGCGTTGTAAAATAAATAACCCGCAATCAGTAAGGTAAATACACCATCACTGTATACCCAACCAAGGTTCGCCAGTATAAGGGCAACAATAACGCTTAAATTTAGCAGTAAATCGCCTTTGTAATGCACTGAATCAGCCTTTATCGCTACCGATTTAGTTTGCTTTAATGCCCAATGCTGAATTGCGATAATTAATAAGGTACACACTACGGCATAAATACTAACAACAACGCCAGTAAATACGGCTTCGCTTTTTACCGGGTTAAATAATCGCTCTACACCATAAAACGCCAGCAAGCATGCGCTACCAGCAATAAATGCTGCTTGTCCAAGCCCTACTAATGATTCAGCTTTACCATGACCAAAGCGGTGGTCATCATCTGCTGGTACAAGCGCAATTCGAAGCACCCAAAAGTTAATGGCAGATGCCGTAATATCTAGCAAGGAATCAGTTAACGAACCCAACATAGTGGTTGAGCCGGTGCTCATCCAAGCCCAAAACTTTGCTGCAACCATGGTGCTTGCTAAAACAAGGGTTAAACTGCTTGAAAGCTTAACCCAATATGCATAATCTTTTTCTTTCATTTTAAAAATGACAAACCTTACCTGCATCACGCTCAAAACATATAGTATCTAACCTGAAAGCTTTGTTAAACTAAGAGAAACTATAAATTTGAGACTTCCCATGTTAGACATTGTACTCTATCAACCAGAAATCCCACCCAACACCGGAAATATTATTCGCCTGTGTGCTAATTCTGGTTTTAATCTTCACCTTATTGAGCCATTAGGCTTTGAATGGGACGACAAAAGAGTGCGTAGAGCTGGACTAGATTACCATGAGTTTAGCCACGTTGAACGTCACGCAAATTTAGATGCCTTTTTTGCTAAAGTACAACCAAAGCGCGTTTTTGCCTGTACTACAAAAGGCTCAGGCCATTACCATAAAGCTAAATTTGAGCGTGGCGACTATTTAATGTTTGGCCCTGAGACTCGCGGCTTACCGAGTGAAGTGATTGAGTCACTGCCAACAGAGCAAAGGCTGCGTATCCCAATGATGCCAGATAGCCGAAGCATGAATTTATCCAATGCCGTTGCCGTATTTATTTACGAAGCGTGGCGTCAGTTTGATTTTGAAGGCGCTGTGTAAACCAATTGAATAGAGCTACTTTATCAAAAGATATACAAGGCTAATAAAAATAAAGGCTTTACCACATTTATGTGGTAAAGCCTTTTTAAACAGATATAGCTATTTTTGAAATTAGAACTAAGCTTCCGCTTTTTTCTGCCTGCCAAGTAAATTCATTGCAGCAAGCTTTACGTCTTGCCCTTTATAAAGCACATTGTAAATTTGCTCACAAATTGGCATTTCAATACCACTGCGCTCAGCAAGTAAAAACACTTCTTTGGTATTGCGATAACCTTCAACCACTTGGCCAATTTCTTGTTGTGCTTGCTCAACTAACTGACCTTTACCAAGCGCTAAACCAAAACGGCGGTTACGCGATTGATTGTCGGTACAGGTTAAGATTAAGTCACCTAAACCGGCCATGCCCATAAAGGTCTCAGGTTTAGCACCAAGAGCAACGCCTAAGCGCGACATTTCAGCCAATCCACGGGTGATTAACGCAGTACGTGCATTCGCACCAAAACCAAAACCGTCAGAAATACCTGCTCCGATTGCGATCACATTTTTAATCGCACCACCAAGCTGCACACCAACCAAGTCATCGTTCGAATAAACACGGAATGAACGGCCACAGTGAAGCATCTCAGATACATCATCAACTAATTTGGTATCCGTTGATGACAGTGAAATAGCGGTCGGTAAACCAATAGCCATTTCTTTCGCAAATGTAGGCCCCGATAACACACCAAGGCTCACATCATCACCTAACACTTCGGCAGCAAGTTGCTGTAACAAGCGCCCGGTATTTGGCTCTAGACCTTTGGTTGCCCATAGCACTCTTGCTCCCGCTGTTAAGTGCGGTTTAATTGCTTTAAGCGTTTCGGAAAATGCATGACTTGGCACAACCACCAGCACTACATCAGACGATGCCACTGTCGCAGCTAAATCATCATTTAATGATAGTGATTCAGGAAACTGTGCACCAGGCAAGTATTGCTGGTTTTCACGTGCTGTTGCTAATGCCTCAATATGATCTTTATTGCGGCCCCACAGGACGACATTGTGACCATTTCGTGCAAAACAAATAGCAAGGGCGGTCCCGTAAGAGCCCGCCCCTAGTACTGCAACAGCATTATCTGCTGAAGTAGTCATAATTAATTATGCGTCAGCAGCTTGAGCGGCTTGCTGTTGCACGTATTGTGCAAATAGCGCATCAAAGTTAACTGGCGCTAGGTTTAACTGTGGGAAAGTACCACGGTTAACCATGTTTGACACAGTTTCACGCGCGTATGGGAATAATACGTTCGGGCAGAAAGCACCTAGCATATGCGCAAGTTGGCCTTCGTTTGCAACACCAATTGCAAAAATACCAGCTTGTTGAACTTCACATAAAAATGCTGTTTCTTCACCAAGTGTCGCATGAACTGTTACTGAAAGTACTACTTCAAATACGCCGTCTTCTAACTTGTTAGAACGTGTATCTAAGTCAAGTTTAACTTCTGGTGTCCATTCCTTTTGGAAAATAGCTGGTGAGTTTGGTGTTTCGAAAGAAACGTCTTTCACGTAAATACGTTGAACTGCAAACTGAGGACCTTCTGCTTGTTGTTCTGCGCCTAAGTTTTGATTCTCTTCTGTCATTTTATTTTCCTAAATTTTGTTTTAAACAAGCAAACCGTCTAAACGACCAGACTGTTCTAGTGCAAACATATCATCACAACCACCAATGTGTTGGTCGTTAATAAAAATTTGCGGCACCGTGTATCCACCGTTTGCTTTAGCAATCATTTCATCGCGAAGTTCAGGCTGAGCGGCAATATCAATTTCCGTGTACTCAACACCTTTTTGCGCTAACAGCATTTTTGCTCGCACACAAAAAGGGCATGTTGGTTTCGTATAAATAACAATATTTGCCATGATTATTTTCCTGTAGTCAGCGGTAAGTTAGCGTTTTGCCACGAAGTAATACCACCCGATAGTACATTAACCTGTTCATAGCCTGCTTTAACCAGCCCATTTGCAATAGACTGCGCAGTCATGCCTGAAACACATACCAAGATAATTGGGTCGTTCTTTGACTTTTCAAGGCCTACAAATTCACCTTGCTTGGCTTTTTCAGCAGCTAAGTGAACGCTGCCTGCAATATGACCTTGATTAAAGTCTTTTAAGGCACGAATATCAACAACTAAACCGTTCTCACGGTTGACTAAATGTGTCAATTGTTGAGGATTAACCTGTTTTACCGCTGAAAAGCGAGATTTAAACCACCCAAGTACAATGGCGCCTAATAAGCCAACCCAAATTAAACATAAAATCAGGTTGTTAGTTACAAATTCGACAAATTGTGCCATCACTTTCTCAATTTTTCTTTACATTAAAAGTGGCCAAGTATACACGGATGATATGAATAAATTCTAGCTCTGCTAGAGTTTCAGTTGAAAATTTTAAATGTGAATACCTTAACTGCTGAATCTGTGGTTAAAAAATGGTATAAATGTCGCGCTATTTTGTGCGCCGTGCTGATACGCGCAATTCTATTTGGATGAGGAATGAGAATGTCGTTACAGAAAAAACCTTTGGTACTGATTATCTTAGATGGTTGGGGATACAGTGAAAAAACAGAAAGCAATGCTATTTTAGCGGCTAACACACCGGTTATGGACCGTTTGTGGCAAGAATACCCAAGTACCCTTATTTCAGGCTCAGGTTTAGATGTTGGCTTACCTCATGGCCAAATGGGCAACTCTGAAGTAGGTCACGTTAATTTAGGCGCTGGCCGCATCGTATACCAAGATTTCACACGTATTACCAAAGCGATTGATGACGGTGAATTTGCTGAAAACCCAGCAATTGTAAACGCAATAGATAAAGCGATTGCCAACGATAAAGCCGTTCACTTAATGGGTCTTTTAAGTCCAGGCGGCGTACATTCCCACCATGAACATATTATCGCTGCCATTGAAGTAGCCGCAAAACGTGGCGCGAAAAAAATCTATGTACACGGCTTTTTAGATGGTCGTGATACCGCACCAAGAAGCGCAGAGCAACCAATTAAAGATGTTTTACAAAAGTGCGAAGAGCTCGGTGTAGGCCGCATTGCAAGCCTAGTTGGCCGTTACTTTGCAATGGACCGCGATAACCGCTGGGAACGTGTAGAAAGCGCATATAACCTAATGACATTAGGCACTGCAGAACATACTTATACTTGCCCGTTAGAGGCGCTAAATGCAGCCTATTCACGCGACGAAAATGATGAATTTATTTCAGCATCCGCAATTCTTGATAACGATAGCCCTGCTACCATTAATGATGGCGACGCTGTATTATTTATGAACTTCCGTGCTGACCGCGCGCGTCAAATGACACGTGCATTTGTGGATGCTGATTTCGCTGGGTTTACTAAACAAAAATCACCACAACTTGCTGATTTTGTGATGTTGACTGAGTACGCTGCAGACATCAAAACGACCGTGGCTTTCCCACCAGAGAAACTAGCAAACGTGTTTGGTGAATGGTTAGAAAAACACAACAAAACCCAACTTCGTATTTCTGAAACTGAGAAATATGCGCACGTAACTTTCTTCTTTAGTGGCGGCCGTGAAGCCGAGTTTGAAGGCGAAGAGCGCGTACTTATTCCATCTCCGCAAGTAGCAACGTACGACCTTCAACCAGAAATGAATTCAGCAATGCTAACCGACAAATTAGTTGAAGCCATTGAATCCGGTAAATACGATGCAATTATTTGTAACTACCCGAACGGCGATATGGTTGGCCACTCTGGGGTATTTGATGCCGCGGTAAAAGCGTGCGAAGCCGTTGATAGCTGCATCGGCCGTGTTGTCGAAGCGTTAGAAAAAACAGGGGCAGAAGCACTTATTACAGCCGACCACGGTAACGCCGAGCAAATGGTTAACCCCACAACGGGTCAAGCACACACGGCACACACCAGTGAGCCAGTGCCATTTATTTATGTTGGCCGCAATGCAACACCGTTACAGGGTAAAAAGTTAAGCGATGTAGCACCTACAATGCTTCACTTGATGGGCATGGAGCAGCCAAGCGAAATGACTGGCGAAACAATTATGAAGTTAAGCTAAGCCATGCGTCGCTGTTATTTATTCGTTGTTTTATCGGTATTAGCTTGTGCTTCGCAAGCTAATACCGAGCGTACTAAAGATGATCTTAACCAAGTTCAAGAGCAACTTAAGAACACTAATAAAACCTTTAAAGAGCAGCAAGCACTGCTAGATAAAACTGAAAAAGACCTTAAAAAAGCCGATCTCGCCATTGCCGAAAGCTCTAAAAAACTAAAACAACTAAAGTTTGATGTTGAGTTAAATCTAACGGAACAGGCAACGCTTAAAGATAAAATAAAGTCGCTCGAAATCGACAAGAAAAATCAGCAGTCAGCGCTTGCCGCGCAACTGCGTAGTGCTTTTATGACCGGCAACCATGATTATGGCAAATTACTCTTAAGCCAGGATCAGGTGCAGAATGTTGAGCGCACATTAAATTACTATCAATATTTAAATAACGCGCGCATAAAAGAACTCGAAAAATTAAAAACAACACTAATTGAATTAGAAAATAGCCGACAATTACTGGCACAAAATCAAACCCAGCTTGAAGAACTGCTAAATACGCAACAGCAGCAGCAAGAAAAACTAGTGGTTGCCAAAAAAGAGCAAAAAGCGAATTACCAATCGCTTAAAAGCACCTTACAAAAAACCCAATCTCAACTTGTGTATTTAAAACAAAACGAACAAGTATTGAAACAAACCCTTGAACAACTTAATAAAGAACTCATAGAAAGCGAAGTTAAGCTAGTTGGCCTACAAAAACAAAAAGGCAAACTCGATTGGCCGTCACACGGAAAATTAGCCCACAGGTTCGGCCAGAAAAAACACGGTAGCCTGCGCTGGAAAGGCGTTTTAATGAACGGTAAAGAAGGCGCTCCGGTAAAAACAATTGCCGACGGACAAGTATTATTTGCCGATTGGTTAAAAGGATTTGGCTGGGTAATTGTAATTGATCACGGTAAAGGGTTTATGAGCCTGTACGGCCATAGCCAAGCGCTTTTGAAAGAAGTTGGCGATAAAGTAAGGGCCGGAGAACAAATTGCTTTAATCGGACAAAGCGGTGGACAATCAAATCCTAGTCTATACTTTGAAATACGGCATAAGGGAAGAGCGGTAAACCCTATTAAATGGTGTAGACGAATTTAGGATTCATAATTGGCTACACCTCATTTGAGGAGTGAGCCAATGACTTTTTTTCTTAATAGTTTAAAAATCTGTGCTTTAGCATGTTTATTTTGGGTGTCGGCTGTATCAGCTGACGCGAAGACTACATCTCATATTTCGATGGCTGAAGTGCTCGCCAACATCGAGCATTTTTACGTTGATGATATCGACGCAAACAAACTTAACCAACATGCTATCGAGTCCATTTTCAAACAACTCGATCCCCATTCTGAGTTTCTTGACCAAACTGAACTTGAAGCCTTGTTTAATGTTGCCAATGGCCGCTACACCGGATTAGGTATAGAGGTAGAGCAGCGTGAGAAGCACATTGTAATTGTAGCTGCGATTGAAAACTCACCAGCTCAAACAGCGGGCTTAACAAAAGGTGATATTCTACTGAAAGTAAACGATATTTCAGTTATCAACCAACCAATCAAGCAAGTCTCTAAATTAATTAACCAGCAGCAAAAACCACACGTTAAACTCACCATTGCACGAAATGGCCATGAACAACCATTACTTTTCGAGGTGGAACGTAAAAAAATCGACCTCAAAAGCGTAAAAGGTAATATTAACAGCCAAGGTATCGCCTACTTACGCATTATCAATTTCAACAATCATACTTTGTATGATGTTGCCAAAGAACTTGCCCATCTTTCGCAAATTGTCGCCGGTGAAATTAACGGATTAATTATCGATTTACGAGACAACCCTGGTGGCATTCTTGATAGTGCAATTGAAGTCTCTGATTTATTTTTAGAAAGCGGCGTCATAGTAAGCACTAAAGGGCGCTTTGCTGAAGCCAATCAAGAATATTATGCACAAGAGGGTGACGTACTAGGCGGCGCGCCGATTATAGTGTTAATTAACGAAGGGTCTGCATCTGCTGCTGAAATTCTTGCCGGTGCGCTGCAAGACAATCAACGAGCACAATTAGTTGGCACACGTTCATATGGCAAAGGCTCTGTGCAATCACTTATTCCACTGGGTGATGGACAAACTGCTTTAAAACTTACGACAGCTAAATATTACACCCCTAGCGGTCGCTCAATCGAAGGGTCTGGCATACTACCTGACTACCCTGTTTTACAGCATAACTTTGCCCATAATGGCGATTTTACACAGCCACAAACAGAGACATTCATTAATGCCAAAGTCCATGATCTACAACTTGAAAAAGCGTGGCAATTACTAGAAAAATAGGTCATTATTAGTAGAGTTTCGAGAAAGGCTCAGGATGAGCCTTGAATAGATAACCGTTTGTTAAGCGGCTAAGTTTCAAAGGTATCCACTAAGATATTTAGCCACTTAGGTGAATTGGTATAATAATTAAAAAGAATAATAAGAATACCTGTGCGTTCAATTACTTGTTTGTTTCTACTAGCAGTAACCCTTTTCAGCAGCAATTGTTTTGCCGCTCGTGTGGCGATTTTAATTGATGATATTGGTAACCACGCTAACGACTTAACGGCATTAAATATCTCAGGTGAATTGTCATACGCAATTTTGCCTTATACCCCTTACGCTAAACCTTTTTCAGCCAGAGCATCACAATTATCGCGTGATGTAATTCTGCATGTGCCAATGGAAGCAATTAGTGGCAAAGCACTAGGACCTGGCGCACTAACGTCAGATATGGACAAACAAGCACTGCAAACCCAATTGGTTGAAGCATTGAATGATTACCCCGATGTGATCGGAATTAATAATCATATGGGCTCGTTTTTAACACAAAAGGTAGTGCCTATGGCGTGGACCATGGAGATCCTTCGTGATCGCTCACTGTTTTTTATTGATAGTAAAACCACCAAAGACAGTCAAGCACAGAATATGGCTAAGCTGTTTGGCGTTGCTAATGCATCGCGTCAGGTATTTTTAGATAATATTCCGAATGAAAAACAGATGATGTTTCGCTTAAAACAGCTAATTCATATCGCTAAAAAGTCAGGAAGCGGTATCGCAATTGCTCACCCATACCCTGAAACAATTAAGTTCTTACCCAATGCGATTACTGCATTAAAAGAGCAAGGTATTGAACTGGTGCCTGTGTCAGAGCTAATCGGTGATAAGCCGATGCAACTCGCAAATCAAACTACGGCGGAATAGCAACACCACATAAAATGCTATGTGATGTTGTTAGTCGTTAGGCAAACATTGATTTTACATCATTGAGTAGTTCTGAGTATTCATCACTCTCTAAAACACTTACATCACTGAGCACACCTTTATTTACATAGGCTTGCAACGACTTTTCTTTGTCTGCAACATTCAGCAGGCCTTCACTAATCGCCGCCATGCGAATAAAATCAACATAGCATGAGTTTTCAGGCTTATATTCTGGGTTTGCCCAAAGTTCTGCCACTTCCACAAATTCGTCAGTAAAATCCCACGCACGCATAATATGACCACCGATACGACCACCGAGTTTTTGAATCGCTTGCGCTAAAAACTGCGGATTAGCAAATACTTCTTGGTGGCGCTCTGCTTCAGTTAAAATTGGTAAAATTCCAATATTATAAACTAATGATGCCAAGGTAATGGTGTCGATGTTAAGCGAGCTGTGCTTGTTATCCTTTAAATGCAGGCTTAACAGCGTAATTGCCGACGACGCGACATCAACTGTTTTTTGCCAACTTTTAGATAAATACTCTTTTACCACTTTGTTTTTTGAAACAAACAGTTGTTCCATTGCCATTGCTGTAGCAATGTTTTTAATTTGCCTTAAACCAATTCGTGTTACGGCTTGATTAAGTGTTGATACTTTAACGGCACGTCCTAAAAATGCACTATTGGCTACTTTAATCATACGCGCAGAAAGTGCCGGATCATGAGCAATAACATCTCCCATGTCCATTAAATTCACCTCTGGATTGTCAGCAGCTTCTCTTACCTTTACTGCAACTTCCGGAAGGGTTGGTAATACCAAGGTATCATTATTAATTTTTTCAACCAAAATGGTAAGTAATGCGTTTTCTGTCGACATATAAAGATCGTCCTTTTTATAGTTTTCTATTTGCTCGAGCGAACTCGTTGCACCGATTAACCAACAGGTCTTTACCAGCATATTCAAGTAGTTTTATGTTATATTTCAAAGCGCTTTAAACTAAGCTTAGCCTATAAATTTTGCTGCGCTAAACAATTTATTCAGTTAAGTTAAATTGCTCAATTAATTGTAGTAATTGTTCGCTACTATATGGTTTCACTGGGAAAGCTCCCCATACAGGTTGTGGCCATGCAATATCGTTTTGGTAACGCGCAATGTGATGAATATGTAATTGCTCCACTACATTACCAAGCGCTGCCACATTTAATTTATAAGGCGAGAACACCTCACGAATTAAGTGCTGTAATTGACGTGACTCAAGTTGTAATTGATTCTGCTGCTGCTCTGTTAAATCAATAATATCCCGCGCACCCTCTACTTTAGGTACCAAAATAAACCAAGGGTATTGGCTATCATTCATCAACAGCACTTTACAAAGTGACCAATCGGCAATCTCTATACAATCGCGTTTTAGCTCTTTTGCTAATTCAAACATCACATTACCTTATAATTTGTTTACGTCGTTTATAGCAATTTGTTGCCATTAATTCTATATCTTCATACCATCTGGTTATCACACATAACAGCAACTAAGAGTAAATAATGAATAAAAGATTGATTGCTTTGGCAAGTGCAAGCTTAATCAGCACAAGTGCACTGGCTCAGCCACTGTCTCTTGAGCGTATTTTTTCTGATCCAAGTTTGGCAGGAAAAGCACCGGTAAAGTTAAAATTTTCACCTGATGGTAGCCGTGTAACCTATCTGCAAGGCAAAAAAGAAGACTACAACCGTTACGACTTATGGGAATACAACCTAAAAGATAAAACCAATCGACTATTAGTTGATTCAAACAGTATTTTTTCAGGTCCAGAAACTTTATCAGATGAAGAAAAAGCACGTCGTGAACGTATGCGCGTATTCGGTAAAGGCATTATGGAGTACATTTGGTCTAAAGACGGCAAAGCGCTTTTATTTCCACTAAATGGTGATATTTATTATTACGATTTAGCTAAACAGCAATCACGCAAACTTACCGATACACCAGAGTTCGAAACCGATGCAAAAATTTCACCAAAAGGTAATTTTGTATCTTATATTCGTGCACAGAATTTATATGTACAAAACCTAACAACGGGTAAAGAAGTTCAGCTAACAACCGACGGTGCAGATACCATTAAAAACGGTATGGCCGAGTTTGTTGCACAAGAAGAAATGAGCCGAATGACAGGTTATTGGTGGAGCGGCGATGAAGCGAAAATCGCATTCACCCGTATTGATGAGTCACCTGTTTCTGAAGCTATTCGTAACGAAATTTACGCTGATGAAGTAAAACTATTTAACCAACGTTACCCATTTACAGGTACTAATAACGTCGATATTCAACTAGGTGTAGTTAGCCTTAACTCGCAGCAGATTGACTGGGTTGATATGGGCGAAGATAAAGATATCTATCTTGCACGCGCTAAATGGTTAAATGACGACAAGACACTCTCATACCAATGGCAAAACCGCTCTCAACAACGTTTAGAGTTACGTTTTTATAACAGTGAAACCAAAAAACAAAACGTTGCACTCACTGAAACCAGCAATACTTGGATTAACTTGCATTTCGATTTACGTTTTTTAAACGATAAAAAGCATTTTGTTTGGGCATCTGAGCGCGATGGTTTTAAACATCTATATCTTTATAAAGTGGATGGCACCTTAGTGCGCCAAATCACGCAAGGTGATTGGATTGTTGAAAGCATTAAGAGCATTGACGAAAAAAATGGCCTTATTTACTTTTCAGGCCGTGCTGACACCCCACTTGAAAGCCACCTTTACTCGGCAAAGCTATTTGAAAAATCAAAACCTCGCCGTTTAACCGACACAGGTAAATTCCACTCGGTAGTTATGGCAAAAGATAACAAAACCTTTATTGACCGTAGCTCAAGTGTAAACCAACCGGCACAAGTATCGCTACGTGACAACCTAGGTAATTTTATTACTTGGTTAGAACCGAATCGCCTTGATAACAACCACCCTCTTACACCGTATTTAAACGACCTAGTTGAACCAGAGTACGGCACATTAAAAGCTGATGACGGCCAACAAATGCATTATCGTTTGTTTAAGCCAAAAGCGCTTGAGGCTGGTAAAAAATACCCTGTAATGGTTAACGTTTATGGTGGTCCACATGCGCAGCGTGTTACTAATAGTTGGCGCAGTAAAAACCTCTACTTCCAATACATGGTGCAGCAAGGTTACATTGTGTTCCAATTGGATAACCGTGGTTCATACAACCGGGGTAAAAAGTTTGAAGATCCAATCTACAAACACTTAGGTGAAATTGAAGTACAAGATCAGATCAAAGGTGTCGAGTTCTTACGTACTTTAGATTTTGTTGACCCTGAGAGGATTGGTATTTATGGCCACAGTTACGGTGGTTATATGGCGTTAATGACAATGTTTAAAGCGGGCGACTACTTTAAAGCTGGCGTATCAGGTGCACCAGTAACCGACTGGGCACTTTACGATACTCACTACACAGAGCGTTATTTAGGTCACCCACAAACCAATGCTAAAGGTTATGAACAAAGTGCAGTTTTCCCGTATGCCGAAGGACTCTCTGGCCCGCTGATGATCTATCACGGCATGGCCGACGACAACGTACTATTTACTCACGCAACTAAGTTATTTAAGCAGCTACAAGACAATGCACAGCAGTTTGAAATGATGACTTACCCTGGCTCAAAGCACAGCTTGCGAGGTAAGAAAGTACAAACTCACCTGCATCAAACGATCACCGACTTTTTTAACCGTCACTTCAAACAGTAACGGCTACACAATTAGTCTTATAAACGAAAAGCGGGCTTGCCCGCTTTTTCTATTTCTTTTATAAAAATAATGTCTTAGGTCAAATTATATTTCGAAATTTATAGTCTAATATTAAAACAATAAACTTAATCTGAAGGTGGCATTATGACAACACTTCGCCGCATAAGCATCCAACAAAGATTGGCCATATTGGTGGGCCTAATCGTACTCGGCCTTGCCTTGCTAAGTGCCGCTACATTAAATTCCCAATACAATCTACTTAAAAACGAATCCTACCAAAAAACCAAAAGCGTCGTTGAAGCCGCCCATAGCGTAATCACCGCATACCACACAAGACAAATTAGCGGTGAGCTAAGCGAGCAGCAAGCAAAAGACACAGCCAAAGCAACCATTAGTAAATTACGATACGAGGGCAATAATTACTATTGGATCAACGACACAACACCAAACATGATCATGCACCCGATTAAACCTGAGCTTAATGGCAAATCACTCAGTAACGTGAAAGATCCCAATGGCGTGCGATTATTTGTCGATATGGCCAATATCGTCAGACAACAAGGTGAGGGCTTTGTGCCTTATCAGTGGCCAATGCCAGGTGCAGATGAACCGGTTGATAAAATTTCGTATGTAAAAGGCTTTAAGCCATGGGGTTGGGTTATCGGTTCTGGCATTTATCTAGATAATCTCAACAAATTATTTGTGCAACAGGCAACTGCGTTATTAATTAAAACATTATTGATTATTTTTGTTGTCGGCGCAGCGGCGTATTTAATTGGTAAAAGTATTATCTCTCCAACTATTGAAGCAACGAAACTTATGAAAGATGTTGCGCAAGGAGAAGGCGACTTGACGCGAAAACTCACCACCGATGGTAATGACGAAATTGCGCGACTTTCTGGCTACTTTAATCAATATTCTGACAAAATACGCGACTCATTAAAACAAGTCGCAAGTGCCTCAGAGCAAGTTCTGGTGCAAGCAAACACAGTATCAAAGACCAGTGATAACAGCCAAGGATATATCCAAATGCAGTCTGATAATACTACACAAGTGGCAACTGCAATGGAGCAAATGACCGCGCAAATAAGAGAAGTAAGTGATAACGCAAATGCTGCAGAGCAAGCAGCAAATCAAGCTAGAGAAAACACGCAAACAGGTAAAGAAGTCGTCACTAAAACGATCAGTCAAATAGAATCGCTATCGAATAATATTGACCATGTAAGTGACGTCGTTGCGTCACTCGCCGCAGAAAGTGACAACATTGGCGCTGTACTGGATGTAATTAGAGGCATTGCAGAACAAACCAACTTACTTGCATTAAATGCAGCAATTGAAGCCGCACGCGCAGGTGAACAAGGGCGTGGTTTTGCAGTAGTTGCAGATGAAGTAAGAACACTTGCTAGTCGTACAGGGCAAAGCACGGAAGAAATTCAACAAATGATCCAAAAGTTACAACAAGGCGCACAAGAAGCGGTGTCTGCAGTAAGTGCGTCGCAGTCAACCTCTCGCGACACTGTCACTCAGGCCAGTCAAGCCGATGAGGTGCTCAATCAAATCGATGAGTTAATGAATGTGATTTCTGAAATGAATAGCCAAATTGCCCGTGCAACAGAAGAGCAAAGCCAAGCAGCTAGCGAAGCTAATATGCGCATCAACGAATTAGCGGGCATGGCAGATGAGTCACTAAATAACACCCATCAATTAAATAGCGCAAGCAATGAGCTGATAGCCAGCAGTGAACAAATGAATGCCGTAGTGAATCGTTTTAAATTGGAGTAATACTAGGGTCTGTTGACCTTTCAAGTTCGTTTTTGCAGCAGTTTGATTGGGTTTTATACAAGGCAGAGGCTGCGTGGCATAGTTATTCTATGTGAGCCTGCCGATAACACAGTAGAAAAGCCAATCAAGCGCTGCCGAACGGTTCTTTTGAGCGCTCTTTTCTCATTGTTGCCTACACGGATGTAGGTAAGGGGCGTGAGCAGGACGCGGAAGCTTTGCTCGATATTCGCTTAGATTACTAGGCCATACATCGAGCGCCGCGATAAAAGCACGCCCAAACAGAACAAAAATAGAACAGCAAAGATCAACAGACCCTAGAGTTTATTGATACAACGAAAAAGGCCGAACAGGTGTTCGGCCTTTTTATCGCTAAGTGCAATTGCTACCGTCTTACCACGAGTTGAGATAGGTTAACCTCAGGCTCTGACAAGCAGTAACTTTACATCTAAGATTATTTACAAAATGTCGCGTAAATACTTGCAAGTGATGCTGCAGTTGGTTTGCCGTGTTGCCAGTCGCCGCCCTCAACACCACTACCAGCAATGTCAACATGAATGTACGGAATTGGCAGCTCTGAGTTTGCGCCGTGCTTATCAAGGCCTGATGCCACAGCCAAAAATGCCATTGGGAACTGGTGACCACGGGCGGTAATTGCTGATGGCGCATTGTTACTCGACAATACATCGTCTGCTAACGTTTTAGGTGCGATAAAGCTATAGTCTTCGCGGCGTTCGCGCGATACTTCAGAACCATCAGCCCATAAGTCACCTTGCATTGCGATATTGTGCGATAAGTTAAGCGCTCTTGATGCACCATTTTCAACAAGCGCAGTATAAGGGCCCATTGCTCGTGCAGCGTGTCCTGTTAATGTTGCAACGGTAAATACAACAGGGTTAACTTCACCCTTAGCGACATCTTTAATTTCACTTAAGAGATCGCCCATTGCCAAGCGCCCTTCCGCATCAGTATTACCAATACGTACGCGCACGCCTTCACGGCTTGTGATAATTTCATCTGGTACAAAACAGTCAGAGCCAATTGAATTACGAACAACTGCTAAGTAGGCTACTACTTTAACCCCTTTAGGTTGATGCTCTGCAATACTCTTCATAAAGCCAGCAACTGATGCAGCGCCACCTTTATCACGGCTCATGCCCGCCATTGCACCACCTACTTTTAAGTCTGCACCACCTGTATCGTAAACAAGGCCTTTACCAACAAATAATAGCGTACGTTCAATATCGCCTTCAGGCACATATTCAAGCTTAACAACACGCGGGTGATGACGCTCTACCGCGTATGATGCGCGCGCTACAGTGCTAAGCATCGGGTAATTTTTATCAATAAATTGAGTATCGGAAATCACCTCTACCGATACTGCGCTGTTAGCGAATAAGCTTTCACAGTATTCTGCAAATTTAGGAGGTGCCATACGCTCAGGCTCAGTACCGCAAAGGTCGCGCGCAGCGTACTGACCTTGTGCAATAGCATTTGCATAATGGCTATCAAATTCGCCAATAACAGTAATAGATTGAATTGGTTCAATTGCCGCACCGTGGAATTCACGTGCTTCTAGCGGTTGCCATAATGCTTGGCAAGCACCTAAATACGCTACTGTTGTCGCTTGCTGATAACGCTTATCTAATTGGCCTAGTACTAAAATTGCAGGATTTGTTGCACCCGCTTGTTTTGCTTCTAGTACACCTTGTTTTGCCGCATCGAAATAACGACGCACATCGTCATAGTCACGCTCTAAAGGGCCTGTTGGTGCAATCACTAAACGTTTTCCAGGTGCATTGTCATTCACCAACAATAGTGCTTTTTGGCCTATGCGCTTATCGAATTGCGCGGTAACCATTACGCTATCGCGAAAATCATTAGGGAGTAATGTCAAGTCTGGCGAGATAATAATTAAACTATCAACATATTGAGGTAAATCTGAAATTGATGCCGCTTGCAGGGCCTTTGGTGAAGTCATTTTTGAACCTTACTGAACGAATAAAAACGCGCAATGTGTCGCGTAAGTTTAGAAAAGATGGCTTAAATATGAGGGCAAATTTGTAAAAATCAAGATTCAAACATTGCAAGCTGCTCTTGTTCGTAGCTATTTTCAGACAAGCCAACACCTAAACCGAGTAATCTCACGCCTTTATTTCCGCCTCGTAAGTAGGCTTTTTCAATTAAACGAGTAAAAATATCATCATCTAAATGCGTGCAGCTGTAATCCGCGGTTGTTGTAACAAAATCGTTAAACTTAACTTTTACCGAAAGCTTAGATACTTTGTTTAACAACCCTTTACTTTGTAGCCTTGTATCAAGCTCATCTTTTAATTTTGGCAGCTCTTGTAAGCATTGTTCTAGCGATGTCTTATCATATTCGTAGGTATGCTCAACTGAAAGTGACTTTCTAATACGTGATGTATTTATCTTGCCAATCACCTCACCATTACACTTTTTAAATAACTCTGCACCCCAGGTACCAAACTTCACCTGCATTTGATTTAAACCAAGGTTTAATACATCTTCACCAACAAACAAACCTGATGCATTCAATTTCTCTAAGGTTACTTTGCCTACACCGGGAATTTTTTTAAGGTTAAGCGCTTTCAAAAACCCTTGCACCCGATGAGGAGGGATCAAACAATAACCATTTGGTTTGTTTTCATCACTGGCAATTTTCGCCACAAATTTAATGGGTGCGATTCCCGCCGATGCCGTTAATCCTGTTGTTTCAAAAATCTCATCGCGAATCGCATTAGCGATAAGTGTTGCACTGCCTGAGTGCTGTGTGCAATCGGTTACATCTAAATAGGCTTCATCTAAAGAAAGCGGTTCAATCAGATCTGTGTATTTGGCGAAAATCTCTCTAATTTGATTAGACACTTCTTTGTATACAGCCATTCTTCCGGGAACAATCAGTAATTCTGGACACAGTTGCAACGCTTTATAGTTAGACATGGCTGAGCGCACTCCATATTGACGCGCAATATAGTTTGCCGTTGCCAACACACCACGACGGTGTTTACCGCCAATTGCGATTGGCTTATCTCTCAACTCTGGATTGTCTCGCATTTCGACTGCTGCATAAAAACAATCCATATCAATATGTATAAATTTTTTCAAAATCACAAAACACTGTTTATATATACAGTTTATTATGTATCAAACTTATTTGATTCAGCAAGTTTTTATTTTGCAGCATATTAAGTTTTAAGATGTCTTTATCTGCATTCATTTTATTGATAAGAAAATGAATGCAGATAACAGCACAAGTAGCACATTGAAGTTTTGTAAACATTTATTTGGGCACAGTAAGCGACGATTAAAGCACCTTACATGGGAACGAGTACGCAGCGATGGCAATTAGCCAAAGTCGCTAACATTTCGTAAATATCACCAAAACCAGAAACAGTAAAATCAATAACTAATTGATAAATAGAGATTTAATTTTTTGGCATTATTTCTGCTAATAACTAGAAAATTATAATATTTGAAATATCATTCAAGGATCTTCTATGAAATACTTAGTTTTAGCTTCAGCTCTCACATTGCCACTTTTAACAGGCTGTGTTGTCGCAGTAGGCGGCGAAGGCAAATCAGACTATTCATCTAGCTGGGAAAGAACCCATGAAAAAAACCGCAAAGCGATTGCCAATATGGAAATTGGAAAAGAGTATCAACACGTAATCAATAAACTTGGCACGCCAAACTTTTCTGAGCTAGTAAAACAAAACGACACGGAATATCGTGTTCTTTACTATGCAACAAACTCTATTCACTCTGACGGTAAAACAACAAAAGACGAATGTACGCCGCTTGTGTTTAAAAATAATCAACTAACAGGCTGGGGCGAGCACGCTCTTGAGCAGTTAAAGAATTAATATGTGTAAGGGCGAAATGTTTCGCCCTTTTTTTAAAACCCTTTTAAATCAATCTATTTACATCCAATTACATTTATTCGTTGACTATTACGACAAGTTTCGTAATATTAATTACGAAAGGCATCGTAATTAGGTGGATAAAATGGATAGATACAATCTAGTCGTCGGTCACAACGACCCAGCATTCTCAGACATTCTGTCACAACAAATCGATAACTCACTTTTTGAGCTAACAACTGTTGAATCTTGCTTTGCCAAATTAATAACAGCCTGTAAAAAAACCAGTGCCAAAGTACTTTTTGTACAAAATGAGCTTATTCAAGAACATGATTGGCCTACTCTTCAATCATTGGCAGACTCAACTGAAATCATATTATTATCTAGTAATCGCGTTGATGCAGCTAAGGCATTTGAATGTGATTTATTTGATTTTATTTTAGAGCCTATGGTCAATTCTCGTTTAGGCAAAACATTAGATAAACTAGCCAAAATGCTCGCGCCTGAGAAACAGCAATTTGAGTTGATGAGCTCACTGGTGCAACGATTTTCGTCTAACCAATTAGATGACCAGCAAATCGTTTTAAAAGACGCTGGTAGAATAAAGTTTTTAACACCAGATGAAATATCTTGGGTTGGCGGCGCTGGAAACTACGTTGAATTGCACCTCAGCCAAGATGAGCGAACGATTTTACATCGCCAAACATTATCTTCAATGGAACAGCAGCTATCGCCATTTGGCTTTATTCGCATTCATCGCTCTGCGATCATCAAAAAACAAGCAATACGCGAAATTCGTCCTACCGATAACGGCGACTATATTGTTACCTTAAAAGACGGAGCCAATCTCAATTTATCCCGACGTTACAAGCAAAACATGCAAGGATTAATTGGTTGACAAATAAACTCTATCTCGTAGAGTAAATAACAATCTACGAAAAGCGACGTAATTATGAATAAGAATAAACGCGTACCAACAAGTGCAGAACTCAACATTCTTAATGTGCTGTGGCGTATTCAGCCCGCCACTGTTCGCACTTTGCATGAACATATCAGTGAAAGCCAAAAAATCGGCTACACCACTGTGCTTAAAATGCTACAAATCATGCACGAAAAAGGTCTTGTTACACGTGATGAATCAACTCGTGCGCATGTCTACAGCGCGGCATATTCTGTGGAACACACCCAATCATCTTTACTGTCAGACATTGTTAACAAAGCTTTTGGTGGATCACGTTTTGATCTGGTGATGCGCGCACTTGGCGATGAAAAAACCAGTGCTAAAGAAATTAATGAAATTCGTACTCTGTTAGATTCTCTCGAAAATAATAATAAGTAAGCACACGTTATGGATATACTGCCCTCATTATTAGAAAGTAATACTCTCTATTTTATTTCTCTCACTCTATTACATTTTTTATGGCAAGGCTTAGTTATTGCAGGCCTACTTTTTTGTGTAAATAAACTTACCAGCAATAAGCACAGCCAATTCCGTTATATTTTCTCATTATTCTGTTTACTGCTTTGTGTTATTGCGCCAACCATTACGTTTTATATTCTGTCGCAACCTGACGAAGTAATTAATGTAAGCACACTTGCAATAAATGACGTTATTGCGTCATCAATGGCGCCTTCAGGTATATCTAACACTGCGCATCAGATTCAGTTAGCTGATTATACGCCGCTAGTTGCCGTGCTATGGATGACTGGCATTATTGTGTTAAGCATGCGCCTTACTTTACAAATGCTGCAAGTACATAAGCTTACAACAACCAATATTGTGCAGCCATCAGACAAGCTAGAGTTAATTTTCAACCAACTTAAAGAGCGTCTTTTTGTAACTAAACGCGCCCGCTTGGTTATATCATTAACAGCACACGTGCCTATGGCAATTGGCTGGATAAAGCCCGTGGTGTTGCTGCCTGCAAATTTGGCAAGCGGGTTATCAATCGCTCAACTAGAAATGCTAATGGCACACGAGCTTGCACATATCAAACGTTATGATTATTTAGTCAACCTAATACAAACATTTGTTGAGTTAGTATTATTCTTCCACCCAGCAGTTAAGTGGATTTCTAAACAAATTCGACAAGAACGTGAATATTGCTGTGATGATTTAGCAATCCACCACTGTGGCAACCAGTTAGTATATGCCAGAGCATTAGCCGAAGCAGAAGTGCTTAGGCACAACATTCCTGAGCTTGCAATGGCAGCAACAGGTGGTGACTTGTCATCACGTATCCATCGCGCCGTAGGTCAGCACAGCTGTGCGCCACGCTATGGGAACCAATGGCTCGCCGCACTCGCTGCGGCATTCGTTATTCCAAGCATATTTACCGCCTCTAAAGTTATTGCAATGACACAGACCGAGCCGGCGCCAGTTCTACCTGCTAACCAGCAACACGTTATGGTGCTGGACGCAAAGGTTGCAGAAAATAAAAAGCCTCAGCAACCTATTGCTCAGCAAAACAATAAAAATCAGAAAACCAACAAAGAACAACAAACCAGTAACCCGCTTGAAACAGCAGTTGCTAAAGTAAAAGAAAACGCTCAAGAAAAATCGCCGATTAACACTACTGCTACAGCTAAATCAACTGAGAAAGCTCATGCTCAGATTGTAAAAACTGTGAGCGACTTAAAGCCAAAGCCTAAACTAATTACAAAGCCAATATCGCGCGCAAAAATGCGTAACTCAAGCAAAACAAGCGTTACTGAAAAAAAGGGAAAAGAGACTGCTAAACAGCAAAAAATAGCAAGTAAACAGGCGGAGCAAAAAGCGAAGTCAGCGGTGGTTGCAAAAGTTCAAGCAGATAAGGCTGCTAAATCAACGAAAGTAAAAACTCAGCAAATTAGCAAGCGCAAAAGCAATCAATTAGCGGCTAAATCAAACCAACCTGTTAAAACACCATCGGTAGCAAAAACCGAACACGCGGAAAAGTTAACTACTGCGCCAGTACTAAAAAAACAGCCCGAAAAAACAAAAGTGGAATTAGAGCCAAAATTTACTAGTGCTAAGCTCATTCATTCAGTTATTCCTGAACACCCAAGAATGCCATCATCACGACAAAATCATGTGGATGTTGCCGTAACATTTACTATTGATGAGCAAGGTCATGTTAGAGATATAGAGTACAAGGATAATGTAAATAGCCGTTTCAAGCGCTCCATTGCACGCGCACTTAAAGAGTGGCGTTTTGAGCCTGCAATGAAGGGCAATAAAAAGGTTTCAACTAAGATGAGTAAAATCTTCGGTTTTAGTGACCCAGGCCAATACCTACGACCTGTTACAGGCAGCAGAATTGCTAACAGATATAGATAAGCAAAAGGCCATCAATTGATGGCCTTTTTTATAATGATTAAATGATGCGATCTTTATTCCAGCGACGTTCTTTTGCCAAACGCTGTTTACGTGCTTCACATGGGTCGTCGCAGTCACATACTTTATCTATGCCCATCGCACCTAAGCCACCACAGCTACTCGCCATTGATTTCTTTTGTACAATTACGCCCACAGCCATTGCTAGTGCAATAATAACGAGTAATCCAAAAGTAAGAAAAAATATAGACATAGTTGGCCCCTTAAAAAAGTGTCGCAATTATACGCGCTCAAGACAAAAAATGTAATATTGAATTGGCTAATACTTGACCCAAAGCAAGCCAAAATTCAAAACCATCTCACTCGCAAATATGCAAATAGAGCAACTCAAAACACCTAGTTGTTCCGTAAAGCAAATAAATAACTTAAAGGTACGGCTGAAACGCGTTGCTGGCGTAGGTTTCTAAACCTTCTGGTGTTTTACTAATTAAGTATACTGCCAGATTATGTTGCTCTGCATATTGTTTCGCTTGCTCAGTACCCATTATAGTTAATGCAGTTGCTAAACCGTCCGCTGTCATCGCCGAGGCATGTAGTACTGTTACTGACACTAAATCTTGGCGCACCGGCTTGCCCGTTTCAGGGTGTATAAGGTGGGAGTAATGTACGCCATCCACATCATAAAATATACGATAGTCACCTGAAGTCGCCATAGCGATGTCATTTACACGAATTAACTTATGAAATTCACGTGTACCAGGTTCACTATCTGGTTGTTCAATCGCTAGCACCCAAGGCACGTTATTTGGCTTGTGGCCAGAAGTACGAATTTCACCGCCAATTTCAACCATATAATTGGTTAGCGACAATGAATCTAAATACTCTGCTACTTTGTCAATACCAAAGCCTTTCGCTGTTGCCGAATAACTTATCTCTAACCCTTCAACTGTTTTCGTCAGGCCATGCTCTGATAGCTTAAGCTTATCAACACCCATATGTTGCTTTATTTCAGCAATCTCCTCATCACTTGGAATGCTTTCAGGACGGTTATCAGGCCCAAAACCCCATAAATCGATTAAAGGACCCATAGTCACATCAAGCGTCTTTGTACTTAAACCTAAACGAATTGACTCAGCGGTAACGCGGCGGAAATCTTCAGAAATGGGAAAGTTTTGATTCGCAGCTAAACGGTTAAATTGGTTGATTTCAGAGTCAGGAATATACGTAGACATTGATTGGTTTACGTCTTTCAATAGGCTTGTTACATCACTGAATAAACTCAGTTCCTGCACTCTTTGCTCTGGCACAAATACCTTAATTGTAAAGGTGGTTCCCATAGTCTTGCCTTGCAACAACACCTCTTGCATCTTGGTCTCTTTAGCCGCTTGTTCACAGCCAACTAAAGTCAGTAGAATCAGAAAAAAAGCAAAATAGTATATTCGTTTCATAAACTTATTATCTTGTAATAAAAAAGGCTCCTAAATCATTATAGTCGATTTAGGAGCCTGAATTGTATCGTAAAAATTTATCTTTTTACCTGTGAATTAACCACCGAAGTCATCAAGTAGGATGTTTTCATCTTCAACACCCAAGTCTTTCAGCATGTTAATTACTGCCGCGTTCATCATCGGCGGACCACACATGTAGTATTCACAGTCTTCCGGTGCTTCATGATCACGTAAATAGTTTTCATAAAGAACATTATGGATAAAGCCTGTGTAACCTTCCCAGTTATCTTCTGGTTGTGGATCTGATAATGCACAGTGCCATACGAAGTTATCATTCTCAGCCTGTAGGCCATCGAAATCTTCAACGTAGAACATTTCACGCTTAGAACGCGCACCGTACCAGAAGCTCATCTTACGGTCAGAGTTAAGACGCTTAAGCTGGTCGAAAATGTGCGAACGCATTGGCGCCATACCTGCACCACCACCAACGAATACCATTTCTGCGTCTGTGTCTTTCGCAAAGAACTCACCAAACGGACCAGAAATTGTCACCTTGTCACCTTCTTTAAGTGACCAGATGTAAGATGACATCTTACCGCAAGGTAAGCTTAAATCACGCGGTGGCGGCGTAGCGATACGCACGTTAAGCATGATAATGCCTTCTTCTTCTGGGTAGTTAGCCATTGAATATGCACGGATAGTCTCTTCATCAACTTTTGACTCAAGACCAAAGAAGCCAAAGTGCTCCCAGTCACCACGATACTCTTCAGGAATATCGAAGTCTGCATATTTAACGTGGTGAGCTGGTGCTTCAATCTGGATGTAACCACCTGCACGGAAAGGTACAGATTCGCCATCAGGAATTGCAAGCTTAAGCTCTTTGATGAATGTCGCTTTGTTATCATTTGAGATAACTGTACATTCCCACTTTTTAACACCGAAAATTGACTCTTCAAGTTCAATTTCCATGTCACCTTTAACAGCAACCTGACACGCTAAACGACAACCTTCACGCGCTTCACCTTTAGTAATATGGTCAAGCTCAGTTGGTAGAATGTCACCACCACCTGAATGAACGTCTACGCGACACTGACCACATGAGCCACCGCCACCACATGCAGATGATACGAAGATACCTGCATCGGCTAATGCGCCTAAAAGTTTTGAACCTGGCTGTGTGATAATCGCTTTTTCAGGATCACCATTAACACCAATCGTTACGTTACCGCTAGGTACTAGTTTTGATTTAGCCGCGATGATAATCAGGACTAAGATCACAACAATAGCGATAAACATGCTTACGCCTAATACAACTGTTTCCATCGTATAGTTTCCTCGCTACCTTAAAGTGAAATACCAGAGAATGACATAAAGCCAAGACCCATAAGACCTACAGTAATAAAGGTAATACCTAAACCACGAAGACCATCAGGAATATCAGCATACTTCATCTTCTCACGAATACCCGCTAGCGCAACAATCGCAAGCGCCCAACCAACACCAGAACCAATACCAAATACCACTGATTCAGTGAAGTTATAGTTACGCTCAACCATGAATGCTACTGCACCAAAAATCGCACAGTTTACGGTGATAAGTGGTAAGAAGATACCCAGCGCGTTGTATAGCGGTGGGAAGAACTTATCAAGTGCCATTTCAAGGATTTGCACAAGTGCTGCGATAACACCGATGAATGTTAGGAACTTAAGAAAGCTTAAGTCAGCTTCAGGATAACCTAACCACTCAAGTGCACCAGGTGCAAGCAAGTTGTGGTAAACCAAGTTGTTTACTGGTACTGCAACACCTAATACGAAGATTACAGCAACACCAAGACCTAAAGAGGTAGTAACTTTCTTTGATACCGCTAGGAATGTACACATACCTAGGAAGAAAGAAAGCGCTAAGTTTTCAATGAAAACCGCTTTGATAAATAGATTAATATAATGTTCCATCTCTTACCTCTTATGCTTTCTCTACTTGGTCTTTCTTATAAGTACGAAGTACCCAAATGAATAAACCAATGATGAAGAAAGAACTTGGTGGAAGAATTAGAAGACCCATTGGCTGATAGAAACCACCTTCAGAAACTAACGGTAAGATTTCAACATCAAACAGCGTACCTTTACCGAATAGTTCACGAATGAAACCAACAGTTAGTAGTACTACTGAGTAACCAAGACCATTACCAACACCGTCTAGGAAAGACATCATTGGTGGCGACTTCATTGCATATGCTTCCGCGCGGCCCATTACAATACAGTTAGTAATGATTAGACCAACAAATACCGAAAGCTCTTTCGCCGTTGCGTAAACAAACGCTTGTAGCGTTTGGTCAACAACGATTACTAATGATGCAATAATCGTCATCTGTACGATAATACGTACGCTTGATGGAATATGGTTACGGATCATCGAGATGAATAAGCTCGAGAAAGCCGTTACTAATGTCAATGCGATTGACATGATAAGCGCATTTTTAAGGCTTGAAGTTACTGCTAGTGCAGAACAAATGCCCAGTACTTGAAGTGCAATTGGGTTGTTTGCAAAAACAGGACCAAACAAGACTTCTTTCATTTCTTTTGAATTAGCCATTAGTTCAATGCTCCTTCACGTACTTTCGCTAGGAATGGACCAAACGCTTTTTCGCTTGTCCAGAACTTGAATGTGTTATCAACACCTACAGAAGTAAGCGTTGCACCAGATAAACCATCCACTTTATGCACATTGTTACCCGCTGTACCTTTCACGATATCAACTGGTAATTGCTTGTCTTCCCAAGTCGCAGTCCACTTAGGGTTTTGGATTTCACCACCAAGACCCGGCGTTTCATTGTGCTTGTAGAAGTTAATCGCTTTAACTGTTTTAGTGTCAGTATCTAACGCTAAGAAACCGTACATAATACCCCAAAGGCCGTAACCTTGAACTGGTAGAATGATTGTTTCTACTTTACCGCTGTCATTTTTTGCAAAATAAACTGGCGACTCAGTTGTCATGCGCTGAACACCTGCTTTATCGTCTTGCTTGTCTAATTTGATGCTGCGTTTAGCATCGAACTTAGTCATTTCAAAATCAAAGCTGTTCGGATCAGTGTCAACGAACTCACCTGTTTTCATATCAACAACGCGAGCTTCAATGTTTGCATTGAATGTTTCAGACACATTTTTAACGTCAGCAAAACCAGCTGCAGCTAGAATATTACGCTGAACGTCTTGTGTTTTGTTTGCTTGCTGTAGCGGACGAAGTTGCACAGCGGCAAGCGATACAACTACCGCGCACACTAAACATAAGCCAACTACAACACCAAGTGTTTTGCCGATAGATTCGTTATTACTAGCCACGAGCCAATCTCCTCTTGATGTTCGACTGAACTACAAAGTGGTCGAATAACGGTGCAAACAAGTTAGCAAATAGAATTGCTAGCATCATACCCTCTGGGTATGCAGGGTTTACAACACGGATTAATACAACCATTACACCAATAAGAATACCGTATGCCCACTTACCTTTATCTGTGAAAGACGCAGAAACTGGGTCGGTCGCCATGAAGAACATACCAAATGCGAAGCCACCTAGTACTAGGTGCCAATGCCAAGGCATAGCGAACATGTTATTGGTTTCAGAGCCGATACCATTTAATAGGAATGACATTGCAACCATACCTGCAAACACACCTAGTACGATGCGCCATGAAGCGATACGGAAGTAAATTAGTGCTAAACCACCAATCATCAGTGCTAGTGTCGACGTTTCACCTACAGAACCTTGAACGAAACCGTAGAATGCATTCCACCATAGCTCCATGTTGCTGTAGTCAACGCTACCAACAACCGCTTGGCCAAGCATAGTCGCACCAGAGAAACCATCTACCGCTGTCCACACAGTATCACCAGAGATTTGTGCAGGGTATGCGAAGAATAAGAATGCACGACCAGCAAGTGCTGGGTTTAAGAAGTTACGGCCTGTACCACCAAATACTTCTTTCGCCATTACCACACCAAAGGTAATACCTAGTGCTACCTGCCAAAGCGGAATTGTCGCTGGCAGAATAAGTGCGAATAGTACCGATGTTACGAAGAAACCTTCATTAACTTCGTGCTTACGAATCGATGCAAATAGTACTTCCCAGAAACCACCTACAGCAAACACAGTCGCGTAAATTGGTAGGAAGAAACAAGCACCGTAGAACATTTTAGCGCCCCAACCCGATGTTGCAGTTAATTCACCGCCAAACATTTGGAATAACGCAACCTGCCATGAATCACCTAAAGCGAAACCATTAGCAAGCGCGATTGACGCTTGATGACCAATGTTAAACATACCGAAGAACATAGCTGGGAATGTCGCCATCCACACTAAAATCATAATACGTTTAAGGTCGATATTATCACGTACGTGAGAGCCAGTTTTAGTTACATGACCTGGCGTGTAGAAAATAGTCGCAGCTGCTTCATACAGTGCATACCATTTTTCGTGTTTACCACCTGGTTCAAAATGCGGCTCGATATCTTCAAGAAACTTCTTTAAGCCCATGGGATTAACCTTCCTTCTCAATAGTAGTCAGGCGTTCACGAAGGATTGGACCGTACTCGTATTTACCTGGACAAACGAAGGTACATAGCGCTAAATCTTCTTCATCTAGCTCAAGTGCACCTAGCGAAATCGCACCATCTAAATCACCCGCGATTAAATCACGAAGTAATAAAGTAGGAAGAATATCTAAAGGCATAATGCGCTCGTAGTTACCGATTGGCACCATAGAACGGCTTGAGCCACCTGTTGATGTCGTCATTTTGAATAAACGACTAGGCGCTAAATGCGATAGGAAAGTACGTGTTACAGAGAATTTCTTCGCACCTGGAGCAATCCAACCGAATAATTCTTTTTCACGACCTTCTAATAATGCTGTGATCTGAGTGTGGTAACGACCTAAGAAAGCGTGAGGGCCACTTGCCGTAGTACCCGAAAGTACAGAACCAGAAATCACACGGTTTTCGCCATCTTCTAACTCACCAGCAACGATGTCATCTGTAGATGCACCTAGTTGAGTTTTGATTAAACGTGGGTTTTTAACAGTAGGACCTGCTAACGCCACAACGCGATCAGTGAAGATTTCACCTGTTAGGAATAGTTTACCGAATGCAATCACATCCTGGTAACCTAAGTGCCATACCTGCTTGCTAGCAGAAACAGCGTCTAAGTGGTGAATGTGAGTACCTACTAAACCTGCTGGGTGCTTACCACCGAACTCATGTACTTCTACTTGAGCTACAGATGAAGAAGGAACAGTTGCACCAGGCGCCTTACATACAAACACTTTACCGTCAGTTAGGCGAGAAACAACCACTAGGCCTGCTTCAAACGCTTCAGCTTGTTCAGCAATAACAATTGCTGGGTCTGCTGCTAATGGGTTAGTGTCAATTGCAGTAACAAAGATCGAGCTCGGCGTTGAATCCAAAGCTGGAACTTTACTGAATGGACGGGTACGAAGCGCCGGCCATTGACCTGATTCAACCAGTACTTCTTGCACTTTTGCACGGTCAAGGCTCGCTAGCTCACCTGCCGAGAAAGACGCAAACGTTTCTTGCTCACTGCCGTTAACTTCAATAACAACAGATTGCAATACACGCTTAGCACCGCGATTGACTTCTTTAACAACACCAGAGGCTGGTGCAGTATACTTAACGCCAGGATTCTTTTTGTCGACAAAAAGAACTTGGCCTTTCTTGACTTGGTCATCCACACGAACATGCATGGTAGGACGCATACCAATAAATTCTTCACCTAGCACAGCGACTCTTTTAACGGCAGAACCGTCATGAATCACCTGCGAAGGTGCGCCTTCAATTGGCAAGTCCAGACCTTTTTTTATGTTGATCATACGCACTTGCATTACATTAATGAAAAGAAACTGAAAAATCTAACCATGTACCACCAAACATTCACGAAAGTGCAAATATTAAGCGATACAATCGAATCTATACATATTCCCCGAATTTTAACATTAATTCGGATGACTATGCGAGTCTAAATTGAAATTTATGCTTACAAATTAAAGCCTAAAATTTGTACTTTACAAGTTACTAAACGCTCTAATCTACTGGGTCGATCACCATTTCAATTAAATCAATTAGCCAAAAGTGTTATGTGAGAAATTTTCAGGGGGAAGAAGATTGGTGGGATTGAGAATTAAGAGTTCAGAATATCGGCATGCTACAACACCAACCTTCTGAACTCTAAAAGGAGACTCGGAGTTTTACACTAACTCGATATCTGCAACTGGGTTTACATCAGCGTCGTAATCCACGCTGTCGATACCAAAACCGAATAGTTTTAAAAATTCATTATGATAGCTCACGTAATCCGTAAGTTCGTCAATTGAATCGCTATCTACAGTATCCCAAATAGTTCGTACGCGAGCTTGAACGTCATCTTCCAACTCTTTGTAGTTTTGGAATAAATGGCCACCTTCGTCAAAGCGTGGGTTATCACCGTAAAGGTTTTCACGGAATAAACCATTGATCTGTTCAATTGTTCCTTCGTAAGTTCCGTCTTCTTTCATCACTTTGAAAAGACCAGAAATGTAAAGTGGCATAATTGGAATTGCTGAGCTCGCTTGCGTTACAACAGCATTTAGTGAAGAAACATACGCTTCACCATTTAGGCTCGCTGTTTTATCTTTAATTGCTGCGGCTGCACGATCTAAGTCTTCTTTTGCTTTACCGATTGTCGCATGGCCATAGATTGGCCACGTTAATTCTTTACCAATGTAGGTATAAGCTGTTGTTTTAAAACCGTCAGCAAGTACATCAGCCTGTTGCAGTGCATCAAGCCACATTTCCCAGTCTTCACCGCCCATAACTTTTACAGTATTAGCGATTTCTTCTTCACTTGCTGCGTCAACAGTTACTTCATCGATAACACGCTTAGACGTGTTTAAGTTTTTAGTTGTTACAGAGTTACCAATTGGCTTAAGTACTGATGAATAGGTTTCACCTGTATTTGGATCGGTACGACGTGGTGAAGCAAGGCTGTAAATGACTAAATCAACTTTACCTAGCTCTTCTTTAATGGTTGCAATCGTTTTTTCTTTTAATTCGTTAGAAAATGCATCGCCATTAATGTTTTTTGACCAAAGGCCAGCCGCTTCAGCTTCTGCTTGAAATGCCGCTGTGTTGTACCAGCCTGCAGAACCTGTACGCTTTTCCGTACCTTCTTTTTCAAAGAACACACCTAACGTTTTTGCGCCTGCGCCAAATGCTGCAGTAATACGTGATGCAAGACCGTAGCCAGTAGATGCACCAATTACTAATACGTTTTTAGGTCCAGTTTCTAATTGGCCTTGAGACTTCACATATTCAATTTGCTCTTTCACATGAGCTGCACAGCCTACTGGGTGCGCGTTTGTACAAATAAAACCACGAATTTTAGGCTTGATAACCATAAGTTAATTCCACTTTTACCTAATAAAATCTTTTAAAATTGTTGCTAGTTTAAAGCAAAGCACTGCCAAACAGGTCTGATCAGCAAATAATTTTCATAAAAAAGGGGCTTACGCCCCCTATCATCTTATCGTGTTATCGATTCGAATAATATTCCATTTCTGAAATCTGGTGATACGCCTTAACTTGCTGTAAGAACTCTGAGTAAGAACGCCATACTTTTGCCACGGCCTCATCATTACGTGCTTGCTCACTAATCACCTCCATAGTTGCCGCCTTTAGTGCCTGCATAACTTCTGGGGAGAATTTGCGCAGTTTCACATTGTGCTTGTTTTTCAGCTGATCAAGCGCAGTATTATTGCGAGCCGTATACTCATCTAACATATCTTGGTTTGCAGTACGCATCGCTGAGGTCACAATGGCCTGCAAATCACTCGGTAAAGACGCATACGCCTCTTTATTAATTAGAAACTCTAAATTCGCGCCTGGTTCATGCCAACCAGAATAATAGTAAAACTCTGCTGCTTTATTTAAACCAAAGGCTAAATCGTTATACGGACCAACCCACTCGGTGGCATCAATTGCACCAGTTTGTAGTGCAGTGAAAATTTCACCACCAGTTAGAGACAATGGCACGCCGCCGAGTTTTTCAAGCACTTCACCGCCTAAACCCGGAATACGCATTTTTAAGCCTTTTAAATCCTCAACGCTATTCACTTCTTTTTTAAACCAGCCAGCCATTTGTACGCCGGTATTGCCACCGGCCGCGGGAATTAAGTTGTAAGGTTCATAGAGCTCTTTCCATAATTCCATACCACCACCATGGTGCAACCAGCCGTTAACTTCTTGTGCATTCATGCCAAACGGTATTGCAGTAAAGAATTGCGCCGCAGGAATTTTTCCTTTCCAATAATAGGCTGCGCTGTGACCCATTTCAGCGGTACCGCTCGATACGGTATCAAATACCTCAAATCCAGGGACTAACTCGCCTGCGCCATACACTTTAATTTTTAAGCGGCCATTACTCATTGCCTCCACATTTTCTGCAAAACGCTCTGGCGCGGTACCTAGCCCTGGGTAATTTTTTGGCCAACTGGTCACTAGCTTCCATTTAAAGCTTTGTTGCTGTTCGACCGTGTTTGTTGTTGCATTACTGGTTTGTTGTTCTTGACCACAACCACTTAAACCAATCGCCAAGGCAATTGAAGTGATTAGTGTACTTAGTTTTTTCATGCTTCCTCCGTGCGTTCCATTGCAATAATTTTATGCATAAAGCTGGCTAGGCAACCACGTTACTAAACTTGGATACGCAGCCATTAACGCCAATAAAATCAATTGAATAATAATAAAAGGTATCACGCCTTTGTAAATTTGCGAGGTTAACACCGATTTTGGTGCAACACCGCGTAAATAAAACAGTGCAAAGCCAAAAGGCGGAGTTAAAAACGAGGTTTGTAAATTCACCGCAATCATAATGCCAAGCCAAATAGGATCTGCCCCCATCATTAATAAAATCGGTGCAACAATTGGCACTACGACAAATGTGATTTCAATAAAATCTAAAATAAAGCCAAGTAAAAACATCACTAGCATCACAACAAGCATGGCACCAAATAAGCCACCGGGCAGTGCTTCAAACATTTCAGCAATCAGTTCTTCGCCGCCAAACCCTCTAAAAACCAGTGAGAACAGCGATGCGCCGATTAAAATCATAAACACCATGGCAGTCACTTTGGTGGTGCTTTGCATTACCGCGTTTAAATTTGTAAGGTTAAACTGCTTTTGCCAAACGGCTAAAATAATGGCGCCAAATGCGCCAACACCAGCGGCTTCTGTTGGTGTGGCAATACCAAATAAAATAGAACCTAACACAATAAAAATCAGCATCAGTGGCGGCACTAAAGCGACAAATAGCGATACTTGCTTGCGCTTTTTAATATGTTCAATATCTTCATCCAATAATGCAGGAACTTGTTCTGGTTTAAATACCGCAACAAACACTGAGTACAAAATATAAAGCCCTACCAAAATGATGCCAGGGATCACAGCACCTGCGAATAAATCGCCTACACTGACATTCTCTGGCGAGAAAATTCCCATATTAAGTTGTGCTTGCTGATAGCTACTGGATAACACATCACCCAGTAATACCAATGCGATTGAAGGCGGAATGATCTGCCCAAGCGTGCCCGTTGCAGTAATAATACCGCAGCTATATTGTTCGCTATAGCCTCGCTTTAACATGGTTGGCAATGCCAATAACCCCATAGTTACAACGGTTGCACCCACAATACCCGTACTTGCGGCAAGCAACATGCCCACTAAGGTTACCGCAATACCCATGCCCGCTTTGCGTTTACCCATAACCACGGCCATGGCGTCGAGTAAGTTTTCAGCAACTTTCGATTTTTCCAGCATTACGCCCATAAAGACAAATAATGGCACAGCAATTAAAGTGCTATTAGTGACTATGCCAAATAAACGATTTGGCAACGCATGCAAAAACGCCCCATCAAAAATACCAAACAGACTGCCAATACCGGCAAAAATAAGCGCTGTTCCCGCCAATGAAAATGCCACGGGAAAACCCATTAAAAGTACAACGCAAACACATATAAAGAGTAAAATTGCCATATATTCCATTACGCATCTCCTTTATTGAAAAGCGTATTTAAGCTCTTACAGATTTCACTCAGGCTTTGTATCAGTAATAAAATACACATTAACGGGATCAAGCTTTTCAATAGGTAAACAAATGGAAGGCCGCCAGCTTCTTGCGATTGCTCTTTAATTTGCCAAGACACGGCAACATAATCGAAACTTACAAACAGAATAAAAATAGCAACAGGCCACAATAACACTAAGTGGCCTACTAAATTAACAAAGGCTTTTTTCGCTTTTGAAAAGCGGCGATAAAATACATCAACACGCACATGCTCATCGTGTTTTAACGCGTAGCTACAACCCAACATAAATAAATAAGCATGAAGATAAAGCACACTTTCTTGCATGGCTATCCAACCAAGACTAAAGCCATAGCGCAATAGCACGATTAAAAACATAATCAGCACCATCGCAAAACTAAACCATGCCACCGTTTGCCCTATTCGCTCTATAAAAGCATCAAGAAGGTTGGCGATTTTAATTAAATGTGATGAAGAGGAATTAGAGTTGACTGCACTCATTGTTAATTATTGTTATCATTTTAAAAGGAAAAATGTAACACCTAATTAACAAAGAGAAAAGTCCAACCTGTTGCACATCAAAGGCTGGACATTAGAAGATTAACGTATATTTGTTACTTACTGGTCAAATTTAGAGCCACCTAAACACTTAGGCGAATTAGGAATATCAGCATTTTGCCACTGCGATTGCGTATAAGTATGAATTGCTAACGCATGAATATGATTCGCCAGTTCATCAGCAAGGACTTCGTTGATCATACGGTGACACTGGAGTAAACGCTTGCCTTCAAAATCGTTACTAACAACAATCACTTTGAAATGTGATTCGGTGCCACGACTATGCATATGGCTTTCATTAATCACTTCTAAATGTTCACAAGAAAACGCGTTTTTTAGCTTTGATTCTATTTGCTCTAACATCGACATATTTAATTCTCATTAAAAATTTTTTCCTATTATATGCCACAAACAGTGCGAAACGTCAGATTTATTCGACCATCATTAACACGCTTTTGCACCGGTAAAGAATGTTGATAATCGCGCTGACTATCTCCTGTCATCAACAAACAACTACCGTTGCTAAGAATTAGATCCGTTACATGTTTTGAAGTGTTTTCACGTATTTTAAACTTGCGTGAGCTGCCTAGGGAAATCGATGCTATGGTTGGGGAAAACCCCAGCTCAGGCTCATCATCCGCATGCCATCCCATTTTATCTTCTCCATTGCGATACCAGTTAAGCAGCGCAGCATTAAACTGTGTGCCAAACCAATTATTAAGGCTATTTTTTAAGTTAAGTACGCTGACATGCCAAGGCTCGGGCAAAAACAATTGATTAGAATAGCGGTAGCCAGTCCCCGCATCGCCCATATAGATTTGTTTACGCGGAATAGCATGTTGTTTGTTAAAAATGGTCAGCGTTGGTTGCTGCCACTCTAAAGCCAGTAATTGTTGATACAAGGAAAGCGCTTTTTGCTCTGCAATAAAGTGTTCAAAATAATAAAAGTCTGGCGCGACACATTGCGCCTTATTTATTCGCTCAATGCTGTTAGAAACATTCCAAGCCATGATAAACTACTGCACCTTTAAAAATAAATTTACAACACCGTTATGTCGCAAACATCTTCAGACTCACAGCTAAATGAAATTGCTCAATTAGGTGAGAACACATTTACCCTATCACGCTTTCCGCTCAAACAAAAAAACGCGAGCTTACAAGCATGGGATGCGGCTGATGAATATTTAGTAAATTATATTGAACAGCAGCAGTTAGTAGAAAACAGCAGCAAAGTACTTATCATTAACGACGGCTTTGGTGCATTGGCCTGTGCATTTAACCATGCATTTATCTACCATCTGAATGATTCGTTTGTGGCAGAACAGGCTGCACATTACAACCTTGAGCAAAACCAGCTCACTGGTGAAAACACAGTGTTTTTAAAAAGCTTAGATGCTCTACCAAACGATCTTGACCTAGTTCTTATAAAAGTACCGAAAAACGCGGGTTACTTAACTTTTTTACTTAGCCAATTGAGTAAAGTTTTACGCCAAGACACCCCGATTATTGCTGCTGGTAAAGTAAAAGACATTCACTCGTCTACGATTCAGTTATTTGAACGTTTTTCAGGGCCAACTACAACTTCACTCGCAGTTAAAAAAGCCCGTTTAATCTTGAGCAAGCAACACAATAAAGCTCAAGGGAGTAAGTTTCCAATCACTTGGCCTCTTGAAAAAACGCAATTTACCATCACAAATCACGCCAATGTGTTTAGTCGAGACTCATTAGATATTGGTGCACGCTTTTTTATCAATTACTTACCACAAGGAAATAAAAAGCAGCGCATTATCGATTTAGGCTGCGGCAATGGTGTCATTGGGTTAACCACTCTTGAACGATGCCCCAACGCGCTTGTTACGTTTGTTGATGAGTCAGCAATGGCTGTTGCATCAGCTAAGCACAATGTCGCAGCAAATCTGCCAGAACAGTTAGAAAACTGCACTTTTTTACACAATGACTGTCTCACAGGCGTAGAAAGTAATAGTGCCGATTTGATTTTATGCAACCCGCCATTTCACCAGCAACAAGCAGTGACCGACCATATTGCATGGCAAATGTTTGTTGATAGTTTCCGCTGTTTACGTGACGGTGGCGAATTGCGTATTGTTGGCAACCGCCATTTAAATTACCATGAAAAGCTAAAACGCCTATTTGGTGGCTACAAGCTATTAGGCTCAAATAAGAAATTTGTCGTTTTAAGCGCTAAAAAGAGAGCATTATAATTATGAATGCAAAATATAAAGTTACCGTTTTGGCCCTCACTTTGGGCTTTCTTGCTGGATGCAGCACACCGTCACAGAAGTTTATATTCAGCCCTAACTATACGTTGACACACCAAAAAATGGTGCAGCAAGATGTAAGTTTATCAGTCAATGACCGCCGTGCGAGCTTTACCACAGTTACCATTAAAAATAGCGATGGTAACCAGACGCTTGCCGATAAATACCTTGCCGAGTCAATTACGCCAGCAATTGAGCAAGCATTAGCCCAAGTGGGTGCAAACAATAGCGGTATGGGTAAGGCACTCGATGTTAATATTCAGCGATTAGATACCACGATTAAACAGCAATTACACAAGCACACCACAATTACTAATGCTGAGCTTGAAGTAGTGATTGAAACCACAGAGCACCGGTTTGCTAAGCGCTATAAAGGCAATAAGCAAAGTGAAGCGCCACTGGGCTTTGATAAAGCAAAAGTAGAACAGCAAGTTAATCGTTTAATTGAAGAAATGATCACACGTATTGTGACAGACCCAGAATTTGTTAACGCGGTTAATCGCTAGGAGTAACATATTATGAAGTATTTAATCTCATTACTCGTACTACTAACGAGCTTTTCAAGCGCTGCTAATCTGATTAAAAAAGGCGAGTTTGTACAAAAAGATAACGCCTTCCCTTTGGTTAAATTCACCACCACTATGGGGGATATCACAGTTGAATTAGACCGTCGTAAAGCGCCTATTACGGTAAATAACTTTTTAGGTTACGTAGTTGATGGTGGCTACGAAGATACCGTTTTTCACCGCGTTGAACACGATGCAGAGCAAGAGCGTGACTTTGTAATTCAAGGTGGCGGTTACGATAAAGACTACGACGGCGCATACATGGGGCCTGCAATTCCAAACGAAAGTGGCAATGGTTTAAAAAACGATATGTACACGATCGCAATGGCCTACCAAGACCGCAAACCACATTCAGCCACACGTCAGTTCTTTTTCAATATGAACGACAATGACCATTTAAACCCTGGTCGTGAATGGGGCTTTGCTGTATTTGGCTATGTTACCGAAGGCTCAGAAACACTCGATAAAATAATGCGTGTTGAAACCGGCTGCCACGACAAACTGGGTTGGTGCTTTGTACCAAAGAAACCTGTTGTGATTTTAAAAGCACAAGTGCTTGATCCTATACAGTAAATACAACGCTCAATAATAAGAATAATAGGTAAAATAAAACAACTATGGTTACTGTTTCAGAGTATCTTGGCTATTTTAAAGATCGCCGCTTAATCAATGTATTTGCATTTGGCATCGCGAGCGGTTTTCCTTGGATACTGATTGGTTCAGTAATGTCAGCGTGGCTGAAAGACGAAGGCTTATCACGTTCAATGATAGGCCTTTTTGGCATCGTCTTTGTGTGCTACAGCGTTAATTTTTTATGGTCGCCTTTAGTTGATCGCGTAAAGTTACCCCTACTTCACAAATTACTGGGACAACGTCGCAGTTGGATTTTGCTAAGCCAAGTATTTATCTTGCTGGCAACCTTATTGCTAAGCCAAGTTGATATTCAAAACCAATTGCAAACCGTAGCGCTGTGTTGTTTTGTTATCGCGCTTGCTGGTGCTACTCAAGATATCGCTATCGATGCCTTTCGTATTGATACCCTAAACGAGCACGAGACTCATAAAACAACGGCTGCTGCGACAATGGCAACGTCAGGTTGGTGGACAGGCTATGCGTTATTAGGCGCTGTGCCTTTTTATATGGCTGATCTACCCGACTGGCAATGGACGCACGTTTACTTTATGTTGGCATTGATAATGTTAGCCCTGATGCTAGGTGTGTTTTTTGCGAAAGAGCCCGATTCAAATCGCGAATATGTTCATAAAGCGCTTGAAGCTGAGTTTATTCAGACGGACGCATCATTTTTAAAACGCATTGGCGCTTGGCTTTGGGTGACAATTGCCGAACCATTTAAAGCTTTCTTTAATCGTAACGGCGTAAAAACAGCACTCGCACTGTTGGCCTTTATATTTCTGTTTAAAATTGGTGAAGCCTTTTTAGGAAGAATGTCGATTGTCTTTTACAAAGAAATTGGCTTTAGTAATTCACAAATTGCCACCTACTCTAAACTTGGCACCGGCTTAATTACCATTGTATTTGCCTTTCTCGGCAGCTTATTTAATTCACGCTACGGTATTGTAAAAGGCTTATTTATTAGCGGTATTGCAATGGCAGCTTCTAACTTAATGTTTTCAGTTATCGCTATGGTAGGGCCAAAAGAGAGCCTATACGCTATGGCCATTTTGGTAGATGGCTTTACTCAAGCATGGTCGTTAGTCGCCATGGTGGCATTTATTTCAATGTTATGTGACCGTGCCTTTAGCGCTACACATTATGCGTTACTTGCATCGCTAGGAAATCTGGGAAGAACGTTTTTGTCTGGATCGTCAGGGTATTTAATTGACTACTTAAATGGGAATTGGGCGCTGTTTTTCTTACTTACAGCACTAATGGTAATACCGTCTTTAATTTTCTTATTTTTAATTAGAAAGCGCCTAATGGCATTGGAAGCAAGCTTTCATAGCAAGCAGTAGTGCATCCATGCATCATTAAATTACTTAAAATAAAGTGAATGTTTATTCACTTTTTAATAGCGTTAAGCCTTCAATTGGATCTATTTCAAGCGCTTGGCAGTAACGAATAAATTCAACAACATCTAAACGACGTTCTTGATTTTCAATTTTGCCAACAAATGAATGCGGTGTTCCAAGCACCTGTGCAAGGCTGCGCATAGTGTGGCCTTTCTCTTGGCGTTTTACTTTAAGCCATTGTGTTAAACGCGAATTTTCTTCCGACGCAACTGTTTTCCCCATCATAATTACTTCTCCTATTGATGATTGGAAATGCTCTATTCTATCAACCCACTTAAACCACACTGAGAATATTGGTAAGAATACACAATACCTAGCATAAAATTTTAGTTAGCACATTCTACCTACTTTGAGTAAATGCCCTACAAATTTTGCGGTTAATCTACAAATTATAGCGACCAAATGCAGGAATTAGATTGATCTAGTATAAGTAATTATTAAAAGTGCATAAAAATTTAGTACTAATATTTTCGTCTATCGGTCAAAGTGACTAGCTAAAATATAGTCAATATTTTCAATTGTGGCAGATTTCCGCGTTTTGCTATAACCTAATAAAACAATAAATAAGTATTCATCTTTATGATTAGATTGTTATTTTTACTGCCAGTTTTACTGTGCTTTGCGTGGTTTTACTTTCTTAAGGTAAACAACATCCCACTAAAACAAGGGAAGAAAGGATTTTTTTATATTCTCGGTGTTAGCTGTGTTATTTTGGCGTTTTTTACCCTAATGCTGCACCTGACAAAAACAAACTAACATAAAAAAAGAGCACCAATTGATGCTCTTTTTATTTTTAACTTAAGCTAGCTTGCCAGTTTGTGCTCAACAATCTCGGCATCTTGATATTGCATCGGCTTTTTTCTAAGTGCTAATAAACACGGAGTCAGTACTAAGGTAAGCACCGTTGCAAAGGCAAGGCCTCCGGCCACAGCCGTTGCTAATTGCACCCACCATTGCGTTGACGGCGCACCAAACGCTATTTCGCGGTTAAACAAGTCGATATTAATTTGCAGTACCATAGGCATTAAGCCCAGTATCGTGGTAACGGTTGTTAACAGCACAGGTCTTAGACGCTGAGCACCGGTTCGCAAAATCGCCTCGTGTTGGTCCATACCTTGTCTGCGAAGAACATTATAGGTATCAATCAATACAATATTATTGTTAACCACTATTCCTGCTAATGAAATAACACCGATGCCCGACATCACAATGCCAAATGGCTGTTGCAAGATAATCAAGCCTAAGAATACACCCACCGTTGAAAACAGCACTGCACTTAAAATCAGCATTGCTTGATAGAAACTATTAAATTGGGTAACTAAGATAATGCCCATTACAAAAAGTGCCACTAGAAAGGCTTTTTCTAAGAACACCATAGATTCATCTTGCTCTTCATTTTCACCACGCACTTTTAACTTCACGCGAGGGTCTAGCCCTTGCGCTTCAAGTTGCGCTTGTAGACGCGGTAGCGCTTTACCTAGTTGTTGACCGACTTTAACATCAGCATTTACCGTAACTACTCGGTGGCTATCAACACGATTAATGGTATCTACTTTTTGTACCGCTTTACGCTCAATAAAGTGCGTAATTGGCACTTGGCCATGCTGGGTTTTTACTCGCAGCGTTTCTAATCGGCCTAAATCACGTTTATCTGCTGGAAAACGGACACGAATATCAATTTCATCATCTACATCATCAGGGCGATATTCACCTAATTTCAAACCGTTAGTTACCATTTGCACGTTAGCGCCAAGCATCGTTGCGTCTGCACCGAAACGCGCGGCATCTGCACGGTTTAGTTTAAGTTGCCATTCAATACCTGGCTTTGAGGCGGAATCGTCCACATTAACAAAAGCGCCGTCGGTTTCTATCGCGTTTCGAATGCGGCGAGCTTCTTCATTTAATACACTTGGGAACTTAGAGCTGAGTTCAATTGATAAATCTTTGCCGCCGCCGGGACCATTTTCATCTTTGCGGATTTCAATTTCCACACCAGCCATATCTGAAGTATTGCCAAGCACTTCTTCAATAATTTGATCTGCCGGACGTCGTTTATCCCAGTCTTTTAAATTCATGCGCAGTGATCCGACGATATCTTTGCCACCGGAGCGAGAATACAGGGTTTTTATTCCCTCAACCGTTAAGATACGTGCTTCGATATCTTTCATGATTTGGTCTTTTTCATAAATCGACAAATCACCGTAACTGCGCACCTTTAAGTTAATGCCATTTGGCTCTACATCAGGAAAGAACTCAACGCCAAGTCCTGACATGCCATAACTAATAAACACTAAAACAGAAAAACCAATAGCGGCAAACAAGCTTAGTAAAGGACGCTTAATCGCACGGTCAAGTAAGCGAACATAACGCCCTGTTGCGCCTTTTAATTGTGTTAGATTACCTTCTTCCGCTACCAATAGGTTTTGCTTTTGCTCATCTGTCAGCGGGCGAACTTTACCAATTAAACTACCAATTGTTGGCACAAATACCAGCGCCATTACTAATGACGCAGAGAGTGTGGCAATTAAGGTAATCGGTAAATACTTCATAAATTCACCCATCATGCCCGGCCAAAAAATCAGCGGCGCAAAAGCCGCTAAAGTAGTGGCTGTTGATGCAATAATCGGCCATGCCATGCGCTTAGCGGCAACCGCATAGGCTTTTTTACGCGGCATACCTTCGCTCATCATACGGTCGGCAAATTCACTTACAACAATGGCGCCATCCACCAACATACCGACCGCCATAATCAAAGCAAACAGCACAACAATGTTGACCGTTAAACCGAATATCGCAATCACTAAAATACCGGTGAGGAAAGAGCCTGGAATGGCTACTCCCACTAAAAACGCTGAGCGCGTGCCTAAAATCGCGATAATCACAATAACGACTAAAAGCACGGCAGAAAGCACATTATTTTGTAAGTCAGACAGCATGTCTTTTACGTCTTTACTCATATCACCGGTATAAGTGACCTTGATATGATTTGGCCAAATAGCTTTGCTTTCTTCCACTTTGGCTTTGACTTGATCAACCGTATCAATAATGTTTTCACCAGCACGCTTTTTAACTTCGAGCGATACCGCTTGTTGGCCATTTATGCGAGCAATCGAATTTGGATCTTTATAAGAGCGTCTAATTTGCGCGACATCCATAAAGCGTACAACTTTATCACCCGATACTTTTACCGGTTGTTCCATAACATCTTGAATGGTTTCAAAAACAGATGGAATTTTTACCGCAAAACGGCCTTTACCCGTATCCAGTGTACCCGCTGCCACTAAGCGGTTATTATTGGTGAGTAAGCTATAAATATCATTTTGGTCAAGACCATACGACTCCATTAAAAGTGGGTCGACAACAATCTCAACCATGTCTTCGCGCTCGCCGCCGATTTCGACCTCTAACACACTTGAGATTGATTCCAACTCATCTTTTAGATTACGTGCAAGCGTTAATAAGCCGCGTTCAGGAATATCGCCCGATAGCGTTAAAGTAATTGTTGGCTGCTGATCTTCCATCAATACTTCGTGTACTTCTGGCTCTTCGGTTTCCGACGGCAGTTTTGCTTTTGCAAGCGATACCTTGTCGCGCACATCAGCAAGCGCTTCTTTTGGATCAGAGCCTGCGAAAAACTCAAGCGTAACGGATGCGTGACCTTCACTGGCAACCGCCGTCATCTCTTTTACCCCTTCGATAGCGCGCAGTTCAATTTCCATTGGACGCACTAACAAACGCTCAGCATCTTCGGGCGAAATGCCATCATGTACTATCGATACATAAATAAATGGAATGGTGACATCGGGATTCGCTTCTTTGGGAATATTTTGGTAGGTCACCCAGCCCGAAATAATCAATAAAATGAATATTGATAAAACGGTACGAGTGCGACTGAGTGAAGCATCAATTAATGTGCGCATTGTGCAGACCTCTACTCTTGCTCATTGGCAAACACAGGTTCAACCGTATCGCCAATTCGCACAAAACCTTGACCTAGAGTAATCACATTTGCGCTTTCGCCAAGTCCGGCCATCCACACGCCAGAGGCTTCTGACTTCACAACATCAATTGGCGAAAACACCACGCGGTTATTGTTATCAACCGTTTTAACACCAATATTGCCGTCTTCATCAAGCGCCATAAATGCTGGGCTTAAATGAATCGCGTTTACTTCATCATAAGTAATATCAAGCTGGGTAGAAAAGCCCGCACGATACTGCATATTTGGGTTATCAAATGCCGCTTCAATTTTAAATGTGTTAGTGCCCTCATCAGCAACGGAAGCGATGTAACGAATTTTTCCGCTGTAGGTTTTATTGTTAATAAATAAACCCGACACACTTTGCCCTACACTTAATCCCATCACTTCTTTTTGCGTTACATCGGCACGTACTACAAGCGGGTTTAAGTCAGCCAACTCTAAAATTGGGTCGCCACGCCCTAAGTAGTCACCTAGCTCAACAAGGCGCTGATTAATTACACCAGAAAACGGTGCTTTAATTTCTGTTCGTTTAAGCGATAGCTCAAGATTTGCCAGACTCGCTTTAGCCTGCTCTAAACTTGCCTTTGCACGCGCTAATGCAGATTGGTCATTAAGGCCTTTTTGCTTTAGCTTAAGTGCTCCTTGGTACTCTACTTCGCTTTGTTCAAGCAACGCTTTTGCAGCGGTAATTTGTGAATCTAAATCGGACTTATCGAGTTTAAGAATAACCGTACCTTGCTCAACAAACTGACCCTCTTTAACAAGAATCTCTATTACTTCACCTTCTTGACGAGCGGCAACACGGGCAACCTTATTTGGTTCGGTGCGACCATAAAGTTGCAATGAGCGGTTAATTGGCTTGGCCTGCAAGGTTTCTACTTTAACTTTAGCAATACGCTGCTGGGATTCTGAGGTGCTTTGCTCATTGGCATTTGAGCCACCTGACATCATCCATAAGATAATAAAAATCGTAATAAAAATAGCGATGATATAAGGCTTTTCGTTTAGCTGAGTGCGTAGCTTGTTAAATAGGTGCATTCCTGTCTCCGGAACTGATGTGGCAGATATTTCCTTATCTGATGATAATACTTCTCAACAATATATGTAAGTTAAAAAATGTAACACTCTGCACTCGAGCGTGTTGTTCTTTGTGGTCTAAATTTTGTTCAAGCCCAAAGCTGTTTAATCGTAGCATTGCTTTGTAGACCTAGTAGGCTAAGTCAAGAAGCAACAACAAAACACCGTCCAATTCAGGCACAAAAAATGCCACATAAAGTGGCATTTTAAATTTTACTATTTGTCTATTTAGTTAAACACTAAATGATGCGCCACAACCACAGGTTGTTGTTGCATTTGGGTTGTTTACAAAGAAACGTGAACCCTCTAGACCTTCGGTATAGTCTACTTCACCATCAACTAGGTACTGAAGACTCATTGGGTCAACTACTAGAGTTACACCGCTTTTCTCGATTTCTAAATCGCCAGGATTGGTTTTCTCATCAAATGTAAAACCATATTGGAAACCTGAACACCCACCGCCCGTTACGTAAACACGTAATTTTAATGCTGGGTTTTCTTCTTCCTCGATAAGCTGCTTTACTTTATTTGCAGCATTTTCGCTAAATTTAATTGGTAGTTGATCAGACATACTTCGACCCATTTATATGAATGGTCGAATTATCTAATACCTGACCAATTTAATCAAGTTTAGCGCTATTCCCTTTGGTGATATTAAAGTAACGAAGTATCTAACGCGTTTATTGCGTTAGATCATTACTCGCTATACAAATTAACTTATTTTTTATTGCTATTATGCTGTTATAATTACCTCATAATTAACCCTCTGAATTACCGATAACAATCGCATGACATTTAGCCAAAAAGTAACCGATAATTTGGCGGCCTTACGAAGGGTCGTTGCTCGTCCAAAATCGAGTATTCAATTAGCGTTACTAGGTGTGCTAGCGGGCTTAGTTGCCGCCATGTTGATTATTATGTTTCGCTTAGTGGTATTAATTGGCCAAAGCGGCTTTGTCAGCGAATACGATAACTTTACTCAACTTCCTGAAACTGAAAGATTAATACTACCTATTCTCGCCGCAGTATTTATTGCTACTTTTGCTTACCTAACAGGTTTTAAACATTATCGCCTTGGTATTCCCTACGTTATTCACCGCATTAAACAAAACTATGGCCAAATGCCTATTTGGAATGCCGTTAACCAATTTGTTGGCGGGGCAATTGCACTTATTAGCGGCTTTTCAGTGGGACGAGAAGGCCCATCGGTGCATATGGGGGCGGCAGGTGCCAGTGTCATTGCCAGTTATTTGCATTTGCCTTTTAATGCCATGCGTACCTTAACGGGATGCGGTGTAGCTGCGGGTATTTCGGCATCATTTAACACCCCGCTCGCAGCGGTTATTTTTGTCATGGAAGTGGTACTAAGAGAGTACAAAGTGCATATTTTCGTACCGGTTATTCTGGCATCGGTAACAGGTGCTATCACCACTCAATTTGTTTTTGGCTCCGATTCAGAATTGGCGCTAATTCAAGTAGTATCGATTCCGCCTTGGCATTACCCCTATTTAGTGGTCTGTGGCATTGTGCTCGGTGCGGTTGCCTATGGTTTTAACAAAAATCTGATGTTGATAATTCGCACCTTTAAATCGGTAAATATGTTTCCTCGCCTTATTTTGGCAGGCATTATTACCGGTGCAATTGGTTACTTAGTACCACAAGCCATGGGTTCAGGTATGAGCGCCATAGATATTGCAGTAAGCTCCCCTGAACAGGTTCAGTTACTGACCACCATTTTAATCGCTAAATTATTAGCAACCTTATTTGCCTTAGGCTTAGGTATTCCTGGCGGGATCATTGGCCCAGTTATTGGACTTGGCGTTATTTTAGGCTCATTAATGAGCTACTTTGCTGCGTTTATTAGCCCTGAAGTAAACATTACAGGTACTTACGCGGTACTTGGTATGGCCGGTTTGCTTGCGGCAACGCTCAATGCACCTCTCGCGGCACTGATGACAGTAATGGAACTAACCGCTAGCCACAGCATTATTGTGCCAGCTATGTTAGTAATTGTGTCTGCGTATTTAACCGCACTCCAAGGCTTTGGCAACCGTTCCATTTTCTTACAACAACTGGACTTTCAAGGGCTTAAATATCAGGTTTCCCCTGCCGTAGAAGCACTGCAAAAAGTCGGGGTTATTGAGGAAATGAGCGATAAGTTCAACTTACTTTACAGCGATGATAAATCGCTTATCGCAGAGTCTCTTGATGCAGCAGACGCACAAACCCCGCTAATTGTTTTTGATGATGAAAACGGCTATCGCCTTGCTGAGTACGACTTAAACCTTACCGCTGAAGAAAGCGTGTCAATCCGTTATATCGAAATGCAAGGTGTTACCAGCCAAGCAACCCTTGGTGATGCTTTTGAGATTTTACGCGATAATCGTTCAGGGGTTATTTACGTATATGATCAACTCAAAGACAATGATATTTTAGGCATTATCCGCTGGGATGACATTCGCCAAATTTTAATGATCCGCAACGCATTGCTTTAGGATATAACAATAATGAACACCCTATTACTGATAAAAGCGCTTCACATCTTTTTTATGGTTGCTTGGTTTGCAGGCATTTTTTACCTACCTCGTTTATTTGTTTATCACGCCCTTACCGAAGAGCGCAGTAACAGTGCCATGCTAAAAATCATGGAGCGCCGTTTACTCTTCTTCGTTACGCCATTTGCTATTTTAACGGGCGTTTTTGGTATCACTTTAATTGTAATGTATGGCCGAGAGTGGTTCCGTGCCAGCATGTGGCTGCATTACAAATTAGTGCTGGTCATTTTGCTTTATATTTACCACGGCTACTGCTTTAAACTACTGGCCGATTTTAAGCACGACAGAAACCAGCGAAGCGATAAGTTTTATCGCATATTCAATGAATTACCTGTTTTAGTACTGCTTGCGATTGTTATCTTAGCGGTAATGAAGCCAAGTTTATAAAAAATCTGCTATATTAGCGCCCGAAAATAACTGTTCAGGATCTTTATCATGTCAAACTTTGTTGGCCAGCATGTTCTGTCTGTAAATGAGTTAAACCGCGATGCGATTGAAACCATTTTTAATGTTGCAAAGAAAATGGAGCCGTACGCAAAGAAGCAAAAACGCACCAAAGTACTTGAAGGTGCTATTCTTGCAAACTTATTTTTCGAACCAAGCACCCGTACCCGCGTAAGCTTTGGTACTGCATTTAACTTGCTTGGCGGCCTTGTTCGTGAAACAACCGGCATGCAAACTTCGGCACTTGCTAAAGGTGAATCTCTGTATGATACCGCTCGTGTAATTTCATCATACGCAGATGCCGTTGCGATGCGTCACCCAGAAGCACACTCGGTTGCCGAATTTGCTAATGGTTCGACGGTACCAGTACTTAATGGTGGTGACGGTCCAAACGAACACCCAACACAAGCGCTACTTGACCTGCTAACAATTGATAAAGAACTTGCGCGCTTTGACCGCAATATTGACGGCATGCACATTGCCCTTGTCGGTGATTTAAAATATGGCCGTACCGTGCACTCACTATCAAAATTACTGTGCCATTATAAAGACGTAAAATTTTCACTTGTTGCGCCAGATGGCTTGCAAATGCCTGACTACATTGTTGATACCGTAACTAATGCAGGTCACCAAGTCGAAATCGTCAACCAAATGGAAGGTAATCTTGCAGCCGATATCGTGTATCAAACACGTATTCAAGAAGAGCGCTTCCCATCGCAAGAAGAAGCAAATAAGTATCGTGGTGGCTTCCGTATTAGCCAAGCAATTTACGATGCCCACTGCAAACCAAACTCTGTACTAATGCACCCATTACCGCGCGACAGCCGTGGTGATGCAAATGAGCTTGATAACGACTTAAACAGTAATGATAACCTAGCGATTTTCCGCCAAGTACAAAATGGTGTACTGGTGCGTATGGCGCTATTTGCATTAACGCTAGGTGTTGACGGTCTCGTCGACAAATATGAAACCGAAGTGCCATGGTTCAGCCGTAAACAAAATACCTAATCTTATTTGGAACAAATTATGACAATTAGCCAAGACTTATTTGATAGAGCGCAGGCGTCTATCCCAGGTGGTGTGAATTCGCCGGTTCGCGCATTTAACGGTGTCGGTGGCACACCGCGCTTTATTACTAAAGCCGAAGGCGCTTTTACTTATGACGCCGACAACAACAAGTACATTGACTATGTTGGCTCTTGGGGCCCAATGATTTTAGGTCACAACCACAGTGCCATTAAACAAGCCGTACTTGAAGCTGTTGAGAACGGTTTAAGCTACGGCGCACCAACAGAGACTGAAATTTTAATGGCCGAGAAAGTAAAAGCACTTGTGCCATCAATCGAAAAAGTGCGCATGGTAAGCTCAGGCACTGAAGCAACTATGAGTGCAATTCGTTTAGCACGCGGTTTTACAGGCAAAGATAAAATCTTAAAGTTTGAAGGCTGTTACCACGGTCACGCTGATTCACTGCTGGTAAAAGCGGGTTCTGGCGCACTAACTATGGGAGTGCCAAATTCACCGGGTATTCCTGAAGACTTTGCTAAACACACACTGACTGTATCGTTTAACAAACTCGATGAAGTAAAAGAAATTTTCGCTAAATTTGGTGATGATATCGCGTGTATTATCGTAGAGCCAGTGGCGGGTAACATGAACTGTATCCCACCAGTTGCCGGCTTCTTAGAAGGTTTACGTGCAGTGTGTGACGAATACAAATCAGTGCTTATTTTTGATGAAGTAATGACGGGTTTCCGCGTTGCGAAAGGCGGTGCACAGGCGTATTACAATATCACACCAGATCTCACCTGTTTAGGTAAGGTAATCGGCGGCGGTATGCCAGTAGGTGCATTTGGTGGTAAAGCTGAAATCATGGATTACATCGCACCAGTAGGCCCGGTTTACCAAGCAGGTACGCTTTCAGGTAACCCAATTGCCATGGCGGCAGGCTTAAAAGCCCTTGAGTTACTGGATGTTGACGGTCTTCATGACGAACTTGAAGCGAAAAGCAAGCGTATTTGTGAAGGCTTTAAAGCTGCTGCTGAAAAAGCAGGTATTGAACTTACCACAAACTACGCCGGCGGCATGTATGGCTTCTTCTTCACACCTGAAGAAACAGTAACTACTTACCAGCAAGCAACTGAATGTGATTTAGAGCGCTTTAAAAAGTTCTTCCACTTAATGCTTGATGAAGGTGTTTATCTTGCACCAAGTGCATTTGAGGCAGGCTTTGTTTCAACAGCACACGGTGACGCTGAAATTGAAGCAACCATTGCAGCTGCCGAGCGCGCTTTCGCTAAGCTTTAAGCAAATAAACTAGATTTAATTTATAAAACCACGCACTTGCGTGGTTTTTTTTGAACGAAAAAAGGCAAAAACTCGTTCTTCTTATAAACTTGTACCACTGTGTCACTTAACAGGATCAGAGTTTATGCCAAAGCCCAATGCCTTTATTCTTCCCGCCATTACCTTAATGGCCAAGCTAAATTACTCTAAAAAGATCATTGTAGTGGTATGCGTATTACTAATTCCCTTAGCGATCAGTTTAATTTTTTTAAACGTGCAGCTTAACCATCAAATTACACAGCACCAACGGGAACTCTCAGGACTAAAAAATTACAAGCCTTTGCTACAAGCGGTTGTCGACAACAACTTAAATCAGGTTGCCGCCAATGACTTTAATGTGTCAGCTAATAATGCGTTAGACTCGCTCAATGAAATATCGATAAAAAGCCAATTGGCAACCGATAACGATTTGGCAAGCAATTATTTAAATCGCGCCATAGTGGATGATTTCCCGTTGCTCGTTGCCAATTTTTATGCGGTAAAAGAAGCCACAGATACAGTAATAAATAGCGGCAGTTTTACCCCCGATACCTTTATTCAGCTATCTAATCAAAATAAAGCGCTACCGAGTTCAGTCACTAACCTTGAAAACAAACTAATGGTTGCGATGACGCATCATAAACCAACAGAAACCGCGCTACAAAGCGTCGTTCTCGATACCAAAAGCGCCTTGCTAAACTATCAAAGAACCATTAAACAGCAAGTGCTCGACCCCGATTCAATCGCTTTATCACGCTCGCAGTTTTCTCAGCTAAATAATAAAACAATCGAAAGTTTAGAACGCTTTACAGACACCTTGCTGCCACACCTAACTCAAAAAGTACGCCAACAAATGGCAAACGCTCAGTTTATTCGTAACAGCGTGCTAATTGCATCGATTCTGTTTACGGTAATCGCGCTTTACTTGGTGACTGGTTTTTATTTTGCAGTTATACGCACACTATCGCGTTTATCTAACACCGTAAACGAAGCAGCCAATGGCTCACTCAATATCAAAGTAAACCTTGAAAGTGACGACGAGTTAGCCGCTATCGGCCATCAAATTAATTTTATGTTAAAGCAGTTTGCTGAGCTTGTAGAACAATCGCAACACGCCGCACTTGAACTTAATCAAGCAACCTCTCTGCTTGCAGATACAAGTAACGCAAGCCGCCAAGATGCGATACAACAAGAACAAAAAATTGCTGAAATTTCGAGTCAATTAAGTGAAATGAGCAGCTCAGCACAAGCGGTTGAGCAACAAGCAACCGATGCGCAAACCTTAGCAAAAGAAGCCAGTACACACGTACAACAAGGCAGTCAGAATACGCTTAATTTAAGCCAACATATGGCAGAACTACAATTGGATTTTAAACAGAGCCAAGCTGCGCTTAATAAGCTTGCAGAAGACACACAAAACATTAGTAACGTAAGCGTCGCCATCAGTGAAATTGCAGACCAAACTAACTTACTTGCACTCAATGCCGCAATTGAAGCTGCTCGTGCAGGAGAACAAGGCAGAGGGTTTGCTGTGGTAGCTGATGAAGTAAGAACATTGGCAGCACGCACTCAACAACAAACGCAAGAAATTCATACCATTGTCAGCACGTTGCAGGTGGCTGCAAAAGATACTCAACATAAGATGCAAAACAGTGTAGATAAAATGGAGCAAGGCGTTGAACAAGCCAACCAAACTCGGGATATTTTGGCTAACGCAGAACACGATATGCAATCAATTGACCGCTCTGGCGCTGCAATTATGGAACAGGCCAGTTTACAGACCAGTAGCACATTAAATGTTGTTGCGCACAGCGATGAAATTAGCCAGCTTGCGCAACACAGTTTAAGCTCTGCGCAAAGCACCGCTTCTGAAGCGAATCATATTCTGCAAATCGCCAACAAGCTGAAACAGTCTCTTGGCCAATTTAAGCTGTAAGCTTATTGTTCGAACATCACGATACGCGCTAGTGACAGCGCGGTCGTGAATTAAATAACTCTGCTGGTATTGGCAATTTAAGCACAGTGCCACACCCTGGCGGAGCTTGTCTGCCCGTTTCTGTATTAACAAATGCCCATTTAATTGACGGTGGCCTAGGTGTCGCGATTGACTCAGGATTAAGCTGTCGCAAATAACGAATATAAAGCTCTAAGGCACCAACGCTGCCAGTTAATTTAGTCGGTTTATTATCATCACGACCAACCCAAGTAACGGTTACCGTATTTTGGTCAAACCCGGCAAACCAGCTATCACGCAAGTTATTGGTTGAGCCCGTTTTACCCGCTAACTGAATGGTTGGGAAATGTAATTTTAAGCGTTTCGCGGTGCCTTCACGTGTTACCTTTTGCATTGCGTATTTAGTCATATAACTAGTCGCTGGAGAAAAGCGCGTTTCAGGCGTACTGTTATGCTGATAAATAAGTTCGCCCACAGCATTGGTAATTGCCGCCACTGACGTTAACTTGCGATAATCGCCATCAAACGCAATGGTTGAATACATTTGCGCAACATCAATCGGTGCGAGTTCCTGCGCACCTAACAGTAGTGAGGGGTACTGGTTAATTGACTCATCAACCCCTAATCGCTTAATTGACTCAGTTACAGCAGGTAAACCTAAATCTAGCCCAACCGCCACAGCTGGCATATTGATACTTTTACTAAAAGCTTGATAAAGCGGCATTTTTCCGCGGAATTTTTGGTCGAAATTAGACGGTGACCAAGTGTGTCCGGCTTCATCGCTAATCTCCATTGGCTCGTCATCAACTAAACTACCTAAGGTGTATTTACCCGATTCAAATGCCGTCATATAAATGGCTGGCTTAACCAATGAACCGATATTACGTTTGGTATCGAGCGCTCGGTTAAAACCATTAAAATCGCTATCGCGTGCACCTACCAACGCAGACACACCGCCGTATTTTACATTAACCGACAACATTGCCGCCTCAAGTTTAGAAGTCGATTTTAAACGCTCTAAATATGGCAACCCAGTTTCAAACGACTTTTCCATCGCCGCTTGTTTTTGTAAATCGAAATAAGTAAATACGCGTACACCTGCGTCAATTGTATCTTTTGAATTTAAAATTGTTTTCAGCTCGCGGCGAACTAAGTCCATATAGCCCGGGTGCTGATTAATATCAAAGCGTGATAGTGGTTCTATTTTGATATCGCGTGCTAACGCCAGTTTATAGCTCTTAGTCGAAATTAACCCATTCTCAACCATTAAGCGCAGCACCAAGTCGCGTCTTTCCATCGTGCGCTCTTTAAAACGTCTTGGATTATAAAAACTAGGCCCTTTAACCATCGCCACTAATAGCGCGACTTGGTCGTATTCAATTTCATTCAGCGGTTTACCAAAATAAAACTCACTGGCTAAACCAAAGCCGTGTACACCTTGCGAGCGCGACTGACCTAAATACACTTCGTTTAAGTACGCTTCTAAAATTTCGTCTTTGCTGTATCTAAAATCTAAAATCAGCGCAATTAATGCTTCATTGATTTTACGTGTTAGGGTGCGATCTCGGGTTAAATAAAAGTTTTTCGCTAACTGCTGAGTTAAAGTACTTCCCCCTTGCACTGTGCGACCTGCACGAATATTTGCCACCAAGGCACGTACAATAGACCAAACTGATACCCCATGGTGCTCGTAAAAATTGCGGTCTTCTACCAACAGCAAGGTATCTTGTACCACTTGCGGAATATGACTAAGTGGCACAAATTCGCGGTCTTGCTTGCTTTCGTTGGCAAGGCGTGCCAACTGTAATGGCTCTAATCGCGCCATTGATAAATTTGCCCCTTGCTCATCTTTAATTGCAGCAAGCTTTTTCGGGCCAAACACTAAATCGAACCCAACTTGATCTTCTGCCCCATCATAAAATTCAAAAGCACGACGATAAATACGAATAGTATTGCCTTTAATAACGTATTGACCGGTATTATTGATGCGATTAACTTCAGAATAATTAAGGCGTTGGAGTTCCCATACAACTTCATCTTTTGATAAGTATTGGCCGGGATAGAAGGTCATTGCGCGGGCATAAATTTGCGCTGGTAACTGCCACTTATTACCCTCAAATTTATGGCTAATTTTGCTATCTAAGTAGATTAAATAAAGTGCTAGTGCAACCAGCAAACCAACACCTAGCTTTAACGCGAGTATTGAAAAGCGTTTTAATTTGCTCGGTTTGGTTCTAGCTTGAGTGGCTTTTTTAGCGCGCGGCTTACGCGTTGTAGTTGTCTTTTTCGTTGCCGCTTTTGGCGTTTTCTTTTTATCTGTCATTGCACTTAGAATTGAGAAAAATCCTGTTTATCATACCGATTTTTGTATCGCATTTCATTGCCAATACCTATTAAAACCCCCATTATAATTGCCTGATGTTGTTGTTTGTATTTTAAATCAGCACGGCTGAGTATTGTTCTCATAAAAAAGCATCATATCGCAACGTCATATTTCACTAAATCTAATAATTTTAAGACCAGAAGGTTCGCTATGAAATACGCAAAATTAGGAAGTTCAAACATTGATGTTTCACGTATTTGTTTAGGCACCATGACCTGGGGTGTGCAAAACAATCAACTTGATGCCAATCAACAAATTGAGTTAGCTGCCGAGCACGGTATCAACTTTATGGATACAGCCGAAATGTACGCTGTACCACCAACACCCGAAACCTACGGTAAAACAGAAGAAATTATTGGTAACTACTTTGCCAAAAATAAACAAAAACGCGATAACTGGGTAGTTGCAACAAAGATAGCAGGCAATGGCCTGTCTTGGATCAGAAATGCTTCAGACATCACTGGACAAGCGGTAATCAATGCGGTTGATGCGTCATTAAAACGTCTACAAATCGACACCATTGATGTTTACCAACTGCATTGGCCTAACCGCACTTCTCCGCATTTTGCAAAACATAGACCGAACCAAATTAGTTTTACAAATGTTGATACTAAAGCTCATAAGGCGCAAATGTTAGATATTTTACAAGGGCTAGATCACTGCATTAAAGCAGGTAAGATTCGCCACTATGGCCTTTCAGATGATACGACCTGGGGTATTCATACGTTTATTGAATTAGCCAAGGCGCATAACTTGCCTCGCCCGGTGTCCATTCAAAATGAATTCAATTTACTGCACGCTAAAGATTGGCCTTATCTAATAGAGCACTGTGTACATGAAGAAATTGCTTATTTACCTTGGTCGCCGCTAGCAACTGGAGTGTTAAGTGGAAAATACCTAAACGATGCCAGACCACACGGTAGTCGCTGGACATTAATGCAGCGCAATGGGTTATTTAGAAATACCGAAATCGCACAGCAGGCGGTTGCTGAATATTGCCAGCTTGCGGCGAAATTAGGCATCACACCAAGCCAACTTGCACTGGCATGGTGCGATAAAGTTGATGGTGTAACTTCAACCATTATTGGTGCAACCACACAACAGCAGCTAGCCGAAAACATTGCCGCATTTGAACTTAACCTACCAGATGACTTTATGGCACAAGTAGATGCTATTTGGCGTAAATATCCACTGCCGTATTAGCGCGGAAAGTTAACATACTACCGCTTAAATAATGTGTGTACTAACTGCTTTAAGTTAATCGGCATAATCACAAATAAGGCAACACCCGATGAAAAATGCGGGTTTGCCTTACAATAAAATGCAATCTCTCGTTTTTCGCTGTTAAAAAACGCCTTTAAGTCATCATCACTGTAAGCACTACTACGTCCTGTTTCCACTAAACAGCGGGTACCTGTAAGTGAGCTAACAATGCCAGCCTTATTAAATGCGTCAAACAAATCGCGTTTATGATGCAAAAACTGTGGGCTAGGATACGTGATTGCAACGCGCTTACTAATAGCGCGATACATCGCAGGGCTTAACATGGTATCAGCATAGTAAATATCTTGCCAAGGATGCATTAGCCAATACTTAAACGCTTGTTGAATAGAAAACGATAAAGTATGACCACCTTGTCGAAATTCAGGATAAAAGCCAGCGGATGCTCTTAACAGCACTTTTTTATTCGCACGCTCAAACGTAAGTAAACAATAACCAACAATGTTTCCATCAGCAAAATAAAGCCTTAAAACACGTTTAAACGCCGCACTACAATTGAAGTATTTTTCAAAATATTCGTCACTGGAAATGCCGTTAAAACAAGCAGTAAAAATATCTTTGAGCGCTGAAATATGTGATGTATCTAACCAATTATTTGGCCAACTAAAATCTTGTGTCTGTTGAATAGCCCCCACTTAACCACCTTAAATAGAGCGATAACTCTAAACAGAATATCAGAGCCTGTTTATCTAAATCCATAATAAACTAAACAAATTTGATGATTCTCGCGTACAATCACTATCAATTGAAATCGTGAATTGTACTTATGTTAAAATATAGCAATCAAACACTATTAGGTTATCTTGGTCTTATTCCATTTTTATTATTAGTAGGTGCTCACTTTCTTTTTGAGCATGTTTTATTAAGCCAAGCATTTATGTTTTATAGCATTAGCATTATGAGTTTCGTTGCCGGTACATTATGGCACGAATCAAACAGTAACAAGCTAAATTGGCTAGTTGTATTACCAACAATTCCAACGCTAGCGCTCGCACTATTTGATTTAAAACTGGCCCTACTCTACCTAGGCGCATCGTATGTTTTTGTGTTGGCAGTGCAAAAACGTACCGAAACATGGGGTAAATTAAACCCAGATTACCAACGCATGCGTGAGCGTATTACGGGTGTAGTGTTGGTTTGTCATTTATTTTTTGCCGCACAACTGCACCATGGCGTGGCCCAGTAAAAAGCAGTGGGATTACATTCTGCTTTTTACTTTATTAGTTGCCTTAGCATTGGCCGGTTCGTCTGGCCAAAAATGCTTAGGGTAACGACCTTTCATTTCTTTTTGTACTTCTCGGTAACTCGACGCCCAAAACCCTGCTAAATCTTGCGTGATCTGAAGCGGACGCATTGCCGGTGACAGTAATTCGATGGCTAACGACAGCTCACCATTCGCAAGCTTAGGTGTGGTTGCGACGCCATACATTTCTTGCATTTTTACCGAGAGCTTTGCAGGGCCATCAACTTGGTAATGAATTTTTAGTTTTGAGCCAGTAGGCACAACTAATCGCTCGGGCAATAACTCATCTAATAACGTTTGTTGTTGCCAATCGAGCAATCCTTTAAGCGGCGCTAATAAGTCCAACTTTTTAAGTGCCGCCAAACTATTTACTTCATTCAAATAAGGCGAAAGCCACGTATCAAGATGATCAAATAAGTGCTGTTTTGATAACTGCGGAAATTCATTTGGTAAAAATTGATGGGCTAACGTTAAACGCACTATGTATTGCTCAACGTCAAACGTTAGGTTTAACAGCTGCCACCCTTTTCTTGCGATAATATGACACCAAGCAGCAGCTTTTTCATCACCACTAAGCGCTTTATTACTCGGTTTACGTGACAGTATCAGTTGCCCTAAACAATATTGTGTTTCGGCAATAAAACGCCCAACGCTCTCATCAAACTGTGCAACGTCTTTATTTTCAAATAAGTACGGCAACGCCCTTTCAACTTGTGTTAAGTCACACTTACACGCATTAAATACGTGTTGCCCTGTCGCACCGCCCATATCACCAATACACAATAGGTCATCATAAATTGGAAAGTCATCATAAAGCGTTGCGCCAGCGCCATTAGCCAAGCGCAATCCGTTACCGCGTTTTTGCGCAATGCGGTCGGGAAAAGCCAACGCCATTACAATCGATAAATATTCAAGAGGTAAATGATTAACCGCCGTTAATTTTAAGCGTTTAAGCCACAGGCTTAGTTCTTTATCAAAGTTTGGCAGCGGCGATTTAAGCTGAAAATTAAGCCCAGTTGCAAGGTCATTACTGCGATTAGCCTGACTGGTGAAAAGCGCAACCAGATACACCGCCAAATGATAAATACCGGTATAATCAGCTTCAAGCTGCTTTGCTTTTATCAGCATATGAGCAAAACGCAGCTCTGTACCATAACTCAACATTTGTTGACCTAATGAGGTAATCTTGCCATCAGCCGTGATAGCTTCAAGCATCAATAACAGACTTTTCGCCGCATCAATCTGTTTGATTGATGGCTTATCAAGTAACACCAAATCGTCAATTGACGTTCCCCAATTAGCGCACTCTAAAACAAGCTGACTAATATCGCTGCGCAATATTTCAGGTATGGCATGGCTTGCTCGTCGCTCGAAATGTTCTTTACTGCCTAAGCGATACACCACACCCGCTTCGATGCGCCCTGCACGACCCGCGCGTTGAATTGCAGACGACTTAGCCACATTAACAGTAAGTAATTGGCTAATACCATTTTTAACATTGTACTGGGTTATTTTCTCTTTACCTGAATCAACAACAATGCGAATTCCATCAATGGTTAAGCTGGTTTCTGCCACATTGGTGGTGAGTACTATTTTCCGTTGCCCTTCGGAGCATGGTTTAAGCGCCGCTTGCTGTGTTTTTTTGTCTTGCTTGCCAAACAGTGCGTATATTGTTGTATCTTGCGCGATGCTTTCTGTGTTTTTGGCTGCGATAAGCTCAGACTCTATCGCTTTTATTTCTTTTACGCCGGGTAAAAACACCAGTGCGCTACCGCTTTGTTCTGCCATTGCTTGAATGGTTAACGGCGCAACTTGCGCGAGCCAATCAGCTTCATTTTTAACTGCAGTGTAATGTTCAGCGATAGGAAATTGACGCCCTTTACTTTGCACCAGCGGTGCATCGAAGTGACAACTTAAACGTTCCCCATCAAGCGTTGCCGACATAATCAGTAATTTAAGATCATCACGATAAGCCATTTGCGCTTCAAATGAGAGTGCAAGTGCTGTTTCAGCTTGAATTGAACGTTCGTGAAATTCATCAAAAATCACCAAATCTACGCCGTCTAATTCAGGGTCATCTTGCAGCATACGTGTCAGCATGCCTTCAGTCACAATTTCTAAACGGGTGTGTTGGCTGGTAAAGTTTTCACCACGAATACGCAAACCGATTGTGTGCCCTAGCGGCTCATCTAAACAGTCGGCCAGAAAGCTTGCGATATTGCGTGCAGCAAGCCTACGTGGTTCTAACATAATAATACGTTTGAAGTGATTATCTTTAATTAGTTGCAGTGGCAACCAAGTTGATTTACCCGCCCCTGGTGGCGCTTGCAGCACCACGCGCTCATGTTGCGATAATCTAGAAACCAGAGTTTGATAAACACTTTCAATCGGCAGCAAAACAACTATCCATTCATTTTTTGCTGAATTTTAACTGTTTTGCGTTAACTTCGCAGTAATTGGAATGCAAATCGCCACAAATAATGCACTCGCGATTAAACATGCTGTTAATCCATATTGCTGAAACAATAATCCAGACAACACAGTGCCAAATAAACGCCCACAGGCATTTGCCATGTAATAAAGACCAACATCCATCGAGGCACCTTCATCACGGGCGTAATGCACAATCAAAAATGAGTGAATGGCAGAGTTAATAGCAAAAATTACGGCAAATAAAATTAGCCCAAGTATCGCTACATTAACCAGTGATAGGTCGCAATAAATCGCCACCAGCATAACTACCAAAACAGCCAACAATGCAAGCGCACTGAACACCGCTGACTGCGCATTGGCCTGTTTATTAAAAGCCTTAAATACTTTTGGCGTAGTTGATTGAAAAACCCCGTAAATAATCACCCACGACGCCATCATAGTACCTACCGCTGTACTCGACCATCCCGCTTGCATGGTTAAAAAAACAGGCAAGGCAACCACAAACCACACATCGCGACTGGCAAATAAAAAGCAACGCGCAAACGAGAGTAAGTTTACTTTTTTACTTGATGAAAATACTTGGCTAAACTTCGGTTTAAATGATTTGGCCTCTAAACTTTGCTTTAACTGAAAGGCAACCAATAAAGTAATTAACCCAAGTCCGGTAGCAAGTAAATACAAACTGTTTTGATAGCCAAATAGCGCCAGTAAAAAACCACCTAAAAAGAAACCACACCCTTTTAGTGTATTTTTCGACCCTGTAAGCAGTGCCACCCATTTAAACAGAGTGCTACTTTCATCGCTTGGCACAAGCTGTTTAATCGCTGTTTTGGCACTCATTTTATTGAGATCTTTCGCGATGCCCGATGCTGCTTGCAATATCATTACATAAACAACACTTAGCCACTGAGTTTGCGCCAGCAAAATCAGCGCGCTAATTTGCAGCAGCAAGCCACTAAACAAAGTGACTTTTAAACCAAAACGGGCGCCCAACCAGCCACCAAACAAATTGGTAACAATGCCAAAAAATTCGTAAAACAAAAATAGCATTGCCACTTCAATTGGCGAATAACCGAGTGTATGAAAATACAGCACCACCAGCATACGCAGTGCGCCATCAGTTAAGGTAAATCCCCAGTAAGCTAGGGTAATTTGTATGTAGTCTTTAATTCCCTGACTGACTGTGTTTGATGCTGCTAACATAATTTAAAACTACGTGAAGTGATAAACAAAGCCTAAACCAAGGCGTTGTAACACCTTGGTTTAGGGCGAAAAGGTAAGTTAATACGCGGCAATCATATTAACAATGTCATTCATACGTGAGACATAGTTAATTTCGTTATCGTACCAAGCTAATACTTTCACTAAATGCTTGTCGATTACTTGAGTCGACAAGCCATCAACAATGGCACTGTGCGTATCACCAACAAAATCAACCGAAACCAACGGGCGCATTTCAATATCTAAAATACCCTTTAATTCACCTGATTTAGCACGCTCAAATGCATTGTTAATCTCTTCAACACTGGTTGGTTTTTCAGTTTCAATTACTAAGTCTACCAAAGAGCCGCTTAACAGCGGTACGCGCACGGCTAAGCCATCAAGCTTGCCTTTCAGCTCAGGGAAAATCGTCATAATTGCTGTTGTTGAACCCGAGCTTGTTGGAATTAACGATTCACCACAAGCACGCGCACGACGTAAGTCTTTATGGGCTTTATCAACAATCGTTTGAGTATTGGTAATATCGTGAATGGTGGTCATTGAGCCACGTTTTATGCCGACTGTTTCTTTTAATACCTTTACGACAGGTGCAAGGCAGTTAGTTGTGCACGACGCTGCCGTAACCACTTTATGTTTATCAGCTTGGTATAAATCATGATTTACGCCATAGACCAAATTAATCGCACCTTCGTCTTTTACTGGGCAAGAAACAAGAACACGCGCTAACCCTTTATCTAACAAAGGTTGAAATAGCTCCGATTTACGGTAAAGCCCCGAACAGTCAATCAATAAGTCAATATTATCAACAGGTAGATCCGTTAACTTTGACTCATGCAATAAGCTAATTTTCTGCTCAGCGACATATAAATGGCTGTCATCTGCATGAATTTCATTGTCTTTAAAACGTCCTTGAACTGAGTCAAACGCTAGCAAGTGGGCAATCGCCTCGTTTGTTGCAGCGGGATCATTAATATAAACCAACTGATGGTTTGCCTCAGCTAACACGATACGTGCTAATAATTTACCCATACGACCGAAGCCATTAATCGCAATTTTCATAATAAACAGCCTAACAATTTGAAGGTTTGAAAGAAGTTAAATCACGTTGCACTTGGCAATCGCTATTTAGTGTGTCGAGTGTTAATTTCAATATCGCTAACAGCGGCTGGCTGAGCGATTCACTTAATTGATAATAACGCCATGTACCGCGAGTAACTGACTGCACAAGCCCAGACTTTTTTAAATAACTTAAATGGCGACTAACCGTACCTTGTGGCATATCTAAAACGGCAACAAGATCACAGACACATACCTCTTTATGCTCTAAAATAAGAGCCATAATTCGAAGGCGAGTCTGTTCACTGAGTGCTTTGTGAAATTGTGCTACAACCATAAATTCGCCTAAACATATATACGCATAAGCAAATATTAAAAGATGACAGATAAAAATCAAGAAAATAAACGGCTATTTTTTGGCTTAGATTTTAGCGAAGAAGATAAATCTAAAATATTCAATTGGTTAATATCAAAAGTTGAAAGCAAACGTAAGCCTATATTAAAAAGTAATTTGCACTTAACCTTAGCGTTTTTACCGAATGTGCCAATTAAAACACAAGAAGCTTTAATTGAATTTGCACGCTGTTTATCGGTTTCACCATTTAGCTTGAGCTTTGAAGAGACAAGCTTTTGGCAAAATAGTGGAATTTTTTATTTAAAACCAACAAGCCAACCCAACTCATTAACACAGCTTGCCAATACATTACGCGATGAAGGTGAAAAACTGCAACTTTACACTAACCCGTTTGCCTATCACCCGCACGTTACGCTAATACGAAACTGCAAACAGCCCCCGCAAATAATACGAAAAATCACGCCGTTTGACGTGACCTATAGTGAATTTAAACTCTTTCACTCGACGCGCATTAACAACCAGTTACGCTATATACCAATCGAAACATTTCCGCTACAAGCCGATTAAGATAATTGGCGTTTAAAATCTTTAATCACGTTATTTAAGCTATTGATAATATTTACATGACTATAAGCAAGCTCTTCAAACTTCATTAACGTGTCATCAGTTACTTCAGTTAACTTACTTTCTTCGTCGTTGGTGAGTTCTAGTTGGCTAAAAATTTCAAAAAACTTAAGTGATTGATGACTTTGAATTTGCTGGGTTTGTTCTGTAAAAAGCCCCATTTTTTGCTGTAAATCATCTAATTCAAACGCAATTTTTTTAAAATACAGTTGTTTTACGTATTCTTGATTAAGCATATTAACTTGATGATTTGCACATTCAATATAGGCCGCTACCACATCTAAAATTTGCCCTTTTCGTACTTCGTCTTCAGGCATATTTTTAATTAAAATACAGATATAACTGTCTTTGAAAAAATATCGACGCCCAGCGTTAATAATACGTTCGTCTTTTTGCATTACTAATTTAAAAAGATCTTCTTCCATACCACATGCACGTGCATAAGGACTATCCCAGTAGCTTATCTGACTATTTTCGCTATACGCTACCGATGCCGTGAGCTCTAAACTTTGTAAGTACGAAAAAATATGAACTAAAAACTCGTTGTAGTTAGTGCAAGAAAGGCAACCTTGAATCGCTCTTGCCGTATTACCCCACATAAAGGAATCTGACATCGCAGAAAATACTGCTGTGTTTGCCTGTTGCTCAGCCTCTTTTAGGGCATCAAATTCTTGCCGGTTAGCCAGTGCTTTTTTAATTTTGATTAATAATAAAGGGGGGATAAATGAACGCTTATCAATCCAGTCTGCGGCACCTGCATTGAATGCATTCATTTTGACATCAAGCTCTTCAGATGCGCTGAGAAAAATTATAATTGGGGTTTTACCTTGTTTTTTAACATGATGAATAAGCTCAACCCCATCGCCGTCGGGAAAGTAATAATCTAAAACAATGACACTAAATTGAGACTTATCGCACAAGGCTTTCGCTTGCTCCAAATTATACGCTTGCGACACTAAGTATTCATCGGTCAAACTTGAGGCAACAAGATCATTTAAACAAATATCGTCTTCCGCAATTAGTAAGTCTATTTTCATAGTTTAAACACGTTAATAGCACCAGTACTAAGCATAGAATAATATTACAAATAAAAAAGCCCAACGCCATTAGGCATTGGGCTTTCACATATTTACAACTTCAATCAAGCTAGCTGGTTAGATATTACCTCGTACGGTAACAAACTCAGGGTACGCATCTACACCACAATCGTGCTGGTCCATACCATTAATTTCTTCTTCTTCGCCAACCCGAATACCCATGGTTTTCTTAAGTACCGCCCAAACAATAAATGAGCTCACAAACACGAAGGCAAAGATTACTACTGCGCCAATTAACTGATTTACAAATGTCGCATCACTATTTGATAACGGCACTAGCATAAGGCCTAAGAAGCCGCATACTCCGTGAACTGAAATCGCACCCACTGGGTCATCGATTTTAGCTTTGTCTAATGCCACAATGCTGAACACAACTAAGCTGCCACCTAGCGCGCCACCTAGCACTGCAAGTAACGGGCTTGGCGATGCAGGTTCTGCAGTAATTACAACAAGACCTGCAAGTGCGCCATTCAATACCATAGTTAAATCAGCTTTACGCCATAACACTTTACAAAGTAATAGTGCTGAAATTGCGCCAGCAGCCGCTGCCGCATTCGTGTTCAGTAAGATTTGACTCACTGCTGTGGCATTTTCTTTATCTGATAGCAGCAATTGCGAACCACCATTAAAACCAAACCAACCCATCCAAAGAATAAATGTACCTAGTGTTGCAAGCGGCAAATTAGACCCCGGAATTGGGTAGATTTCACCATTTTTACCATACTTCCCTTTGCGTGCACCCAGTAATAATACACCGGCAAGCGCAGCCGCTGCTCCCGCCATATGTACGATACCTGAACCTGCAAAATCAACAAACCCCATCTCAGATAAGAAGCCACCGCCCCAAGTCCAGTAACCTTCTAATGGGTATATAAAACCAGTTAACACCACACAAAAAACAAGGAAAGACCATAACTTCATGCGCTCAGCAACTGCACCTGAAACAATCGACATTGCCGTTGCAACAAACACAACTTGGAAGAAAAAGTCTGATTGCAATGCATGATCAGCATCTGCCGCTTCAGTACCAATCAGCATGCCCAATGACGGTAAAAAACCACCCTCGGCATTATCAACATACATAATGTTGTAACCAACAATCAGATAAACCGTACATGCAATCGCGTAAAGCGCGACGTTTTTAGTTAAAATTTCAGTGGTGTTTTTAGAGCGTACTAGGCCCGCTTCTAACATTGCGAAACCCGCAGCCATCCACATTACTAAGATGCCAGACATTAAAAAGTAAAATGTGTCGAGCGCAAACTTTAATTCAACTACTGTGTTTTCCATGACATTCCCCTTAAATTGCCGCTTCGTCTAACTCGCCCGTACGAATACGAACAATTTGCTCTAGGTCATAGACAAAAATTTTGCCGTCACCGATTTTGCCGGTTTGTGCCACATTGGTAATCGCCTCAACCACGCGGTCAACATTGTCACTTTGCGTTGCAATTTCGACTTTAATTTTTGGAATAAAATCAACTTGGTACTCTGCGCCTCGATATAGCTCAGTGTGCCCGCGTTGACGTCCAAAACCTTTTACATCGACTACTGTCATGCCCTCAATGCCAAGATCTGACATCGCTTCTCTAACATCATCAAGCTTAAATGGCTTAATAATGGCGCTGATCATTTTCATAACGTGTACCTGTTGTTGTTTTTTATTTGTACTTACTAAATCCAACCTTTATGCCAATAATATTTTTTTATCTAATTCATAAAGTTATGTAATTTACAATGTGTTACAACAAAGTTAACGCACCACAAAGGTGCAGCAATAGTGGGTTTGTGAACGTTTTGGTGCAAAAAATGAAACAGCAAAAACTTGCTTTGGTGACCGTTTTTGACACAATATGCTATGTCTGAGTTAGCTGTTATGCTGAGCCGTACTAACTCAATGGAATAAAAAACAATAACAAAGGATATATAAGCAAATGGCTTATTGGGTTATCCAAGCTTTAATTGCTCTCATATTATTATTTTTCGGACTGTCAAATATCGACACCGACAAGGAAATGCATGGCCTTGCAAACACATTCGCGTATGCAGGTATACGCGCTTTAAGCTTCTTTCTTATTACTCACTTTTTGATTCGCGCCCCTATTAATTTCTTGCGCAACAAAGAAACCGGATTTATAAAAGTGCTCATCTGTGGTTTGGTCTTTGTTAGTGTTGGCTCATTTATTAGCAAGAGCATTCGCGATATAAGCAGAGATGTGTTTGTGCCTATTCATAACAAAATTACCTATTATCGAGCAAACCCTGATAAAGATCCGCTTAATCAGGTTAAAACAAACAGCGAAGTTGAAGAAAACACAGACACTCAAGATGAAACATCAGCAAATGCGACAGCTAAATCTGAATTTAAAAGAGGTTTTAAAGAAGGATTTAACCAAGCACAACTAAAAGCGCGAGAGGAACTTGAGAAAATTCATAGTGGAGACCAAGAAGCGATTGATCGTGCCTCTTCGAAACAATTAAAGTCTCAATTCGGTGCATTCCTTTTTTGGTTGTTTTGCTATCTACCGTTGTCAGCATTAAAACGTCGCTTCCAAGTTAAAACACAACTTAAGCAAAGTCAGATTGCATTACTAATGAGTCAGCTTAATCCGCATTTTTTGTTTAATTCATTAAACAGTATTCGCGGTATGATTTTCGAAGATAAACAGCTTGCTAAAGAGTTAATCGATAAACTAAATGAGCTTTTTCGCTACAACTTAACAGCAAATAAGCACCCTACGGTAAAATTAAAAGAAGAATTACGCATTTGTGAATTCTATCTTGATATTGAGCATATTCGCCTTGAAGAGCGCTTGTTAATTGAAATGCATGTAGATGAAACCTGCTTAAATATCAAAGTCCCCACTATGGGCATTCTTACATTAATTGAAAACTCAATTAAGCACGGTATTGCGCCAAGGCAAGATCAAAGCCTGCTGATTGTTGATATTGCTAAACAAAAAAACCAACTTGTGGTGACCGTAAGTAATCCAATTTACACAGGCACCTATAAAGTCGAAAGCACAGGTACAGGGCAAGAAAACCTAATTAAACGCTTACAGCTAATGTATAACGAAAACGCCTCGTTAAACGCTGAGTTTAAAGACGATAAATATATCGCATGTTTAACATTGCCAATTTAAAAAGGTCAAAATCCGGTTATGAATTTCAGTTACATTCGAAATACCAGTCCTAACTATTGGCGATACCAAGGGCCGATCTTATTTGTATCAGCCTTAGTAACTCTCTTAGGTGTCTGGGGGATTTTTCAAGAACCTGACGGCCAAGAAATACCCATATTTCAACTTGGTTGGTACGGTGCATTAGCTCTCAGCACTTACCAGCTCGTAATGATATTTGCGGCATTTCATATCGTGCTGCGCGGCATTTATAAACACTATAAAACCTATGCTAAAACTAAGTGGAAACTGTTTTTACTGCTATTAGCTAGTTCCACAATCACTTCATTAGTGATTATTGGTTTAGATTTTTTACCTATATTTCTCGCATTAGTTCCTTACTCTCTTGAAGAGTACTTAAACAGTATTATGCATTTGGATGGCTTAGGCGAGTCACTCGTAGCCTATGTTATTTATAATATTGTGTTTAATTTAGTGTGGGCATACTGTTACGTACTTGCAGCTAGTATTTCGAATTATAAGCAGCTCGCATTATTGCTTAAAAAGCAAAAACTACAAATTTTAACCAACCGTGTTAACCCTGAGTTTTTATTCGATACCATGGAAGCGATTAAGCATCAAATTGATATTGATGAAGAAAAAGCGGCAGATCTTGTGACCAAAGCATCGGACCTTTTTCGTTACAACTTGATGTCGAGTAAAACAGCCGATGCAAAGCTCAATGATGAACTGGCCAGTTTAGCCAATTACCTAGAGTTACTTGAAGAACAAAAGCGTGCGCCAAGTAGTTACAGCTTAAAGCTTCATGATGCTGAGATATCACCTAATATCCCAAGTATGTCGCTTATTTTTATCTGTTCGTTTTTACTCAACACTGCGCGTAACCGCAACGGCGAACTGACGATAGCAAGCTTCATAAAACACCAAAAATATCGTATCGAAATTGCGCATCAAAGCCACGGTAAGTTCTTTTTAGATACTGAACATTTCGATAATGTAAAAAGCCGTTTAGAGCACCAGTATAGTAACGATGCCAGCATCGTTTTAGTTAAAAGCGGCAAGCGAAGAAAAGTAGTGATTGAACTGCCAATTGACTGGCAACAACAGCTAGAAAAAACAGCCTAACCATTCATCTCACTTTTTTGCCGTTTATCATTTTAATTGGCGAGATAATTTTAAAATCGATAGACTCAGAATAGTCTGTCAAAAAAGAGACTTTCTTTTTATATGTTTGAAAAAAATGCGGAAGCACCATTAAATCCACACTTCTTGTTTAATAGCATGAATGCTATCCGCTATATGATTTTCGAAAATCAAGATTTAGCGAGCGACTTACTTGGCAAACTTGCCGAGTTAATTCGCTATCAACTAAACGACGGTGTAGGTAATACCAGCGTTAGCGACGACTTAACTCAATTAGCACACTTGCTTGATTTAGAAGCGCTGCGCCTTGAAGAACGAATTACAATAACAAAACAGTTCACTAAGCTTTCCAGCCCATATCCTTTAGCATGCTCTTTGCTACTTCCTATAGTTGAGTATGTATTCATAAAAAAAGATATTTACAGCGTTAGCCACAATGAACTACTTGTAAGCACCAGTGAAACTGGCGGTGCGCTTACTTTTACACTTAAATTAACGCAAACACCAAAAATAAAGTCAGGTGACTTGCCATTAAACGAGCTTATTGCGAAGCTCGGCCTTGGTAATGTTTGCAGTGCAACACAAACCTGTGATGCAACCACTTACACGATGGAGTTAACTTTTAACAATGAGTATTAGAATAATAATTGTTGATGACGAACGTCTTGCTCGCAGTGAATTAAAACGCCTACTATCAAAACATAGCCAAATTGAAATTGTCGATGAGGCTAAAAATGCCGAAGAAGCGAGTGAAAAAATCGCTGAGCACAAACCGGATGCAATCTTCTTAGATATTCATATGCCTGGCGCAACCGGTTTAGAGCTTGCAGAATCACTCGGTGATGACGTGAATATTATCTTCTGTACTGCTTACGACCAGTTTGCCGTAGAAGCGTTTTCGCTAAACGCGATGGACTATTTAGTAAAACCAGTAAACCCTGCTCGTTTAGCCGAAAGCATTGAAAAGTTAGAAAAACGTCTTGAACAAAGCGCATCGGCAAGTGGCCTACCGGATGATCACAAACTAATGGTGAAATACGGCGAAACTATGCGCATTATTGAGCTGAAAGAGATCATTCGTTTTGAGTCAATTGGTAACCACGCGGCGATTTATACACCGCACGGTAAAGCGTACTTACACAGCTCGCTTAATAAAATTGAAGCAAAATTAGACGAAAGACATTATTTCCGTGCCAGTCGCTCTGACATTATTCGTTTAGATGCAATTGAAAGTATGGAACAGGCGATTAGCTATGGCTTAACAGCGACGCTAAGCAATGGTCAAACGGTTGAAATCTCTCGCAGACAAGCAACCAAATTAAGACAGCTACTTGAGTTTACGCAGCTGTAAGATTTCAGATTTCAGATTTCAGATTTCAGATTTCAGATTTCAGATTTCAGCAATATTAAAAGCTAAGAGTGTCAGTAGAGCACTCTTAGCTTACTCTTTAAAGGTTGGCTTTATTGGTGGATCACCACCTGATTTCGGCCACCACCTTTCGCATCATAAAGTGCCACATCAGCGCGATTAATTAGCTCTGTCAGTTCTTCATCTTGCTGCAATTGAGCAACACCCGCACTGATAGACAAGCTAATAAACTGACCCGCCGCTTCAACTTGCATATTCGCGAGTGAAAAACGCAATTCATCAAGTTTTTCAAATGCTGCATCCTGATCTTCACCTCTAAACAGCACCGCAAATTCTTCCCCGCCGAGACGTGCCATCAGTGCATCACCAAATTGCTCTGTTAACTTATTTGATAAAAAGCTCAAGACTTCATCGCCCGCTTGGTGTCCGTAACTATCATTTATTTGCTTGAAGTGATCGATATCAATGACGGCAATACTTAATAACGGTTGCTCTGCAATGATTTTCTCTGACGTTTGATAGAAGTAACGACGGTTATAAAGCCCTGTTAGATAATCTTTGTTCGCCGAATCTTTAATGGTCTCTATTAGGTTAAGCTGTTCCATTGTCATCATTACACGACAATGAAACTCTTCTGGTGCGAAAGGCTTTGTTAAAAAGTCATTCGCGCCATGCTTAATAAACTTGGCAGATAAACTATGATTGCCAGAACCTGAAATACCAATAATACCTAAACTATCACGCCCTCGTTTTGAGCGAATACTTTTAACTAATTCAAAACCATCTTTTTTCGGCATCGCAAAGTCGGTGAGTAGCAACTTAATGCTCTCATCAGCTAGTAGCTTTTGATACGCTTGCTCACCATCTTCGGCTTCCTCAACATGGTACAACAAGCGCTCTAAGTTTTGACGCATCATAGTACGGCTAGTTTGCGAATCGTCGGCAATTAATACTTTAGTTCCTTGGTTACCTAATAGTTGCCCCAACTGCTTTACTGCATAGATATATGAATCGCGATTTTCTTTTAGTACGTAATCCACCACACCCATTTCCAGCATTTGCTGACGCTTGAACTCATCAATACTGCCAGTTAAAACAAGTGTTGGAATACCACAACGTAAAGTCAGTGTGGCTACTTCACCGTTACTCGCATCAGGTAAGTTCAAATCCACCAGCGCTAGGGTATACTTATTATTTTTGATAAGTCCTGCCGACTCTCTCAGCGATGCGGCAAAATCAACGGGAACAGATAAATACTGCGCGACTAGATGGCGCAACACTTGCTGCACCATTTTACTATCTTCAACGATTAGAATTCGTTGCATAGTTACACTCCAACTAAGCTTTTGTTACCTGCACGCAGGCTTGTTATTGTGCTCCCGTTATACCACATAACCATGAAAAAAAGGGAAACAAACGTTCCCCTTTTTTTAAAATATACTAGGGCCAGCTGATCTTTTCAGTGCTATTTTTGTTCTCTCTGAGCGTATGTTTATTGCGACGCTCGATGAGTTACTCAGAAATCTAAGCGAAAATCGCTCAACGCTTAATTAGCTTTTTACGGTGTTATCGGCTGACTCACATAGCATATCTATGCCACGGAGCCTCAGCCTTGCATAAAACTCAATCAAACAGCTGCAAAAACGAACGTGAAAAGATAACCGCCCCTTATTACTCGTAACCGCGAGGGCCTTTGTGTTTTATGATGGCGATATAACCATGCCAGCTTGCATAGCTAAGCAGCGGCATTATTACAATAAACCCTGTTGCGCCAGTCAAAAAGCCTAATGCCACCAAAGCAACAATGCAAAATGCCCAAACAATCATGGCACCAATATTTTCTTTTACTGCATGTATCGATGACACCACAGCAGTCATAATATCCACTCGGCGCTCCATCATGATTTGCGGTGTAAACGCAGAAATAGCAAATACACTACCGAGCATAACGGCACCAATTAACGACCCTAAGGTTAAAAACGCCGAGAGCTCGTCAAATGTTGGATTAACACTATTTGGGTATAACGCATGCACCAGTGCCGCTAAACGCATCCAAATAATCATAATCACCATTAACAGTACCGCAAAACCCCACTCGCCAACTGGGTTTCGAAACATTGACCTTAAACTATGACTTAGTGTGGGTTTGTGCTGCTTTTCCAGTTCCCACGCAATATCGTATAAGCCAACAGCAAAAGCTGGCCCAATTAGGGCAAATGCCACGGTGGCGGGTAAAATAACGAGATGGGTACCTGATTGATAGACAAAATATAAAATCGCGACAGGGATAATACTAAACACAACACCATAAAATAGGCTTAAAATTGGCGCACTCGCCATATCTTTAAAACCAAGGGCAAGCCAATGCAGAGGGGCAAATAGTCCAACCTTATTGCACTCTAAACATCTGGCAAAAGTCGCATGCTTATCTGCTACTGGAGTTTGAGGCATAACTTTCTCCTTAATTGAATCAGTTAGCGGTGACAATATCGCTCATAGTTACTGTACGTATCGATACAAACAATGGGTTTGTTTTTTTGCTTTAACCATTTAATAGCGTTTTAAATACAATGCTTGTTACGCAGTAAAAACGACTTACATGTAAAAAGTCAAAGTGCATCATTGTTTTATATACGTCATTAATCAGTATAGGGTAGATTTAGTAATTCAACGAAAAAATGCCTATATTGGTCTCACTCTCTTTGACCGCACAAGCAAAAATTAAGTAGTCTGCTTGCTAACCTAATCCACATGTTTAACAACAGGGCCAACATGAAAAAGCTTATTCAGTTAGTCGTTTTTTCAGCGCTTGTGATATCAAACCAATCACAAGCCACTGATAGAAAAATAACAATCGATAGTAAACAAACCTCTAATCACCAAGTAAAAATCTTAGGTAACAAGGTTAAGTACAGTGCAACAATTGGCACGCAACCGGTATGGGATGAGCAAGGTAACGCGATTGCCAGTTTGCATTACACGTATTATCAAAAGTCAGGTGTGAAAGACTATGGCAAACGCCCATTACTTATTTCGTTTAATGGTGGACCTGGTTCGGCTTCGGTTTGGATGCACCTTGCTTACACAGGCCCTAAAATCTTAAATATTGATGACGAAGGCTATCCAGTTCAGCCTTATGGCGTTAAAAGTAACCCTTACTCTGTGCTTGATGTCGCTGATATTGTCTACGTTAATCCAGTAAACACAGGTTACTCTCGTGTTCTTGAAAATGACAAAGGTGAATTGCCAAGTAAAGATAAACAAAAAGAGTTATTTTTTGGTGTTAATGCCGATATTAAATACCTAGCTGATTGGATTAATACCTTTGTAACACGTAACAACCGCTGGTTATCACCAAAATTTCTAATTGGTGAAAGTTACGGTACAACACGTGTTTCTGGTCTTGCACTTGAATTGCAAAATCGCCAATGGATGTACCTAAATGGCGTAATCTTAGTATCACCTACTGAAATTGGGATTAAACGCGAAGGCCCAGTTGAAGCCGCTAATCGCATTCCTTACTTTGCCGCAACGGCTTGGTATCACAACAAGTTAGATGCTAAATACCAGAACATGCCACTAACAACGTTTTTAGCCGAAGTTGAAGACTTTACAATCAATAAAGCGATCCCTGCAATTAGCAAAGGTGGCTTTATTAATATTGATGAAAAACAACAAATTGCCGCAACCATCGCTAAATACACGGCTCTGAGCGAAACCTTTGTACTACGCAATAATCTTGATATTCCTAATGCCGCGTTTTGGAAAGAATTGCTGCGCGAAGATGGCTTTACTGTGGGTCGTTTAGATTCTCGTTATAAAGGTATCGATAAGCGTGATGCTGGCAGTCGCCCTGATTATTGGGCTGAACTAACCTCATGGTTGCACTCATTTACACCAGCAATTAATTACTACCTACAACAAGAGCTCGGCTACAAAACAGATCTAAAATACAACATGTTTGGTTCGGTTCACCCGTGGGACCGCAGCAATAATAAAACTGGCGAGAATCTGCGCTTGGCAATGGCGCAAAACCCCTATTTGAATGTAATGGTGCAATCTGGTTATTTTGATGGCGCAACAAATTACTTTGATGCCAAGTACACTATGTGGCAACTTGATCCGAGCGGCAAAATGCGTGAACGCTTAAGCTTTAAAGGCTACGAAAGCGGGCACATGATGTACCTTCGCCGCGCTGATTTAGAAACATCAAACCAAGATGTACGCGAGTTTATTTTAAACTCCTTGCCTTCAGGTCCAGCTAAGTACTAATCACATTAAAAAGCAGCAGTTCTTGCTGCTTTTTAACTTTGCAAAAAAGCTTTTAACAACTATATACTTAGCAAAACAATTAATTTTGCTAAGTATATGAGCTATCGCATTCAATTCGCCCAATTAAGTAACAATGTCACCACTGAACAGGCGAAAACAATCTTAACAACAAAATTAAAACTGTCTGATGCAAAAGCTACACAGTTTCTTGCGGGCAAGCTCATTTTTAGTCCTATCTCGCAAGATAAAGCAATAAAACAGCAAAAAACCTTCTCTGCGCTCGGCATTAAAGTCAAAATAGTCAATGCAAACAAAGCGCAAACACAAGAACCTGAGCACGATGTCGACCAGCGCATTTTGGCTGCGCTTGACTATATAACCACATCAATTATTCGCCTTGAAGAAAAAGTCGATGACTTAGCTCGCCTGCAACAAGAACAAAATGGCGAAATGGACTTAGAGCTCGAAAATAACAGTTGGGGCGAAGAGCTTGAGTTTGATGAAACCGCTGAATCAAATAACAAACCAAAAAATATCAATTGGTTGTTCTTTGCTTTAATTGCCATTTTGCTGTCTTTACTTGGTGTAATTGTCGCATTTCCTAATCTACTGCCCTTTTAATAGTTAAATATTGCTATGGAACGTCAAAATATTCGCAAGTTAATGCGAGAACGTCGCGCTCAACTTTCAGAAATTGAACAACTTGAAGCCGCGAAAAAAATTAACGTGAACATTTTTCAACACTTTAAAAACGCCAGTATACGCCGAGTTGGGATCTACTTATCAAACGATAGCGAAATTGATACCTCATTGATAATTGAGGAATTATGGCGTAAAAGCATCGAAGTTTACCTGCCTGTACTACACCCCTTTTGCCACGGTTACTTACTCTTTCAAAGGTATGAGAAAAATTCACCCATGACGCCAAATCGCTATGGTATCTTGGAACCCAAGTTAAATTGTAGTCAGGTTTGTTTGGTTGAAGACTTAGATGTGCTTTGCACACCACTTGTCGCTTTTGACCAACAAGGTAACCGCCTTGGTATGGGTGGCGGCTATTATGATCGTACGCTCGCTAAATATTATCGCGAACAACGCACCAAGCCCGAAATTATCGGCCTTGCCCATGATTGCCAACACATTGACCAATTACCGATTGAAAGTTGGGATGTACCACTTAAAACCATAGTAACGCCAAAAAAGTGTTATTTATGGTAAGCATGTAAGGTGCAACTAGGTATAATACTTACAACTCTAAAATCCGTTCAAACATTAGGCCTTTACCTATGACTCAAGATGAAATGAAAAAAGCAGCTGCATGGGCAGCACTGGAATACGTTGAAAAAGACAGCATCGTTGGTGTTGGCACAGGTTCAACGGTTAACCACTTTATTGATGCACTTGCGAGCATTAAAGATGACATTCGCGGTGCCGTTTCAAGTTCAGAAGCCTCAACTGAAAAGCTAAAAGCACTCGGTATTGAGATTTTCGAATTGAACGATGTTGATAGTTTAAGTGTGTATGTTGATGGCGCAGATGAAATCAACTCACTTAACGAAATGATCAAAGGTGGCGGTGCTGCGTTAACACGTGAAAAAATCGTGGCAGCAGTTGCTAAACAGTTTGTTTGTATTGTTGATGAAACAAAGCTTGTTGATGTACTTGGCAACTTCCCATTACCGGTTGAAGTGATTCCAATGGCACGCAGCTATGTAGCACGAGAATTAGTACACCTTGGTGGTGACCCAGTTTATCGCGAAGGCGTTATCACAGATAACGGTAATGTCATTTTAGACGTGCACAATATGCATATCGACAACGCCAAACAAACTGAACAAAAAATAAATCAAATTGTTGGTGTAGTGACCAATGGTTTATTTGCCGAGCGCGGCGCAAACACAGTGATTGTAGGTACACCACAAGGACCTAAAACGCTGAAGTAATATTTAGGAAAGGTTATGAGCAAGGTATCGTTAGCAAAAGACAAAATTAAAATTTTACTGCTTGAAGGCGTGCACCAAAGTGCCGTTGAAACACTTAAGCGTAATGGTTACACCAATATTGATTATGTTAAAACGTCCTTGCCTGAGCCTGAACTGATTGAGCGTTTACGCGACGCACATTTCGTTGGTATTCGCTCACGTACTCACTTAACTGAAGCTGTACTTGAACAAGCAGATAAACTGGTTGCTATCGGCTGTTTTTGCATTGGTACCAATCAAGTATCACTAGATGCAGCGCAGAAATTTGGCATTCCAGTATTCAATGCTCCGTTCTCAAATACACGTTCAGTAGCTGAACTAGTACTCGGTGAAATTCTACTGCTATTACGCGGTATTCCTGAGAAAAACGCCAAAGCACATCGCGGTGAATGGCAAAAATCAGCTGCAGGTTCATTTGAAGCACGTGGTAAAACCTTAGGTATTATTGGTTACGGCCATATTGGTACGCAGCTAAGTATTATGGCTGAAAACATCGGCATGAAAGTACAGTTCTTCGATATTGAAGATAAGCTGGTACTTGGTAATGCGACGCAAGTACAAAATTTAACGCAGTTATTACAAACATCCGATGTAATTAGCCTACACGTACCTGAAACAGCGCAAACCAAAAACCTAATTGGTGCTGCAGAACTAGAAGTTATGAAGCAGGGCGCCATTTTAATCAACGCGTCACGCGGTACGGTAGTGGACATTGATGCGCTTGCCAGCAGCTTGCAAGAAAAGAAAATCGCCGGGGCAGCTATTGATGTATTCCCAGTTGAGCCAAAAGGTAACGACGAAGAATTTGTTTCACCACTGCGCGAATTTGATAACGTGATTCTAACGCCACACATTGGTGGTTCAACCCAAGAAGCGCAAGAAAACATTGGTGTTGAAGTAGCAGGTAAACTCGCCAAGTACTCAGACAACGGTTCAACGGTATCGGCTGTTAACTTCCCTGAAGTATCGTTGCCAGAGCTGGCTAATCGCAGCCGCCTATTGCACATTCACCACAACCAACCGGGTGTACTAACGCAAATTAACCAAGCGTTTACCCAACACGGTATTAATATCGCAGCGCAATACCTGCAAACAAACGAAACCATTGGTTACGTAGTAATTGATGTAGAAACAGATCATTCAGAAGTGGCATTAAAAGAGCTACGCGCCATCGACGGTACGATTCGCGCACGTATTCTTCACTAATAACCACGTCAAAACAGCATAAAAAAAGCAGCGTTACGCTGCTTTTTTTATAGCTAATTCATAAGATAAAAAGAAATTATACCAACTCTGTTAAGTATGTGATCAGGGATTGCGCTGGATAAATGAAATGCTAACAAGGCGGAATTTTTCTTATGTAGTTGTTCTACATTGATAAATTCTAACGCAGTTAGCATGATATTTAGCCCGCTAGGATGATCAGCTATTTAAGTGAATTGGTATTAAAACAGCGCTTCCAACGCTTGTGACAGCGAACTTACCCCTATCACTTCCATACCTTCAATTTGCTCTTTTGGTTTATTAGCTATCGGCACAATAGCGCGTTTAAAGCCATGCTTTGCCGCTTCTTTTAATCGCTCAACACCACTTGGCACAGGACGAATTTCACCGCCTAGGCCCACTTCACCAAATACCACTAATTCGCGTGCCAGTGAGGCATTTTTAAAGCTTGAAACAAGTGCGGTAATAAGGGCTAAGTCGGCGCTGGTTTCAGTAACTTTTACACCACCCACCACGTTAACAAATACATCTTGATCAGATACTTGCAGACCACCATGGCGGTGCAATACTGCTAGTAACATCGCCAAGCGGTTCTGTTCAAGACCAACCGTAACGCGCCTTGGGTTACCAAGCTGCGAATAATCTACCAATGCTTGCACCTCAACCAGTAGCGGTCGTGTGCCTTCCCAAATCACCATTACCAGCGAACCTGGTGTTTGCTCGTCTGAACGATTTAAGAAAATAGCCGATGGGTTACTGACTTCTTTTAAGCCTTGCCCTGTCATGGCAAATACGCCTAATTCATTTACCGCACCAAAGCGGTTTTTGTTGCCACGCAGCGTTCTAAAGCGGCTATCGCTACTTCCTTCAAGTAAAATAGAACAGTCAATACAATGCTCTAGCACTTTCGGACCAGCCAAAGAGCCATCTTTCGTAACATGGCCAACCATAATAATCGCCACTTGGTTTTGCTTGGCAAAACGCGTCAAATAAGCAGCACCTTCTCGAACTTGCGATACACTGCCTGGTGCCGACTGAATATCGGCCATATGCATGACCTGAATTGAGTCAATAACCATGATTTGTGGCTTTTCTCTAAGCGCTAATTGGCAAATCGTTTCTACATTGGTTTCAGCGAGGGTTTTCAGTTTATCGGTGGGTAAACCAAGGCGTTTCGCTCGCATTGCCACCTGCTGCAACGATTCTTCACCGGTAACGTACAAGGTATTCATATTTTGTGCGAGCAAACACATGGTTTGTAGCAGTAAGGTACTTTTACCTGCACCTGGAGAACCACCAATTAAAATTGCACTACCCGGCACCACACCGCCACCCAGTACACGGTCAAATTCAGCAAAGCCTGTTGTAAAACGTGGCAATTGTTCAAGATTAACCTCATCTAAGGTTTGCACCTTAGCTTCAATCGCGCCCGCATAACCGGCTGTTGCGCCACCACTTCTTGGTGTTTGCTTAATTGATGGCACACGAAATTCAGTCACCGTATTCCACGCTTTACATTCACCACATTGACCTTGCCAACGGGCGAATTCTGCGCCACACTCACTGCAAACAAATGCAGTTTTATTTTTAGCCATAAAAACCGACTCTTATAAATTTGTACGCAATATGCACCTAACACTCGTTAAATCAATGTTTCTTGCTAGGATACTGGTATAGTAATTGCTTCAGTTAATAAATCACGCTTCACCGCTAAATGCGACAAGCTAAAATCAAAATTGTTTGATATCTTAACCTATTCAAGCAAGTAGAATAATAAAAATTAAGGAACAATCCGTTTTTATGGCTGAAGATGTATTGATAAAGTATCAATCGCTTATTGAAGAGCTCAAGCGCGACTTGGGACGCCCTAATTTTGATGCGATTTTTACTAAAAAAACCAAAACATTAAGCAGTTCGGAACGGTTCCTTATAAAAATGGAAATGAACCGTTTACTTCAGCCAATCAATCGCTTTATTGATTTACGCGGCCAAGTAACCGGTGATGTGCGCGCCTACAGCTATAACGGTAAGCAGCACTTTATGGATGAAATTGCCATCAATGTATTTGAGGCAGGAATTCGCCGCTATAAACGCTACACCCTTGCCGTTTATGAAGCGGTAATGAACACCGAAAACAATCACAAAGTAATGCAACGCAAAGCGCAAGAGCGTGGCGAGCTTGCCCCTCAACCAGTTGGCAGTAGCGAGAAAAAAGAAGAAAAGCCCAACGTCAATTGGGTATCTTTTGCCTCATACGAGTCGCGTTCAGAAGAGCGCATGAATTACTCAATTAAAGTAAAACTGTTTTTACCCTCTGGCAGCGAAATTGAAGCATCTACGTCGGATATTTCCGTCAGCGGTTGTAAAGTAAAACTCTATTCGCGCTACCAAGTACGTAAAGGCGAAACCATTCGCATGCGTCTAATGGGTTTAGAGCAAGACTTTGAGTTAGGGCTTAAAAACGGTTTGGAATACGAAGTAGTTGCCGTTGAGTCGGTCAATGCAGAGCTAAATCATGTGCGTATGAAACGCACCTTCAGCGATGACAACAAAACCATAGATGAATTTTTAAAAAGCTTTATTCACGGCAATAAACGCCGTTATAAAGTGAATCTAGATAACACCCTTGATGCCGTTGTTGTAAAAGGCTATGAGCAATATTATTTGCCGCGTGTTGCCTCACTGTTTGTATTTTTAAGTGTAAAAGACGCGCGCGTTATTCCGAATATAGTGCTGTCTAACGAAAATAATTTAAATGTTGCACGCTATTTTAATGATGAAAATCGCAACTCAGTACTGCCACAAATATTAAATTCAGCCCGCATTAACCAATTACAAAACACGCCAGGTGATGTTAAGCAAATAAATTTATACTGCTTTACACATACTAATAACGGTAAGGTTTTCTATTATTCAGCAAGCGAGAGCGAGCTAAATAACACTCCGAATTTACGTGATTTATTTTGGGGCTTTGCCAGTCAAAAGCCGAGCTTTAGAGTGTTCAATGTACAGCTTATGCCGTGCTCAAGCGAAGACAGTTATATTCCTTTATCCTTGCCAGACAGTGCTAGCAGCGAAGTTGCTAAACTCAATAAACCACCTTCTCCGCGTGTGCAAGGCATTGTAAAAGATACCAAATATTTATTGTTGTTAACTGACATCACCAGTGCATCGTCAAGCGATACGTTAAAGAAAATTACATTTGATAAAAGCCATGTTAATCACTTAAAACAATATGGTCATCAAAAACTGCGTAGCTACCCAGATGTTGAGTTTGTAGCACTTGATTATATTAACTTGCGCAACGAAACACGTTATTTATATAAAACCCCTATTCAATTAGAACAAGAAGAAAAAGGTGAGCTAACAGGCCACACATTGGATTTCTCGGTGAATGGCTTACAGCTTGAACTTGCCGCCCCTACCGATTATGAAAAAGGCGATTTGCTGCTGGTCGCGTTACCTGAGTTACAAAAACTAACCAAGAAATACCAGCTGAGTAAATTAGCCTATGAAGTAATGGCGGTTAGTAAAACCAAAACAGTTGTAAATTTACGCACCTATAAACCAACTACCGATATGGAGCATCAAGGCTCACGCTTTTTTAATCAGTTGATTGAAAACAATAAATCAAAGCTTGTTGCTTCAGAAGAGTCACCCAAAACGCCGGGGCTTTCGACCGCTTTGCGTAATATGGTGACGAAAAATGTCTGCCAGTTTCCGTTTTATTTGCACAAACGCGGCTCTCAAATCAAAGTTGGCGCCATTGCAAAAGGCCTTTACCCAAGCAGCTGTCACTTATTGCTAAGCCATATGGCCAGCTTAACTAAGAACTTTGAGTTTAAGCATTTAATTAAGCATAACGCGTTTGATAATTTAATTGGCGCACCGCTTAAAGATATGGCGCGTCATGATGCGCCGCTGCAATTTGATCTATTTGTTCGCTTACAGCCAAAAGAGCGCGATCCCGATAAAGCATTGGTTACTGAATTACTTGACTGCAAACAAGTTAATAACCGTAAAACCTTTGTTGCAGCAAGTGTTAGAGAAGATCTGTTCTTTGCCTTTCGTTTATATATTTCGCGTACTGGCCGACCAGATACCGATTATATTGCCAAAGAGTTAGGTTATATCAGCCAATATGCACAGCACAAAGCAAAAGATTTAGAAGAAGAATTGTGGTCGGTTATTGGTGTAGGTGATGCACTTGATATCACACAGGAAGTTTTAACCCGTTATGCCATTGCGCCAGACGTGCAAAGCAACCTTAATAAACGCAAAGTGCTTTGGTCTAAAACAGCGCAATACCAATTAAGCAATTTATTTGAGTAGATCTATTTAATTAGATTTAAAGCGCTGCGATGTTATTCAGCCTGAATTAGTAACACTAAATCAGGCCGTGTTTCGCTTATTTATTCAGGCAAACTAATGAAATAAAGCACCTGCAACAAGCTGCCAAAATTAACCGCTACATCTGCCGTTTCAGCAACAAGAGGCTTACCATGAACCGCAACCCCAAGGCCACTTGCAACCATCATTACTAAGTCATTTGCACCATCACCCATTGCCATCGTTTGCGACTTATCAATATTAAGCTCTTTGGCATATTGCGTTAAAAAACGTGCTTTTTCGTCGGCATCAACAATTGTGCCCAACACCTTACCGGTAAGCGTTTTACAATTATCTTCTAAGGTATTAGCGTGAATCGCATCAAGTTCAAGTAATGTTTGAACACGCTCAGCAAATGGAATAAAACCGCCTGATGCAATGGCAAGCGTCCATCCGTTCGCTTTTAAATGCTGACACAGTGCTTTTACGCCCGGCATTAACGGTAGGTTATCTTTAAGCTCTGCCATTAACTCAAGCGACACACCTTCTAACTTTGCAACGCGTTTTCGCAGGCTTTCAGAGAAGGGTAATGCCCCTTGCATTGCTTGGCGAGTAACACTGGCCACTTCGTCATACACATTGGCTAAACGGGCAATTTCATCGATGCATTCAATTTGAATAGCGGTTGAGTCCATGTCCATAACTAACAAACCAGGTTGGTTAATTGTTGGTGCATTTGCAAATACATTAACTTCTAACGCTTGATTTGGCGCCAAAAAGTCACTCAGCTGTTTTTTTACAGCTGCTACATTTGCGCTAACTTTTAAGCCCAACGCACTGGATAAGTCTGGGTGAGGTGCAATTTTTGCAACCGCTGCCACAGGCAGCGCTGAAAGCGAGGTTAATAACGCGCTGCTTGGTTCAAGCTGTGACTGCAATGTAGAAAGCAAAACAAAACATGTTTCACTTGGCTCAAAGGGCTCTGCAACTGAATGCCATTTATTATTCTCTAAGTTTGAGAAAAACTGCTCAAACTGCACCATACTTTCAAACATATGTGACACGCTCACTACTCGACTTATGTGTTGTTGCAATTTAACCAAGAAAAAAGCACACTGTCCAAAAGGCATTGAGCAAAATGAAAAAAAACCAAGACCGCAATCCGGCTTTCGCCTCAACATACCAAAGAATATCGCGCTTAATGATTGCTGCGATATGCTTTATTGCGCTTACCCATATTGGTTTTAACACTAGCTTTAAAGGCCACCAAATACTTAACAATCAAAGCCAAACCACAGCGCAAGGGCTAGCTCAGCAGTTGGCATTAAGTGCACGATTTGCCATCAAAGATCAAGATACCCAAGCGTTAACGCGCTTAGTTAACAACTTTGCACAAGATGAATTTATTCAAACTGCTGCGGTGTTTGATAAGTTTGGTAATTTACTGTCGCAAAGCGATTTTGCGGCGTCTTATCAAGATTTATTAAAAACCCCAAATGCGCTACCCGGTTTATCTAAACTAGCGACACCGATTATTGATGATGTGTTTGTTGAGGGTGAGCGTGTCGGCTTTGTTAGGCTTACCTATACTTTTCCGGCCGCCATCCGCGACGGCCATGATTATCTGCATGAAGTAAGCAAGCAAATTGCCCTTATGTTGATTTTAAGTGTGGTATTAACTTGGGTATTAGCGCGTAAAATCAAGCGCTGGCAGGTTAAACGCTATATTCGCAGTACTGAGCAAGACGAAGAGTAAAGCTGCTCGGCAAGCATTATTCGGGCGCTTTGCGTCTCGATACCTTTTAATTCGCACAACTCATCAAATACCCGCGTTATCTGCGACGGTGTATTGCGCTCACCTTGAAAACCATAAAGCGGCATTGAAGGTGCGTCGGTTTCTAACACTAAGTTTTCAATCGGCATACTAGCAATCACATCACGTGTTTTTTGCGCACGCGCGTACGTAATTGTGCCACCAACGCCTAACTTAAAGCCTTGCTCAACATAATAATTAGCCACCTGCGCTGAGCCACTAAACGCGTGAATAATACCGCCACATTTTGGTTTTAGTATTTTAAACGCTTCGGCAATTAAGTCATGACTTTTACGATGATGCACCACCAGCGGTAATGACAACTGATTAGCAAGCTCAATATGCTGTAAAAAAAGCTGCTGTTGGTAATCGAGCTTGTCGATACTACGGTCGATACCGCACTCGCCTATTGCCACTAAAAATTCGCGATGACTTTTAGCAAGCGTTGCAAGGCGCTCGAAATCACCCTGTTGATGCTCACTTAAAAAATACGGATGCAAACCAAGGGCTTTGTAAAACGTAATGCCTTGGGTATTTTCAAGGGAAAGTAGCTTGGCGCTTTGTGCAAGCGTGACGCCCGGCACCAGCAGATGCGACACGTTACACGCTGCCGCATCTGTTAACACCTTGTCACGATCATTTTCAAACTCATCAAAGTCGATATGACAGTGTGTATCAAAAAACGCCATATTATGGATTTAAGCGCTGTTTAGTCCACACGCCATCTTCAAGTTTATACATAAAGCGGTCGTGTAAGCGGTTTGCACCGCCCTGCCAAAACTCAATTTGATGCGGTTCAATGCAGTAGCCACCCCAAAATGACGGCAGTGGCACTTCGCCTTCACTAAACTTGTTTTTAATTTGCTGGAATTTTTCCATCAGCACTTTACGCGATGACACAGGACGACTTTGCGCCGATGCCCACGCCGCAAGTTGACTCTCTTTTGGACGCGATAAAAAGTACTTAGTCACCGCCAAATTGGATAATGGCTTTGCCGTACCATAAACAATTACTTGGCGCTCCAAACTATGCCACGGGAAATGCAAACTCACCTTGTTATTGCTCGCAATTTCCTGCGCCTTGCGCGACTCAGTATTGGTAAAAAAGACAAACCCATTTGGATTTACATCTTTAAGTAACACAATGCGCTGCGACGGCTGACCATTGCTATCTACCGTTGCAACTACCATGGCTGTTGGGTCATCTAGCTTAGCGTCTACCGCTAATTGCAACCAAGCTTCAAACTGCTCAATTGGATTGTCTAACAGCTTCTCTTCAGACAAACCATCCTTTAAATACTCACGGCGAATATCATCAATTTTCATCATCTTTTCCAAAAGATATTGTATAAGCTTATGGTAAACAGATACGTGTGAAATACCAATAAAGATTGGTTATATAGTTGATTTAAAATAAAGGGTTGGGGTTAGATTGTTGCCAACGTGTTTAACATCTTCATCTCAACAGAAGTGTAGTTTGACAGCATATTTGTCGCGCTGGCGACGACAGCCAAAGGGCGGCATGCGCCGGCCTCCCTTTGGAATCCCTCGGCGCCCCAAAATCAAACTAATTCTTCAAATACAATTTAAGAGTGAACATAAACGCCATGAAGCAACGTCCCTGTTGTACATGGCTTGCTCGACCGCTTCGCTCCCTGTCTCGCATTATTCATTTAAATTGTATTTTCAGGTTTGATTAATGGGTGAAGGAGTAAAGCTTAACACTGTCTGTTTTGGGCTGTTATGTGCCATAAGCGGCCAGTCGTAACGCCTAATTAAGGTGTGAGGCACACCATACCGATGTTTCCACATGCCACCTTAATCACTAAAACCACCGCATAGTAAAAAAGTCACGCGTGCCGAATCGCTCTTAAATTGTTTGTTATGTTTTACGAGCTCAGAAACTAATTCTCATGTCTAACTTCTCCCGTAACTTTTGTCAGCCTCAAAGCTAAAGCAATTGCAATAAAAAATGGGGATAGGAGATACAATATTTGCTCAAACGTATTCTTAAACGAGTTACTTTTTATTTCTAACCATGATTCTCTGTGTAAATTGTATATAGGTATCTCACGCTGTAACCACTCGTAATCCCCTAAAAGCTCTGAACTATCAAGTTTTGGTATAGGCAAATCATCAATTTTCACTTCAGGATAACTTTCTTGATTTAAATCAGAAAAAAATAACTCAGTCTCTTTCCTCCATTCACACGCTGAAGAGAATCGGTCTTTATTTAGTGCATAATCCTTCTTATCTGAGTCGTTATCAAACATCTTAAATACATTGCATTCGTAAGTACTTGCAGCATCTTTAGAAAGTCTATCAGCCACATTCCAGAATGTTTCCATGTGTGACTCTTGAATTAATTTATCTTGAGAAACTTGGCTTATACGCACATCAGAAGCTAAAGATATTAAACCAATGAATGACATACAAAACCAGATGTAATCGACTTGCTTCCATTGTTTTTTACTTAGGTTTTTTTTAAAAACTAAGAAATAATGAAATAAGCCAAGGAATACTATAAACACCAAAAGCAACTGAAAAATATTATACACAATTTATTTTCTCGATTATTACTTCATAATAAGTAACAGGAAACATGACAGTGTATTAGTGAGAATTCTCGGTTATCCCAAATTGAATACAGTCAAAAATTCTGAACACTAATACTTTTTATTTAAATATATTAATAGGTTATCAACTTTAATTTAAACACTCAATGGCTCTTTGACTTGGAGAAAACGAGAATTGGCATAACCGAGAAATTTTATGACTCGCTATGTAAAAAATGAGCATAATTAAAAGATTTAAATTCAACTCGTTATAATTTCATAAATGAGATAGACGAGAATGTTTATAATTTACATAGCGAGCCGATTGATAAAATGATTGCCGCATTCACTTATAACTGTGTCGATATACATAAAATTTAAAATAGTTATCGTGAGTGGATTACAAAAACTTCCAACGACCTTCCTCACTCAAATCTGATATTGAAAAGCGTTGCTAAGATTTATCCCCCCCCCTTTAATCAAACCTGAAAGCAAAATTTAAATGAATAATGCGAGACAGGGAGCGAAGCGGTCGAGCAAGACATGTAGGCATGGGTGAATCGCGTTTTGAGACGAACGAAGTTCGCTAGCTATGAACGCGAGAAAAGGACTTCGAGCTGGAAAGCGTACAGGGATGTTTAGCGTGGTGCTTCATGGCGTTTATGTTCACATTTAAGTGATAGATGAAGAATTGTTTGATTTTGGGGCGTCGGGGGAATCCAAAGGGGGGCCGGCGTTAGCCCCATTTTGGCTGCTGTCGCCAGCGCGACAACCATGTTTCAGAATAACTTTAGAGCCAATGGTAAGCTCTAAAGCTAAAACAGAGTCCTACAAATAGGCGAGAAATTGACAAGGCCTTACTTCCAAACAAAGAGTAAGCTTTTTAGCCGCTGAGCATGCTTTAGTATGTGAGTGAGAAATTATTGAAGAAGAAAATTGATACTATTTGCAAACTAGTTTGCATTTAGACAAGGAAGGTTTTTAATCTAGCCCCATGAGCATAGTGCGCTATGTGATTGGGGTAGATTAAAAACCTGACGCAGTATTAATGCGAAATAAGAAGCAAATTACATTTGCTCCATTACTTCGATACCTAGTAGATCCAAACCTTTAGCTAACGTCTTCGCCACTAAATTACACAGCATTAAGCGGCTTTCTTTAGTTGCTGGCTCAACACCGTCTTTTAGTACCGGACATGCTTCATAGAAGCTCATGTATAGGCTTGCAAGCTCATATAAGTAGCTACATAGAACGTGCGGCGTCGCGTCACCAATCATTTGGTCTAGCACTTCTTCAAACTGGATTAGTTTGATTGCTAACGCCTTTTCTTGCGCTTCAACAATTGAAATTGGTGCATTTAAGCTTGCAGCGTCAATACCTGCTTTACGGAAGATACTGCGCACACGCGTGTATGCATACTGTAAGTAAGGCGCTGTTGCACCTTCAAAGCTCAGCATAGTATCCCAGTTGAAGATATAGTCGCTGGTACGGTTCTTAGAAAGATCCGCGTATTTCACTGCACCAATACCTACTTTACGTGCGATTTCAGCGCGTTCTTCAGCGCTTAGGTCTGATTCGCGCTCTGCTAGCTTGTCAGTTGCACGGCTTACGGCTTCTTCTAATAGTTCAGCTAGTTTAACTGTGCCACCAGTACGGGTTTTAAATGGTTTACCATCCTCACCCATCATGGTGCCGAATGGGCAGAACTCATACGTTGTTTCGTCACGTAACAGGCCAGCTTTACGTGCTGTTAATTCAACTTGATTGAAGTGCAGACTTTGACGCGCATCTACAAAGATTAAAATACGATCTGCGCCGAGTTTGTTAGAACGGTAATCACACGCTGCTAAGTCGGTAGTTGCATATAAGAAGCCACCACCTGATTTTTGCACGATAAATACAGATGGCTCACCGTCTTTATTTGCAAGCTCATCAAGGAATACTACTTGTGCACCTTGGTCTTCAACAGCAATGCCTTTTTCTTTAAGCAGTGTAATAACACCTTGCAGCGCATCGTTATATGCACTTTCAGCTTTAATATCTTCAGGCTTAAGGGTAACGTTTAGCTTTGCGTACACTTCTTCAGAGTGTTTTACTGACGTATCAATAAACAGTTTCCACAGCTTTTCACAGTGAGCATCGCCACCTTGTAGCTTAACTACGTAGTCACGTGCTTTATCGGCAAAACCGTCTTCATCGTCAAAACGTTTTTTCGCATCGCGGTAGAAGGTTTCTAAATCAGCTAAAGCAACTGATTCAAGATCAACACCTTGGTTAAGTAAGTCTTCTAGGTGCGCAATCAACATACCAAATTGCGTACCCCAATCACCTACATGATTTTGACGGGTAACGGAGTCGCCGCGGAACTCAAGTGCACGTACTACCGCATCACCTATAATGGTTGAACGTAAATGACCGACGTGCATTTCTTTTGCAAGGTTAGGCGATGAGTAATCTACTACCACGTTTTGTGCGCTAGCATGCTCAGCAACACCCAGTTTTTCATCTTGGTTTGCAGATGAAAGCGTGTCTGCTAAAAACTCTGGCTTTAAGTGAATATTAATAAAACCTGGGCCGGCAATTTCAGTTTGCGAAGCAATATCGCTAACATCTAGATTGTCGATAATTTTTTGTGCAAGTTCTCGCGGATTCGTTTTTAACTTTTTCGCAGCGCCCATTGCACCATTAATTTGGTAATCACCAAACTGCGGGCGCGTACTTTGCGTTACCGCTGGGTTGGTATCTTCTGGTAAACCTGCTGCAACCATAGCTGCAACGGCTTTTTCTACTAATATCTGACGAATATTCATTCTCTATTTCCTGTTACACACCGCTTAGGAGTAATCTCAACCAAGCCATGTCATTTTTATTCGTTTTTAAAACTGACAACATCACACAACACGTTATCAATGTAACTTAACTTTTTGACTAAATAAATGCTGCGAGAGCCGAGTACTTAACTTATCCATCGGCAATTTATCAATTGTTGTAACGCAGCCGCCGAAGTTTTGGGCGTTAGGAGTTTAGTCCGCTAAATGACTAATGCCGAAACTGAAGGCAATAAAGTTACAACACTTTGATAATAAGCCGATTAGTGTTCACGCGTCTGGTGGAACACAACTTCTGGATAACGCTCTTGCGACAAGTTTAAGTTAACGCGTGTTGGCGCGATGTACGTTAGGTTATCACCACCATCAAGCGCTAAGTTGACTTCGCACTTACGGCGGAATTCTTCTAGCTTTTTCGCATCATCACAGGTTACCCAGCGCGCTGTTGCAACACTTACGCTCTCGTACATAGCATCTACGTTGTATTCGGCTTTTAAGCGCGCTACAACTACGTCAAACTGAAGTACACCTACCGCACCTACGATAAGGTCGTTGTTTTGCAGTGGTCTAAATACCTGTACTGCACCTTCTTCTGAAAGCTGGATAAGGCCTTTAAGTAACTGCTTTTGCTTAAGTGGATCGCGTAAGCGAATACGACGGAATAATTCTGGTGCAAAGTTTGGAATACCGCTGAACTTAATTTTTTCACCTTGCGTAAAGGTATCACCAATTTGAATCGTACCGTGGTTGTGAAGACCAATAATATCCCCTGCGTACGCTTCTGCTGCACGTTCACGGTCACCAGCCATAAAGGTTACCGCATCTGAAATACTGACCTTTTTACCAATACGCACATGGTCCATTTTCATACCTTGCTCATACTTGCCCGATACAATACGCATAAAGGCAATACGGTCACGGTGTTTAGGGTCCATGTTTGCTTGAATTTTAAATACAAAGCCTGAGAACTTTTCTTCGTCTGCCGTAACGAGGCGGTCATCTGTTTGACGCGGCTGTGGTGCTGGTGCCCACTTAGTTAAACCGTCAAGCATATGGTCAACACCAAAGTTACCAAGTGCGGTACCAAAGAATACCGGTGTTAATTCACCTGCAAGGAAAAGCTCTTGGTCAAATTCGTGCGATGCACCTACCACTAGCTCAAGTTCTTCACGTAGTAATTCAGCCAGTTCTTCACCTACTGCTGCGTCAAGCTCTGGGTTATCTAACCCTTTAACAATACGCACTTCTTGAATTGTGTGACCTTGACCTGTTTGGTACAAAATCGTTTCATCGCGATGAATATGGTAAACACCTTTAAACTCTTTACCACAGCCAATTGGCCACGTAACCGGAGCACACGCGATGTTTAGTTCACTTTCAACTTCGTCCATTACTTCCATTGGGTCACGGATATCACGGTCAAGTTTGTTCATAAAGGTAACAATTGGCGTGTCACGTAGACGCGTTACTTCCATTAGCTTACGAGTACGGTCTTCTACACCTTTCGCAGCGTCAATTACCATTAGGCACGAGTCAACCGCTGTGAGTGTTCGGTAAGTATCTTCCGAGAAGTCTTCGTGTCCTGGGGTATCGAGTAGGTTTACCAAACAGTCGTTGTACGGGAATTGCATTACAGAGGTAGTAACCGAGATACCACGCTCTTTTTCCATTTCCATCCAGTCTGATTTAGCATGTTGATTCGAACCACGACCTTTTACTGTACCTGCTTTTTGCAGAGCTTGTCCGAAAAGAAGTACCTTTTCAGTAATGGTTGTTTTACCCGCATCCGGGTGGGAGATAATCGCAAAGGTGCGACGTTTGCCAACTTCAGTTGAAATACTGGACATGAATACCCGCCAATCGCTTAAAATTCAAGGTTAAAAATGGGGCGAAATTATACCTGTTTCACCACTTTAATAGCAATTAAAGCAGCGTGAATAAGTAGGATTTTTTCGTTTGCGTGCATCACTGTGCCAATAAAAAATTACTGTCTTCGCAAGAAATCCTCATGTTAGAATGATTAACTATGTCTAATATGTTGGTTTTCTTTAAATTTAACCACGCATATTGAATTGATATCCATATATGGCAAGGGAGAACGTAAGTGCCAGATCACGACTTCATTATTAAACTGCAGCAACTCAGTTTTCGATACAAAAGTAATGATGTCGATACGCTTAATAATCTTTCTCTTGCGATAAAGCCAGGTGAATGTGTTGGTTTAATTGGGCCAAATGGTGCGGGTAAATCGACTTTAATCTCGATTATTACTGGTTTACTAAGTGCTCAAACAGGCTCTGTTTGCTATGGCGATAACGCCACACCACGACAATTTATCAAACAACAGCTGGCACTTGTGCCGCAAGAATACGCTTTTTATGAGCGTCTTACGGTTCAACAAAACCTAGCGTATTTTGCCAGTTTACTCAAAACGAATAACTGCGATGAGTTAGTTACAAACACCTTAGCCCAATGCCAACTGAGTCACGTAACTAGCAAAAAGGCCGATAATTTATCAGGTGGCTATAAACGCCGTTTAAACTTGGCGATTGCGCTGTTAAAACAGCCTAGCGTATTGATTTTAGATGAGCCAACGGTAGGAATTGACCCGGTTTCTCGTGAGCTGATTATGCAGCTACTTGCCGCATTAAAACAGCAAGGCACAACCATTATTTACACCTCGCATTTACTTACCGAAGTAGAGCAAATTTGCGATACGATTTATGGTTTAAAACGCGGTGAACTTATTCATATAACAGCTCACAGCGAAAACGCGCCACTGCAAATTAGCTTTGAAAGTGCATTGTGCGACGATGCCATCGCAGGCATTACTGCGTTATTACCAAATACACAATTAAACTCACCAAGCCAAATTGAAATAAGCTCGTGCAAAGAGCCGCTTGCTTTGCTCGCACAGCTTAGCCAGGTTTCATTACCGCCTATTAGTGAAATCAATTATTCAACACTGCACCTCGAAAACTACTATAAAGAGCTGTTTACAGAACTATGATTAAAGCGAGTATCATTAAAGAATTCCGGCTTATTTTTAACGACTTACACAGCCTAGCAGTGCTCTTTTTAATGCCGATTAGCTTTATGTTGATTATGACATTTGCATTGAGTAATAAAGCAGAAGATTTAACTAAATCAATTAATTTAAACATCACCCAGCAGGATAGCAATTTGGCAGAATCGCTGCTCAAAGCCTATTTAAGTGATGTGGGATTTAGCCAAGATATAAACCAACAAGCCGATGTTACGCTTGAGCTTGCCAGTGGCTTTGAAAATGCCCTATTTGCTGATCAGGCAAATTCAGTGATCACTTTTAGTCATGTAGCTAGTTTATCGCCTCAGATGACCAGTTTAGCAAAGCAGCATTTGCAAATTGCTTTGGCGAAAGTAAAGCTCCATATTTACTTACTCGATGCCGGGCAATTATCTGAGTCCATGCCGCTTGCAGAGCAAATGTCACGAGTGAGCGAGCAAACCAACCAATTAAAGTTAGTGTCGTTTAAGCGCGAAGAAAACTACCAAGCAGTACAGCACAGTATTCCATCTTGGTTAGTATTTGGTGTGTTTTTTATTGTTTTGCCGATTTCAATTACGCTTATTAGTGAAAGCCAAAACGGTACGTTATTGCGCGTTACCACCTTTCCAATTTCAAATACCGCATATTTTTCGGCCAAACTATTGGCGTTTTATTTAGTCAGTTTCACGCAAGCGATTGTGCTGATGATTATTGGCTTTACGGTTATACCTAAATTGGTCGATGCGCCTAGCCTTAATATAGTGCAGCTCGTGCCCGCCCTTCCTTTATTAGCCGTAACCTGTGCCACCGCCGTGACCTTTGGCGCGGTTATCGCAAGCCAAATAAAAAGCCATGAACAAGCGATTGTAATAGGCGGCGGCACTAACATTTTACTTGCGGCGATTAGTGGCTTAATGGTGCCTCTAGACATCATGCCCAAGGCGATGCAAACTATAGCGCAACTTTCGCCTATGCACTGGGCGCAATCAGGACTTAAAAATTTATTTATCTCAGACTCGGACGTACTCAGCTTAACCACTGCCCTACCTTTAATAATCTTTTCAGTGATTTGTGGTGTATTGGCACTGTGGCTATTCGAGTTAAAAGTTAGGAAATTACAATGGAAATAGAAGAATTAAAAAACAAACTTAAACAACTTATTGTTGAAGAGTGTGACAAGGAAGATGAGATAGAATGGCACGAAATCGAAGACGATGCGCCGCTGTTTGGCAATGACTCTAAAGTCGGTTTAGATTCACTTGATGCCCTACAACTTGCTTTAATTATCAAACAAAACTTTGGTATTCGTGTTGAAAGTTCAAAAGAAAGTCGTAAAGACCTTTACTCAATAAACACCATAGTTGCACTTATTGAACGCGAAAAAAGTAAAGACCTTGCCTAGTTATATTATTGCTTCTGATTCGTGGTCGGCCTGTGGCCGCGGCAATGAATTACACTTTTCCACAACGCAGTTTCAAACAGTAAAAACGGCAGAGCAAATTGACGTGCCGTTTTTTGCAATGCAAGATTTACCTGTTGATACCAGCGAAAAGCGTATTCTTTCATCGCTCTCAAGTGTTGTAGGCAATGCTGTAAAAAAAGCAGGACTAACTGCTGAACAACTTGCCAATACTGCGATTATTCTCGGTTCAACCAGCTTAGATGTCAGTGCGGTAGAAGCCAAACCTGAGCAAACTATTTGGCTTACAAATACCGACCGTTTAAGTGGTTATTTAAAACAGCAGTTTGCGACCTCTGACTTACACCTAACCATCAACACAGCATGCACTGCGGGCACTAACGCGGTTATTTTAGCCGACCAGTTGCTAAACCAAAATAAAGCGCAATATGTCATTGTTGTTGGTTGTGAGTTTTACAACCCGCTAACGGTAGAAGGCTTTTATTCACTCGATTTACAAAGTAGCCAAGGGCTACGTACCTTTAGTGAGTCTCGCTCTGGGTTGGTACTTGGTGAAGGCGTTGCTGCATTAGTTATGGCAAAACACACCACCTCACCATCGCAGTTAAAATTGATTGGTTATGGTTCAGGCTGTGATCACTACAGTTTAACCATGACACAAGAATCTGGCGTACATATTCAAGCGATTATTGAAATGGCGCTTAAAAAAGCCAACCTTGATGCTAAACAAATTGATTTGATAAAAGTACACGGCACGGCCACCTTAAATAACGATCAGGCTGAGCTAAACGCATTTAATCAATGGCTTGAGCATGCGCCTATTTTTGCCTTTAAACCTTTTACTGGCCACACCTTAGGGGCTTGTGGCGTATTAGAATTAGCATTAATGGACTACTTGCATCAGCAACAGCTTGTTATACCAAGGCCAGAATACCTAAACACAGATACGATTTTAAGACCGTTTAGTGACGCAAAGCCACTATCAAGTTACCAACATATATTACTTAATCACTGTGGTTTTGGTGGTAATAACGCGGCATTAATTGTTGAGGTGGCTTGATGACATTAAACGTACTGAACTACGCGATTGTTGACGAACCACGCGACAAAACCAATAAGCAACTGCGCCAAGAATTAAAACACGATTTTGCGATTAATGGACGTAGACTCGATAATTTTACATTAACCGCAATGAAAGCAGTTGCTAAAATTGCACCGAGCTTAAATAGTGAAAACCGTTACGCACTATTTAGTGCTGCACAGTATTTTTCATTGGAATTATTGCAAAGTTTACTGCTCGATTTAGCACAAAATACACCGCTTAAACCGCTCGATTTTGTTGCAACCGTAGGCAATGCAGCAAATTACTATTTGGCAAAACAGTTCAACCTAGAAGCAACCAATTTGTTCTTAGGGTGCACCGACAACAAACTAAGTAAAACGTTGTTAGTGGCAGAGCTGGATTTATCTGAGCAAAACTCCGACGCTGCAATTATTGTAATTTGGCAAGAAAGTGAAAAAACGCGCCGCTGTTACGCGCTTTTAGTTGAATTAGCACCACAGCAAGCAACAGACGTAAATACGCACGAACTAATCGCTCAATTGGATGCTGGTGCGAAAACACCATTTGTGGTGAACTAAGTCATTCTATTTGAAAGATAAACGATTATTTTCGTTTATCTTTCATTAATTTTATTTGGCTTTTACTGTTTTCAGATAATTTAAAGCTGGTTTTGGCAATTTTAGGTTTGCCGCCAAATAACATAGGGTTATTGGAAAAACCTACCGCTTCTTTGGGAATACCTGCGCGAGATAAATCGAGCTTTTGATTGGCGTTTTCGTCCACATATAAACGAACTGCGTACCAAGCCGTTGGCAAGTCGTTAAAATCAACCAAGACATTTTGACCATTAATCGCAATATGCTGCTCTTGATAAGGCGTAAGCGACTGCCAATCTTTTGAATCTTGCGAAAAGCCGAGTTCTGACTGAAAAAGCTGAACATGCAAAGTACCCAAAGCAGCCACATCATTTTCAACCTCGAGTGATAAGCTATTAGCATTGGAGACAGCGCTAAATAAGGCAACCGACAAAATAATACTTCGCTTAAACATTAACATACAAAACATTGTCCAATTAAGATTCACTTAGATATTAATGTTTTATATAATAACTTCTTTTTAATGGAATAAATACTGTCTTAATAATGCGCAAAGTTCTAACTGTTAACTATTCACAAACTGGGCAACTATCAAGCATTTTGGACTCAGTTGTTGGTCCTCTCAAGGAAAATAAAGAGATTACAGTTGATCACTTAGTGATCAAACCTAAGGTAGATTTCCCCTTTCCTTGGCCGTTCGGTCAGTTCTTTCGTGTATTTCCTGAAACCGTCGCAATGGATCCAATTGAGCTAGAACCGTTTGACACTCAATTTGAAAAATACGACTTAATTATCCTTAGTTATCAAGTGTGGTTTTTAACCCCTTCGTTACCAATTTCATCTTTCTTGCAATTACCGCAAACAAAACAGCTTTTTAAAGACACCCCTGTTGTTACATTGATCGGTTGTCGCGGCATGTGGTTATCAGCGCAAGAAAAAATGAAAAAGCTATTAGCCGATGCCGATGCAAACTTGGTCGATAACGTCGTGCTTAGCGATGACTGCGGGGCTGCATTTAGCTTTTTAGCGACACCTCTTTGGATGATGACAGGAAAGAAAAAGCCACTTAGTTGGGTGCCTGCGGCAGGTGTATCACAAACAGATATCGCTGATGCAAAACGCTTTGGTTATGCTATCAGACAACGCTTGTTATTGAATGATACCCAGATTACCCGCCCAATGTTTTTTGGCATGAAGGCAGTTAAGATAAATGAAAAATTGATTGCGAGTGAACGCGTTGGCAACCATAGCTTCTCTATTTGGTCGAAAATTCTTAAAAAGTTCGGCTCACAGCAAAGTTTTGGCCGTGCCGTTGGATTAAGTGTGTATGTTGTATTCTTAGTGACTTTAATCCTCACCGTCGTGCCGATTACCGCAATTATTAAAAAGCTAATAGCGCCGTTAACACGCAAAAAAATTGCAAAACAAAAAGCCTATTACGCTGAACCATCTGGAGAGTAGTACATATGGGAAGTCCTGTTTATATTACAGCGATGGCTGACGCTTTACCGAACCAGCCTGTATCAAACAAAGAAATGGAAAATCTGCTCGGAATGGCTGGCAATAAACCATCTCGAGCGCGCGCTGTAATTTTGCGAAGCAACAAAATTAAGCAACGTTATTACGCAATCGATCCAGAAACCAAAGAAATGACGCACACAAATGCGTCGCTTGCAGCACAAGCAGTAAAAGGCCTTTTTACTGATCCAACTGAACTTAATCAGATTCAAAGTTTAATTGCGAGTACCAGCCAAGCAGACCAAACATTACCTAACCATGGCGTAATGGTGCATGGTGAATTAAACAATCCGCCCTGCGAGGTGGTTTCAACATCAGGCATTTGTTTATGTGGTGTTACCGCACTTAAGTATGCCTACCTGAATATTAAAGCTGAAGAAGTTGAGAACAGCGTGGTGGTTGCCAGTGAAATTGCTTCTAGCATGATGACTGCTAAAAATTTCGATAAAGAATGCCAGCACAAAGTTGAAACACTTGAACAAAACCCTGAAGTAGCCTTTGAAAAAGACTTCTTACGTTGGATGCTGTCTGACGGTGCAGGTGCCGCATTTTTACAAAACAAACCTGTGGCGGGACAACTCAATCTGAGAATTGATTGGATTGATATTATTTCGTATGCCAATGAATTAGAAACCTGTATGTACGCCGGTGCAGTAAAACAAGATGATGGCCAACTTAAAAGCTGGACCCGTTTTTCTGCAGAAGAAGTGACACAACAGTCGATTATGACGGTCAAGCAAGACGTGCGTTTACTGAATGAAAACATTGTAAAATATACCGTAGAAGACGCACTAAGCCGCATCATTGAAAAACGTAAACTCGTTGCCAGTGATTACGCCTTATTTGTACCTCACTACTCATCGGGTTATTTCAGAGAACGTTTATATGCAGGACTTGAAAACATCGACTTTACGATTCCATACGAAAAGTGGTACACCAATTTAACTGAGCGCGGCAACACAGGGTCGGCCTCTATTTTCATTATGTTATCGGAGCTACTGCGCTCGAATACCCTTGAAAAAGGTCAGCAGTTACTTTGTTACATTCCTGAAAGTGGTCGTTTCTCAAGTGGCTTTATGCAGTTAACGGTTGAATAACGGTGAAAAAAGATCAAGTCCCTCAGGACAATTCAAAAATTTACCAAGGGCAATCAAAGCTGGTATATGCCGTTGATGAAACGGGTCATTATGCCGGTGTAAAGTCGTCTGGCTGGGATGTCGAATCATTTGCCACCCAGTATGCTGTTGACGATCTTAATCAACAAGCCGAAGATACGTTAGCCGAGGTCCAGCAAGGCAAGGTTTCAGCACTTAAGTACCATATGCTTTGCGCACGTCACGATGTGTTATCCCTATCTCAAGTTACGGGCTTTTTTCAGTGGCAAATAAAACGCCATTTTAAGCCGCGCGTATTTAACACACTTTCAGCCAAAGCCCTCGCCCGTTACTGCGAGGCACTTGCCATTACCGAACAACAATTAAAGGAAATACCAGAGCAACATGACGCCAGTTTTAAACAACCTAGTGCATAACCAATCTTCACATTGCGAAAGTGGCGTTGTATCAAATATGCTATCAACCAATGGCTTCAACATTTCTGAGCCAATGGCGTTTGGTATTTCATCGGCAATGAGCTTTGCCTATTTGCCATTCGTTAAAGTAGCCGGTATGCCACTGATTGCTTATCGCATGCCACCAAAAACCATTATTAATACAGTGACTAAAAAGCTTGGCATTACCTTGCACCGAGAAAAATTCTCAAGTGCTGACAAAGGTATGGCAAAACTAGATGAGGTTTTAGCCGAAGGCAAAGTAGTTGGTTTACAAACCTCAGTTTATTGGCTGCCCTACTTCCCTGATGAAATGCGCTTTCACTTTAACGCACACAATTTAATGGTTTACGGAATTGATGCTAACGATCACTACCAAATTAGTGACCCTGTTTTTGAACATACTGTAACCTGCCCTAAACGTGATTTAGAAAAAGCACGCTTTAGTAAAGGTGCACTTGCACCAAAAGGCTTAATGTATTGGGTTGATAATGTGCCAAAAGAAGTCGATTTAACACCACATATTTATTCTGGCATAAAGAAAACAGCAAAAATGATGGCTGGTTTACCAGTTCCGGGCATTAACTTGTTTGGCACCCAAGGTATGGAAAAGTTAGCGAAAGATATTGAAAGACTCGATCGCAAACCAAAGAAATGCCGTCATTTATTCTTGGCGCATATTGTACGAATGCAAGAAGAAATCGGCACAGGTGGCGCTGGTTTTCGCTTTATGTTTGCCAGCTTTTTAGATGAAGCTGCAAACTATACAAACAATCAAGCAATGTTTGAAGCATCGCAAATGGCAACTGAAATCGGTGATAACTGGCGTAACCTTGCGTCGCTTGCTGTTAATCACTGCCGCAGTAAGACACCTGTACCACTTAGCGATATCGCGGCGCAGTTACGTGATTGCGCTAAGCAAGAAACAGAACTTAGAGCCCGCTTACTGGCAATTAAATAACCCAGATATTAGTAAGTAATTTCTTTATTACTGCCAACCTTAAGCCTATGTGTCGAGTTGTTTACAACCACTGCCATAGGCTTTTAGCATAAATACCTATTGCAACTAAACTGTGCTATCGTTGACCTATAAATCTAATAATATTCGATATTGAATGTGTAACAGCTATGGCGAGCCGAATTAATTTTCTCAGTGTTGCGATACTTTTAGCTATTTCAGCTCAAGCAAATCATGCTGACGCTATTGATTACGATTTAGAATCTCTACAAGCACTTAGCTTAAAAGACTTGCTCAATGTGCAAGTGCAAACTGCTAGCCGCAAAAAGCGCTCACTTCTTGATGCCCCCGCAAATATTAAAATAGTCACCGCAGAGCAAATAAAGCAACGTGGATACCAAAACCTGATTGATATCTTACGTGATGTACCCGGTTTTGATTTTAGCAATCACTATGATGGTGCTGGGGAATACACTAGCCACAGTATCAATCGTGGGATCGGTGGCACCCCAGGTAATGTGCAATTGCTCATTATGATTGACGGCATTGTACAAAACCATATCGCATTTAATTGGTCGCAGCCTTGGGGCAATCAGCAAATTCTCGCTGATATTGAACGCATTGAAATAGTACAAGGCCCAGGCTCTGCAAGTTATGGTGCCAATGCGTATTCGGGCGTTGTTCACTTTATTACAAAAAGTGCAGCAAACACATCAGGGCAGCGCATGAGCTTACTTGCCGGAGAGCACGGCACACAGTCTGCGCAGTTTATGCTTAACCATCAACTTTCAGAATTGCGCTTGCAACTTGCTGGTCGTTATTTTAAACGCGATGGAGATTCAGGGCTTGAAAGCTACGACCCTGCAGGCTACTTTGCCAATCATTTATTTCCGAATTATCAACTACAGAGTTATAACGCCAACGGCTACACCACAAATACGCCACACCCATTTGCTAACCAATATCAAGGCGCGGGATTTAATAACCAAAGCGATGATTCAGCATTAAGAGGTAAACTAGTTTGGCAAAATCCACATCAGTATAAGCGTGGCATTCAACTCATTAAGGTAGGCTTTAATACTTGGCAGCAGGAACAAGGTCTCGGCAGCTATGTAACAGGTTTTGAATACCAAACACGCGATGCATCGTATAAAAAGCACCAAAGCGCACAGCACTATTACTTAGATTTTGACTATCAATATTCGCCCGAGCTGATATTGCAAACGCGGATATGGCAAAGAGAAAACGAACAAAAACCCGATACCGGCTTTAAGTACAGCTATCGCTTTGTAGATTTAATAAAAAGTTATCATAGCGTGAGTGAGCAACGCGCATTTGAACAACAACTCAATATCTCAAAGCTATACGATATAGACTGGCAAATTGGTTATCGCTTAATGCGCTCAAAGAAAATGGGCCAAGTGGTTTCGCTCGGCGATTATCAAATAGGTCAACAAGCTTCAACATCATCTGATTGGTTAGCGGCAGAGGCTGGATTAGGACTCAATGTATACAGCGAATACCCTCTTGAGCATGTTGATGAACAAGCGGTGTATGTAGAAGCCCAAGGCTACCTAAATGATCGTCTAAATTACACCTTAGGAATGCGCTATGACCACAGTGATGCCTACGGCGGAACAACGAACCCAAGAGCTGCAATTAACTATAACGCCAGCCAGAGCTTAGTGTTTAAACTGCTCTATGGACAAGCCTTCCGCGAGCCAAGTATTTTTGAGCTCAATGATGAGTTTCGTGGCAATCCAAACCTAAAACCAGAACAAGTCAGAACCACTGAGCTTGTTAGCCATTATTTTTACGAACAGCAAAAACACCAGTTAGATATAAAGACAGCATTCTACTACAGCCAAGAAGATAACCGTATTAGGCTAGATATTAGTGATGAGAATAATAATTTCCGCTACGACACTAGCAGAACAGTGAGCTATGAAAACGCAAAACACAGCGACTATTGGGGCATCACGTTAGATACGAGTTATACCTACAATCAAAGTATATCGGCGTACTTTAATTATCATTACTCCGATGGCGACCAAGATTTAACAGCGAATGCGCTTAATCACACCACAGATCACAAAATTAATTGGGGCATTAATTACCGCGTTATGCCAAACCTTACAATTGACTTACGCGCAAATCACCTAATCAATCGCAATGCACCAACCAGTAACGCTTATTTTGATAAGCATGCACCTAGTTTATCGCTATATAACTTAGTGCTATCAGCACCAAATTTAACAATTTCGGGCATAAACCTTACACCACAACTCATTGTTAAAAACCTATTTGATAAAAAATACACCTTGGTTGGTAGGCAAGATGGCGCCAGCGACATTAATGAGTATGATATTGAGCGAAATGCCGATCCTCAGGGTTTCACACCAGCCTATCACCCGCAAATGGGACGCACCCTAGCGTTACAAGTATTGGTAAGCTTTTAATCGACTATTTAAATGAAATTGAAAAGGTAGTTAAGCACGTTAGTACTTATTAAGAGGCGTGTGAAATAAAAGGGTTAATTGTTTAACCTAATAGCGGTTAGTTATAAAGCGTTGCAATATCGAGCACAGTTTTATCCCAGCTAAGTCCTGTTGCATCACTGCTCTTTTTATTAAGAAAGAACATTGGGCGGCCATTTTTAACACTTAGCCCCAATGTAATGCCCTGCTTTACCAAATCAATTTCATTAGTCACCAGCAAGCTATTAAACTTCAAACTATAAATAAGTGCATCACTTAAATTTACTTGGCTATCAAGGTAAATAATATCGTAAGCTTTGTTTGGCAGTGTGTTACCAAACTTAATATCACCTAGCTGCTCGTTGCGCTGTTTGGCCTTTAGTAAATTAAACGCCTGGAACACTGCTTGGTCATTAATAACAAAAATAGAAAGCTTAGGCTTAACTGACAATGCCTTTTCATATGGCATTAACTTGGAAAGTAATACAACCTGCAAATTTGCCGGCAATTCACTGGCCATGCAAAATGTTGATACGCTGAAAAGCACTAACGATAGTACGAATAGCCGTTTTAACTTATTAACTGAGTTTAGCAACACTGTTCGACTATCATCTTGCAGTAACACTTACACATAATGCTTATTTGATACTCCTTTTCGATAAGCTATCGTATTCCAAAACGACAATGCAACATACATGCAAATTATTGTACTGATTGTAATTATATTCTTATACTAGTACAAAAATATGCTAGATTATAGAAGAACTTTTGCTGAAAAATGGAAAACGATGAATAACAACAAGTTGAGTGTAAGACTGCTGTGGTATATTACTCCCCTTGTGATTATTCCTATGGCAATTCAAGGGGTGTTCTCCCTTTCCAACGTTACCAGTTCTTCTGAAAAACAAGCCGAAGCAATTGTTACACGCTTTGTCGAACAGCAAGTATCAAAAAGCCAAAATTACACACAGCTATACAGTTCCATTATTGAGTTACTTTCCGCCTCGCCCGACCTCAGCCAGTATTTAATTTACAGTTACGATGAGCGCAATCGTCCATCAAAACAGCGAACACAATTAGTCTCGGCACTGGTGGATGAATTTGGTAACTACGTCGATTCATTTTCTCATATACTCAGCATTGGTGTAATTAACCCGCAAGGCGAAGTACTAAGTTACTATCCCAAAGCGGTGCTTGAAACACGGGAAAGTTACCCGTTTAGCGAACAGCTGAAAAATAGCCGCAAACAACAAAATTTGTTTTTCGTTACAGAGAACGACAACACCTCGATTTACCTAACCTATCGCTTATTTGATTCACGATTTACGCTCGACTCACCCAAAGTCTTGGGATATTTAATTTTTCATATCAATAACAGTGAAATTGCGAAAAGTGTTGCCAATAACTACTTTTCTGACACGGTCAATTTCATTATGGATAGTTCAGGTAAAATCCTATTCTGCAATCAAGTTGATATTAATAACCGCTATGTATCTGAATTTGAGCTGCAATTACTGAAAAAAACAGCCAATACTGGCCTTTTTAGTCAAGTGGCACTGCGTACGTTAGCTGATGAGAAGCGTATGATCTTAGCGCATTCAATGGGCAATGATTTATACTTTGTGACCGCGCTAAATAAGGAGTCTCTCTATAAAGCAGGTAAAACCATAACCATGTACACCGCATTATTAATTCTTGCGACTGCGGTATTTTTACCTGGCATTATTTTCTTAGTTGTACGTCGCATGCTTTTAAAGCCGATTGAGTCACTTGCCGAAGCTAGCCACAAAGTGGGAGACGGTAACCTCAACGTCAAACTACCAATCGACCGCAGTGACGAATTAGGTATGTTATTTCAAGATTTTAACCATATGGTTAATCAAATTAAGCAATACCAAAATGAATTACTCGACTACCGTGAGCACTTAGAAGAAAAAGTTGTTACGCGTACTCAAGCCATCGCAAAAATTAACAAAAAGCTCGAAAAAGCAATAATTGAAGCTGAGCAAGCTAACCATTTGAAAAGCCGTTTCCTTGCCAATATGAGCCATGAAATTCGCACGCCACTTACGGCAATTATGGGCTTTACCGAAACCATCTTAACGCAAGAATCAAATAACAAAAAAGCCAAGTATTTAAGTACCGTATTGCGCAACTCTAAGCACTTGCTTGAGCTTATTAATAACATTCTCGACCTTTCTAAAATTGAAGCCGATAAACTCGAAGTTGAAACACGTGCATTGGAGCTTATTCCGTTTATTAACGATATTAAAAGCGTGATTGAGCCAATGGCGACGGATAAGAAGCTTACTTTAAGCCTAAATATCGAATACCCGTTACCAAGCATTATTCATAGCGATGAAACGCGTCTTAAACAAATACTGCTCAATATTTGTAGCAACGCCGTTAAGTTTACCGAAAAAGGCGAAGTGGCATTAAACGTTCGTTATTCACCTTCAACTGAGAAACTAATCTTTACCGTGATTGATAGTGGTATCGGTATGTCACAACAAGAACAAGAACGCGCCTTTAAACCATTTGAGCAAGCCGACATCAGTACTACTCGTAAGTTTGGTGGTACAGGGCTAGGTTTATGTATCGCTAAAAACTTAGCACAGATATTGGGTGGCGATATCACTGTAAACAGCAAGCTAAGCGAAGGCAGTACCTTTGAAATAATCGTGGCAACAAACAATCAAAATCAACAAATTACCATGATTAACAGCGCCGATTCAGCTCAAGCAATGTTAAAAGAAGAAGACACAACCCATGCCCAGCAATTTGAAGGAAACATTTTGGTCGCGGAAGATAATAAAGACAACCAAGACCTGATCCGCTTATTGCTCAGTCAATGGGGCATCTCACCTGACTTTGCCAATAATGGCGCAGAAGCAGTAGAGCAAGCATTAACCAATGATTACGACCTCATCCTAATGGATATGCAAATGCCGGTAATGGGTGGCTTAGAAGCGACGGAAATGCTGCGTAATGCAGCCTTTGATGGGCCAATTGTTGCGCTAACGGCAAACGTAATGAAAAACGATGTTGACGCTTACCTAGAAGCAGGGTGTAACAAGGCGCTTGCAAAGCCAATTGATAAATCACAGCTTGAACAAACATTACAACAATTTTTGGCACTTGATCGCAGCAGTCAGCAAAACTGGGAAGAGTTATTCCAAGGCGAGCGTTTTAAACAAATCAGTAGCAATTACAAAGCTAAACTACCTAATTTATTAGAACAAATCGCTCATTTAAATGAGCAACAAGATCTCAATGAATTACTCGCATTAGCCCACAGCATCAAAGGCAGCGCGGGTTGTTTTGGCTTTAATCATATTAGTGATGCCGCCGCGGAATTAGAATCTTGTATTCGCGACCATAATGAAGATGGCCTTGATTATCATATTCTCAAACTTGAGCAAGCAATTATATTTATTCTTAATCTAAAAGAGGAAGATTAGGGCTAGCTAAATATGTGGTTAGGTATAGCGTTGTAAGGGGAATGCTTAACCCAAAATAATGATTCGTTATCTAGATGAATTAATGAAGCAGCTGTTTTTATAACTAAAAACTAAGCGCCATTAATATCGCGTCTTCACGACCAAACTCGCTCGGATAGTAATTTTTACGCACACCTGTTTCAACAAAATCAAATGCAGTGTAAAGATGAATAGCGGCTAGATTCGACTGTCGCACTTCTAAAAATACATTCTCGCCATTTGCCGCTTTTACAACACCCAACAAATGAGTAAGCATAGCTTTAGCAAGCCCTTTACCTTGATATTCAGGGTTAACACAAATATCCATCAGGGTATAATCAGGGCCTACTTGCTCTAAAATGTAAAAGCCTTTCAGAGCATTATTATCAAAGTATCCATACGCGCTGTAACGCCCCAACAAACACGATGCCATTAGTTTTTCAGACATAGGAAAAGCATGGCATTGCTGTTCAATAGCCATTAAATTCTGCAAATAGGTTTGGTCTAATTTTACGATTAAATCTGTTGCCATAACGTGTGCCACAATGCTTTCTTTTGTTCGCCGGTTAATCCCAAATTATTTACTTTTACTAATCCTGCGCTTATTTCAAAAGGCACATTAAGATCAGTAAACACTAGCTTAAATCCGGCTGATTCTAGCATCAAATTAAGGTCAATTTGTAACTGAGCGTTGTTTTGCTGGATTAAATTGTCGCTTTGTTTGAGCTGAAGCAATTCTATATCAAAAATTGTAGCTAACCAGTTTGTAACCATAATGACAAAAAGATTATAAATTTAGAAAGTAAGAAGGTAATAAAAGAAGTGGCAGGGGCGACAGGACTCGAACCCGTAACCGTCGGTTTTGGAGACCGCTGTTCTACCAATTGGAACTACGCCCCTGCAATGACGTCGCATTATAAGGACTCTTTGCTAAAGGTAAAGAAAAAAATAACATAATTCAGTTTGGATGCTTAAAATAACAGCAAAATCAAATTTTACGATTGACCAATAATTATATTTGTTCGAAAATTAATAATTAATTATGAAAAAAATACAGAACGGAGTCTGGAGCAGAGGTAATTTTGCAAAAAGATCTCTTAAACTCGGTCGTAAAAATTACACGACACCGCGATGTAGACTCACTCGAATTAAGCTTATTGTCGACAATTAGTGAATTTCTGCAACCAACAGAAGCTGCACTTTACAAAGACCTTTCACGTTTTAATGGCAAGGGCATAGAGTCGAGTGCCTCCTTGTTATGTGACGAACAGGGAAAAATTCACTGGCGTTCACGCGAGATTATTGAAGAGCCAACAAAAGAGCTGCAATGCTGCCTTGAGTCTGCCTGCACAATCAGCTTGCAAGACAAATCAGGCAACGAAACACGCTGGATCCCCGTCGTGATTGACGACCAAGTATCAGGCGCTGTGTATATTGTTGCTAAACACCTTAGCTCCAGTGAGCAAGTCACGCTAAATGCGCTCTGTCGCATTTATGAAAACTACTTAACCATTCTTAACGAAAGTGAACGCGATAAATTAACCGGCTTACTCAACAGACAAACGTTTGAACGCAAGATAAAACAACTGCTGGAAGACCAGCTACACTCGCATAATACGCCACAATTACAGGGCAACCGTAACAAACGTTATGACGAGTCATCTTGGCTAGCTATTCTTGATATTGACCACTTTAAACAAGTTAATGATACCTACGGACATGTATGCGGTGATGAAGTACTGTTGACGCTTGCGCAAAAAATGCAGCTCTTTTTCCGCTCCAGCGATTTAATTTTCCGCTTTGGTGGTGAAGAGTTTGTCGTAGTATTTGAACCGACAACACTTGAGCATATCACAGCAAAACTGGCAGAATTTCAGCAATATGTGCGAGACAACAAATTTCCATTTGTCGAACAGTTAACATTGAGTATTGGCTTTTCGAGAATGAGCCCTTACGACTTCCCTATTTCGGTGATTGAAAATGCCGACAAAGCGCTCTATGTAGCAAAAAATAGCGGACGAAACCAATGCGTTTATTACGGCGATATTCTCGATGAAGATAGCCAAGAACACCCTTCCGCTGATGACGTCGAATTATTCTAAAACATAAAAAATGCCAGCTACTAGCTGGCATTTTTATATCTAAAACTAAGTAGGATTATTCCCACTCAATTGTCGCTGGCGGCTTACCAGAAATATCGTAAACCACACGCGAAATACCATCGATTTCGTTGATAATACGGTTCGATACTAAACCTAAGAAATCATACGGTAAGTGTGACCAACGCGCTGTCATAAAGTCGATAGTTTCAACACAACGAAGTGATACAACCCAATCATATTTACGCGCATCACCCATTACACCTACAGACTTAACCGGTAGGAAAACGGTGAATGCTTGTGACACTTTATGGTAAAGATCCGCTTTGTGTAGCTCTTCAATAAAGATCGCATCAGCACGACGTAGTAAGTCACAGTATTCTTTCTTAATTTCACCAAGAACACGAACACCTAAGCCTGGACCTGGGAATGGGTGACGGTAAAGCATGTCGTATGGCAGACCCAATTCAAGACCAATTTTACGTACTTCGTCTTTAAATAGTTCACGCAGTGGCTCAACAAGGCCCATTTCCATATCTTCAGGTAAACCACCTACGTTATGGTGAGATTTGATTACGTGCGCTTTACCCGTAGCTGATGCCGCAGATTCAATTACGTCTGGGTAAATTGTACCTTGCGCTAACCATTTAGCATTTTGACGTTTGCCAGCTTCTTCATCGAATACTTCAATGAACGTGTGGCCAATTGACTTGCGCTTAGCTTCTGGCTCATCAATTCCTGCAAGGTTTGCTAGGAAACGATCTTCAGCGTCTACTTTGATAATGTTAAGGCCAAATTTATCGCCAAACATATCCATTACTTGCTGACCTTCATTTAAACGAAGTAAACCGTTATCAACAAATACACACGTAAGCTTGTCACCGATCGCACGGTGAATAAGCATCGCCACAACTGATGAATCAACACCACCTGATAGGCCAAGAATAACTTCGTCATCGCCTACTTTTTCTTTAATACGCGCAACCGCATCTTCAATAATTGATGCTGGTGTCCATAACTTTTCACAGCCACAAATATCAATTACGAAACGCTCAAGCAAACGCTGACCTTGATGCGTATGCGTTACTTCTGGGTGGAATTGTACACCGTAGAATTTTTTCTCTTCCCAAGACATCGCTGCATGTGGGCAAGTATCTGTTTTAGCTGATGTTACAAACGTTTCAGGAATTTCAATAACCTTGTCGCCGTGGCTCATCCAAACGTCAAGTTTGCCAATGCCATCTTCGATGTGATCTTCAATTGCATCAAATAGCGCACAGTTACCTACTTTTTCAACTTTCGCGTAACCAAACTCTTTTTTATCTGAGCTGTGTACTTGACCACCAAGTTGCATTGCCATTGTTTGCATGCCGTAACAAATACCAAGTACCGGTACGCCAGCATTAAATACATACTCAGGCGCGCGTGGACTATTTTCTTCGGTCGTTGACTCAGGGCCACCCGATAAAATAATACCTTGCGGGTTAAATTCGCGAATTTGCTCTTCGGTTACATCCCATGCCCATAGTTCACAGTAAACACCGATTTCACGAATGCGGCGGGCGATAAGCTGAGTGTATTGCGAACCGAAATCTAAAATCAGTACGCGAGAATCATGAATATTTTTGCTCATTAGTTGTCTCTTTCTAAAAATCCAACAACTCGATTGAAAACGGCAATTTCAATCGGGATACAATTAACTAAGGCTAGCAAAAAGCTAGCCTTATCGATAAATAAAAGCGCGAATTACCCTAAACGGTAGTTAGGAGCTTCTTTTGTGATTTGTACGTCGTGAACGTGCGATTCACCCATACCTGCAGCGGTAACACGTACAAATTGCGGCTTAGTATTAAGCTCTTCAATTGTTGCACAACCAGTAAGACCCATAGCGCTGCGAATACCACCAACCTGTTGGTGAATAATGTTAGCAATAGGACCTTTATACGCTACGCGACCTTCAATACCTTCAGGTACTAGCTTCTCTTCTGATTTAGCATCTTGGAAGTAACGGTCAGATGAACCTTCTTTTTGGTTCATTGCACCTAAGCTGCCCATACCACGGTAAGATTTGTAGTAACGGCCTTGATAAAGCTCAACTTCACCTGGTGCTTCTTCCGTACCAGCTAGCATAGAACCAACCATCACCAGTGATGCCCCCGCAACAAGTGCTTTCGCAATATCACCAGAGAAACGAATACCACCGTCAGCAATAACCGGAATATCACGGCCTTTTAAGCCTTCAACGGCATCTGAAATTGCAGTAATTTGCGGAACACCACAACCTGTTACGATACGCGTAGTACAAATTGAACCTGGACCAATACCTACTTTAACAGCGTTTGCACCAGCATCAGCAAGTGCTACTGCGCCTTCAGCTGTTGCTACGTTACCTGCAACGATTTGTAAATCTGGGAATGCTTCACGGGTTGCTTTTACGCGGTCGATAACACCTTGTGAGTGACCGTGAGAAGTATCGATAAGCAGAATATCAACACCCGCTTCAACTAATGCAGCAATACGCTCATCTGTGCCTGCGCCAACACCAACAGCCGCACCTACACGTAAACGACCTTGTTCGTCTTTACATGCATTTGGTTTATCTTGTGCTTTTTGGTAATCCTTAACAGTAATCATGCCTTTAAGTTTAAAGTCATCATTAACAACTAAGATTTTTTCGATACGGTGCTCGTGCATTAGGCCTAAAATCGTTTCACGATCTGCGCCTTCTTTTACTGTTACCAGCTGCTCTTTCTTAGTCATTACTGTTGAAACAGGTTGGTCTAGTTTTGTTTCAAAACGCATATCGCGGCTTGTAACAATACCAACTAGGTTGTTTTCAGCATCAACAACAGGGAAACCTGAGAAACCTTTATCGTGTGCTAATTGAAGTGCACCGGCAATTGTCAGGTCTGCAGTAACAGTAACTGGGTGAGAAACAATGCCCGCCTCATACGTTTTAACTTTACGTACATTGGCAGCTTGCTCTGCAATTGTCATGTTCTTGTGAATGAAACCAAGACCACCTTCTTGCGCTAACGCAATCGCTAAACGCGCTTCAGTAACTGTATCCATAGATGCAGAAACGATTGGCAGATTTAGTTCAATTGTTTTCGTTAGACGAGTTTTAAGGTTAGCTGTATGTGGTAATACAGTTGAGTGGCCTGGTACTAATAGTACGTCATCAAAGGTTAAAGCTTCTTTAGCGATCCTAAGCATTTGCAACTTCTCATGATATCTGTGGGTGTAGGGAGTTGCGGGTGGATTTTATCAGCGAATTTCATTCTAGTAAAATAAAATTTAATGTTTTGTGGTAGAATATTTTCCATTCAGCGCTAAATCATACTGTTATGTTGCAAAATCAGATACAAAAAGTTTATACCGTTTCCTTGCTCAATAAAGAGATACGCTACTTACTCGAACAAAATTTCTTTTCATTGCAACTCACAGGTGAAATATCTAATTTTATTTCGCCGAGTTCAGGCCATTGGTATTTCAGTTTAAAAGACGATAACGCACAAATTCGCGCAGCCATGTGGCGGGGTAATAATAGAAGTGCCACATTTAAACCAAAAAATGGCGACCAAGTACTGGTGCGTGCTCGCGTATCACTTTACGAACCTCGCGGCGATTATCAGCTTATTGTGGAGCACATCGAGCCTGCAGGTGAAGGTCAGTTAAAACAACAGTTTGACGCGCTTAAAATGCAACTTGCTGGCGAAGGCTTATTTGCCAGTGAATTTAAAAAGCCTTTGCCCAACAATATTCGCCGTTTAGGGGTTATTACCTCACCTACTGGCGCAGCAATTAAAGATATTCTCACCGTATTGGAAAAGCGTGCGCCGCAACTAGAGGTAGTAATTTACCCAGCATTGGTGCAAGGAAATGAAGCGCATCTGCAACTTATTGAACAATTACAGCTCGCTAATCAGCGCAATGAAGTGGATGTCATTATTCTTGGACGCGGCGGCGGCTCAATGGAAGATTTATGGTGCTTTAACCACGAAACGCTCGCGCGCGCTATTTTCGCGTCTCAGCTGCCTATAGTAAGTGCTGTTGGTCATGAAATTGATACCACTATTTCAGATTATGTTGCAGACTTACGTGCAGCAACACCATCGCAAGCGGCCGAAATTGTCAGTCCAGATAAAAATCACTTAGTGCAAAACATCGATGTGCTACAAAATCGATTGCACCACTTTATGACAAAGCGCCTGCAAAATGCTGCCCACAGCTACCAAGTACTGGAACAGCGTTTGCTGCGTTACCACCCTAGTAACCAATTAAATCAGCAGTCTCAGTTACGAGATGAGCTTGAAATGCGCTTACTCAACAGTATCCAACGAAAATTAGAGCAAGCAAAATATACGCAACATACATTGCAAAATAAACTCGAAAAAACCACACCTGAAAAGCGATTAAGTCACGCGCAGCAACAGTTGCATAATCTGGTTAGCAGGCTTCAAAGCAGTCAAGCAAAACAATTAGAGTCTGCAGAAAAACAACTTGCGGTATTGGCGGCAAAACTCAATGCCACCAGCCCGCTTGCGGTATTAGCGCGCGGCTACTCTATGACGCAAAAAGATTCTAGCGTGGTCACCTCTGTCTCTCAAATTGCCGAAGGCGACAGCATTGTTACGCAATTTGCCGATGGCACTGTTACCAGTAAAGTCTCACATGTAAATGCTAACAATGATCAATAAATCAATTATCAAACAGGCTCTTATTGAGCAACTTGAGGCGAGCTTGTCGGTTGCAGTGCAATCGGCAAAACACGCACATCAAGATGCCACTCACGAGCAAAGTAAGGCCGAAACCCAATACGACAGCCTCGGCATCGAGATGGCTTACTTAGCTGAAGGGCAAAGTAAACGCATTGAAGCGCTTAGGCAAGAAATTCAGGTACTTAAAGAATCGATAGAGCCAATTAGCAATCAGAAAATACAACTAGGCCATTTAATTAAGCTCGAAAATTGTGACGATGAAAATGTGTTATGGGTTTATATTTTAGCCGTTGCAGGTGGTAATAAAGTCACTCTAAATAATGTTGATATTCAAATTGTTACACCAAGTGCCCCCATAGCTAAAAAGCTGCTAAAGCAATCGATTGACGATATTGTTAGCTTTGACTGGCAAGCAACTGAATATGAAATTATCGAAGTTGTTTGAGTGTTATCGATAAGTGTGTTTTATTTAAATTATAAGTGTTATCGATTGGTGTAACCTGATGTATCGCATATCCTTTTTCATCGTGTTGATGACTATTTGCTTACCAGCGTTTTGCTGTGAAATAACCATGGGTTATCGCACAAGTGCACGATTACCACTTATCGCCGCAATGCCATCCAATCAAGGGCTCTACAAAGCCATATATCAACGAGCTGCACAAAATATTAACTGTAAGTTAGTCATAAAGCGCGCGCCAAAAAAACGCACTATTAAACTGCTTAACGAAGGTGCCATCGACTTTTATCCCGGTTATGGCTTTAGTCAGACGCGCAGTGAATTTACTCACTTTTTCGAAAATGGCCTCACCAGTCATAGCGTGGTGATCACACACCGAGATGTTGCCAAGATAGATAATTTAAAACAACTGGAAAACAAAGTACTGTTAAAGCCCTATGGTGGCAGGAAGTCGGCCATTGAAGAGCGAGATATAATGGTGCGATACGGGCAAGATTTAGGTATCGCCGATGCAATCAAAGTAATTGAAAAAAAAGCAGGCTGACTTTTTTATTTACAACAAAGCGTCGATTGATTATTACCTAGCGCAGCAGCCAAATGCACAGATTAAAATTCACGACTGCTGTTATTTAGCAAAACCAATGCATTTTGGGTTTTCAAGAAAGTCGAAGCACTATGAATCGTCGCTCAACCCAAACTACTTGCCAGAGCAAGCTGTGTCGGTCAACAACGTACCTTATTTGGTAAATGAAAGAAGCGTTGCCAGCGCATTCGCTAACGCGGTCAAAGCACTGGCCGAAAGTGGAGTGATTAAACAGTTAGAGCAGCAATATTACAGTGCAGCACTCGACAGTGAACAACCAGCCTCTTCAGACATATCAGCAACAAAACACTGATCCATGGTTTCTGCAGGGCAACCTGTTGTGGTTTTGCCAACCACTTTAGCTGGCACTCCGACGACAGTAGTATGCGCATCAACATCAGCAATTACGACTGAGCCCGCGCCAATTTTCGCATCTTCACCAACATCAATGTTACCTAGTACTTTTGCTCCCGCACCTATTAATACGCCGTGGCGGATTTTCGGGTGACGATCGCCTTGTTCATTACCTGTACCACCTAACGTAACCCCTTGCAGAATCGATACGTTATCTTCAATAACGGCGGTTTCGCCAACTACAATGCCAGTTGCGTGGTCAAACATAATGCCTTTACCCACTTTACATGCAGGGTGAATATCAACACCAAACACTTCTGAGTTGCGGCTTTGAATAAATTGCGCGAGCTCTTTTCGGTCTTGGCGCCATAGGCAGTGTGCTAAGCGATGTACTTGAATTGACTGAAAGCCTTTTAGATTCAATAGCACGGTTAGGTAGTTATCAACCGCAGGGTCGCGATCACGCACCGCTTTAATATCGTGCGCAACGTTATCAAGCATGGTGTCGCAATTAACAAATGCTTGATCGAATAACTCACGGAAAGTGAAAGCTGAGACTACCGCATCAGATAATTTATTAGCGACAATAAAGCTTAATGCAGACCCTAGGCACTCATGGTTAAGTACACACGAATAAACGTGACTTGCCAATAACGGCTCTTTTCTTACTAAGGCTTCCGCTTCTTTACGTAATTCTTGCCAAATTGTATGACGCATAACAACACCAATCACTTTAACTACTTTTAGCTGTATAGCTTAATTTTAAACGAGTTTAACGCTTTTTGTTAACTTGAGTAAGTAATTAAAGATAAGTTGTTAGACTGATTTATTTGCCTTTAGATAAATGTGTGCTAGAAATAGTCCCCTTCATAACCAAACTCAGCCTCTAAATATGAACAAAAATGTTGTACTTTTAGCCTTTTGCCAAGGACTTATCACAACCGGTAATATTTTGCTTGTGACCATTTCAGCCCTTGTTGGAAAAGCGCTAAGCCCGAGTACCACATTTATTACTTTTCCCGTTGCCATGCAAATGTTGGGGCTACTAGTTACTACAATTCCTGCGTCGCTGATAATGGCGAAAACAGGGCGAAAGCTGGGCTTTAGTTTGGGCAATAGCATTGGCATTAGCGGCGCCGTGCTTGGCTTTTTTAGTTTATTGGCAAGCCAGTTTTGGTTATTTAGCTTCGCCACTTTTTTAATTGGGATTGGTATTGGCTTTGCTACGCTGTATCGTTTTGCAGCAATTGAAGCCAGTGACAAACCTGCTGTGGCAATATCTACAGTGATGGCAAGTGGTGTTGTAGCCGCGATACTCGGCCCTAATTTAGCAGTATGGGTAAACCATCACTACCCAACATTAAACTACGCCAATGCGTTTATTGCCCTTGCGTTTTTGTATTCAATTGCGCTGCTGCTATTACAGCTCGTTAAATTTAATGAGGTTCCACATAGCCAAAATAATGGTGAAAGCAGACCATTAAAAGCCATTATTAGCGCGCCTAAGTTTATGACTGCAGTGTTTATTGCCATGGTGAGTTACACGGTAATGAACTTATTGATGACAGCAACGCCACTGGCGATGCATCGTCATGGCTTTGATTTAGCACAGTCGGCACTGGTGATTGAATGGCATGTATTAGGCATGTTTTTACCGTCATTTTTTAGTGGTAAATTAATAGAGCGATTTGGCCAGGTCACCATGATGTATGCGGGAATTGTTTTAATCGCCCTTTGCTGCTTTGTGAACCTATTTGGCTTAAGTCATTGGCACTTTTTAGCTGCGCTCTTTTTACTGGGTGTAGGTTGGAATTTTATGTTTATCAGTGCGACTCAAATGGTAAGCCAAACTTACCAACCGCAAGAGCGCGCAAAAGCCCAAGCCACCAATGAATTTTTAGTGTTTAGCATGGTAACCCTCTCTGCATTAAGTGCAGGTTGGTTAGAAGCAACCGTAGGTTGGCAGACTTTAAACCTTGTTACCTTACCGATTTTACTTATCACAATTACATGGTTAACAGTTTATAAGTTAAAACAAAAAGGTAACTTACAAACCAATTTAAAAGCGAGTTAAAGGCAAAATAACCGTTCTAACCAAGTAAAAAGCAGTTTAAGTTCATCGCGCTCACTGAAATCTTTATGAGTAACAAAATAATAGCTAAAAGGCAGTGTTATTTGCTCACTGCCAATACGCTCCAGTTGGTTTTGAGATATCGCATGTTTCGCTAATTGATGCCAAGCCAATGTCTTACCCTGCTCATGCTGCGCTGCACTTAATGCAAGCCCCACCTCATCAAAAACCAAACAGGGTGATTGCATGGGAAGATTAAAGTGCTTTTGCCAATGTTGCCAGCTTATACCACCGGGCTTGTCTTCCATTCCTGCAGCATAATGAATCAAAGGCAATTCATGCTGCATTTCATAAACATTTGGCGCACATACCGGATAAACCACTTCATTTGCCAGTTTTTCAGCAACCGCATTCGCATATTTGCCATTACCAAAATGAATATGACAGTCTATATTTTGCTGCTCAAAATTTACGATTTGATGCTGGCTAATAAAATGTATTTGATAGTTGGGTAGCAAAGCTTGCAGTTCGGCTAATTTATTCACCAATACACAAGAAACAACACTCGGGATCGCCGCTATAACCAGCTTTTTTACTTTAGGTGCTTGCGCTTTCTCAATACCAAACTCTATTTCTGAAAAGGCTTTTTTAACTGAGCTATAAAGCTGCTTAGCTTCGCAGGTAAGTGCCACACCTTTTGATTTGCGAATCAACAACTTCACATCTAAATGCGTTTCTAACTGCTTCATTTGATGACTTACTGCACTTGGCGTAAGGTGCTATAAATCACTGGCACGACTAAAATTAAGCTGCTCAGCGACGACAACAAAGGTGTGTAGATTGGTTAACTGACTGCTGATCACTATTTACGATTCAAATTTCATTCATATCACTTGAAAATATTATCACTTTCTTTAACAACAGATAACAAGCAAAATTAGTTTAAACCCGTTTTAAATTAGGAAATAAGATGTCGCAGCACAGTGCACAAATTGAATGGCAAAAAGCGCCAGATGAGATGTTTACCGATGGACGTTACAACCGTGTTCACCAGTGGCATTTTGATGGCGGTTTTTCAATGCCTGCATCACCATCGCCAATGGTCGTGCCCTCGCCTTTTTCAAACCCTGAGTTTGTTGACCCTGAAGAAGCCTTTGTTGCATCACTGGCAAGTTGTCATATGTTGTTTTTTCTGCACTTTGCCGCAGAACAAGGCATTGTGATTGAGCGTTACACCGATAACGCAATTGGCAAACTTGCTAAAAATAATAATGGCAAACTATGTATTACCGGTGTGACATTAAAACCCGAGGTGATATTGGCAGATGAATCGATTACACATAAAAAAAGCTTGGCAGAGTTACACCACCAAGCTCATGAAGCCTGCTTTTTAGCGCGTTCGGTAAATTTTGAAATTTGCGTAGAGTGCGCGTAATTTAGCAGTCGCTAGTATGCTAGTTGATGAACTAGCATACGCGAATTACATTGTGAACAGCTGTGAATCAATTGTACGAATAAGGTTATTTACCCACTTACCGTATTTTTTGTGAATGCTATCACCATCATATTTCAAGTTAAGTGAATCGCGGTACTTAATCGTGTACGTCTTTGCATCGTAATGAATGCCTACTTTAACTTGCGTACCACGCCAATTAAGTAAACCTGCAATTACGCCATCGCTTTCAACTTTACATGCCCACTGACGCTGCTGGCAACCGCTTAAAATTGCCTTTTCAACTGACTCTTTAGTCATGTTTGACGCATTTACTTGTTGATTGTAGTCAGTTACAGGAATGGTTTTACATGCAGCGAGTGAAAGGGTTACTACTGCGATTAGCGCTATTTTTTTTAACATTGTTTAGTCCTTTATGTTTTGTGTTCATTTTAGCAACGTGATTATTTCATTGAAGTGCTTAATTATCCAGCATCTTTTTGTAATTACGCCAACGTTAAGCAGGTGCGCTTAGTGTTTTTTATTGCTTGATTATGTTTGTAATATTTCAAATTAAGCATAAAGAAGCCCGCCAATTGGCGGGCTGTTTACCGTGTAAAAAACGTTTATTTAAATACGTTTTTTACATCCATCACTTCGATGTTAGCTTTATCGATAGCTAGCTTGTAGCTTTCAATTACCTTATCTTCATCGGTAAGTGATTTTGGTTTTTCAGCATTGTATTTAAGCGGAGAAACCGTTTCGTTTGCTAAACGCGCTTTCATGTCTTTTGCATCACCGGTAATAAACACATAGTGAATGTTTTTATTTTGCAGGTTGTCACGAATAACACGATTTACATCTTCAACGGTTAAGCTCGCAAGCTGCTTGCGCACATAAGCAACAAACTCATCGGTATTGTAGAACTTGCTATCAAGTGCATAACCTAGCTGGCGATCTTGGCTTGCAACCATTTGCGGCACAAAGTTAGTTAAGAAGTTACGAGTTGATTCGAAATCTTCTTTGCTCATGCCATTTTCAATTAGCTTATCAAGCTCGTATTGCGCAACACGTGTTGCAAAGTGTGCATCATTATTAGAGCGTAGTGGGCGCAACCAAATTTGGAAAATCTGCTCAGAGCGTCCCAAGTTAGCATCTGGTTTAGTTTGGTACATACCACGCGGGAAGTACTCAATATACGCGTAATCACCGTAGTTCATACCACGAATTTGGCGAATACGCTGATATAAGAAGCTGTTTGAGTTACGGTGTTCACCAAAGTAAGAACGCATTAACCAAAGTGCCGCCCAATCTTTATCGCTACGAATCGTATCAATCGGGAAACCAAAACTCACCGCTGTTGATTTAGCTGGCTTTTCTACGATGGTTGCATGTCGACCTTCCAACTTAGGCGCATCAGCAATTGTTAAGCGCTTTTCACTGCCTTCAGGAAGCGTGCTTAAGTCTTTAAGCAGTTTTGCTTTTGCTGCATCTGACATGGCACCTGAAATACCGACATTTAATTTAGCTTGCGTAAATTCAGCTTTATAAAATGCTTTTAAGTCTTCAAGTGTAAGTGCTTCTAAATCAGAAATATCACCATAGTTGTAGCTTTCATAAGCGTGGCCTTGGTAAAGCTTGCTGTATAACACTTCTTTGCCAAGTTCTTCATCGTTAGATGCTTTTAAGCCTGCTTTAATGCCATCTAGCTGCTCTTTCTTTAAACGCTTAAAGTCATCTTCACGCCAACCTGGGTTAAGTAGTTGGTCACTAACAATTTTGTACCACTCGTCTACCTTGTCTTTATTAACACGGCCACGGAATGACACCATTTCTTTATCAATTTGTACACCAAAGCTACCAGCTATTGGGTAAAGCGCTTTTTGAATTTCTTTATAAGAGCGCGACTCAGAGCCACCGCGTGCAATCATGTTAGCAGTGATTGCTGCAAGGCCTTTTTTACCTTCAGGATCAGCTGCTGCACCTGTGTAGAATAATAGGTTTACGTCAACTAGCGGTGAGCTGCTACGCATATCAAGTACAGAGAATTTCGCATCGCCTTGCGGTTTGCTCATTTCGGCAACAACACCGTTTAAGTCAACCTCTTGTTCAAAACCTTTAACCGATTTAAGTGCCGACATAGTCACCGTTGTACGACCCGAATCGATAAAGTATTTATTGGCAATTTCACGAATATCTTCAGCTGAAATGCTATCTGCCGTCGCGTAAAGCTGATTAATCACTTCTGGATCTCGCTCAAAATGCATATAGCTAGCAAGTGTTGATGCAATTGCTTGTGATGAATCTAAGCCATTAACAAAGCTGTACTTTAGGTTAGACTTTAAGTTAGCAAGCTTATCAGCATCAACTAACTCAGTACGCGCTTTTGCATAAGTACGATTAATCGCATCACGTGCTTTTGCTAAATCTTCTTCTTTTTCAACTTTTACAAATACGTGTAATAAACCCGGATCTTTAGTTTCTGGGTTGTAAGTAAACATTTGGCTAGCAAGCTGTTTCTCAACAACTAACTCTTGGTAAAGCGCTGAGTTATTTGAGAAATATAATTGCGAGATTAAATCTACCGCAGCACGATCTTTTTCCGTTGGCTGCCACGCAGGGCCTTTGTAAGAAACAAGTAACCAGTGACCCGGTAAACCTTCACTTTCTTTATGAAGGTATTTTGCCGCTGTTTGCTTTGGCTCTACTGGAATATCAGCAACATAATCGCCACGCTGCCAGTTACCCCAATGCTTTTTAACCAGTTCAATGGTATCGTTCGGGTCTACATCACCGGTAATAATAAGCGATACATACTCAGGCTTATAAAACTTTTTAAAGAATTCTTCACCGTAAGCCATTTGATCTGGCATTTTTTCGATGTCTTCAAAAAAGCCCATAGTGGTGTGTTTGTAAGTATGCTTTTCAAACGCCTCATTGCGCACTGCACTTAATAGCTGACGGATTGGGTTAGCATTGTTTTTAAGGTATTCACCTTTAACTGTTAGTGCTTCTGTTCTAAATTGCGACTCAGAATATTTAAGGTTTTGGAAAATATCGCCTTTAATTTCAAGCACAGTTTCTAAATGCTGTTTTGAGAAATTAAGGTGATAGTTAGTGTAATCGTTTGTGGTGTAAGCGCGGTTATCTACACCTGAATTTTTAAGAATGTCTGAGTAAACATCTTGCGGGAATTTCTCAGAGCCTTTAAACATCATATGTTCAAAGAAGTGCGCAAAACCTGTTTTACCAGCTTCAACTTCGTTGCGTGAGCCTACTGATACTGGAATTTGCAGTGACACTACATCTGGGTAATCTGTTTTAACCACCATAACACGAAGGCCGTTATCTAGCTCTTCTAGCACGTAATCTTGTGCGAAAACTTTGTTTTCAGCTTTTACCGACGTGGTAGCTTGTGCATTATTTGATGATGTTGTGCTATTACAACCAGCAAGTGATAGTGCAATTGCTACACTTGCTGCAACCAATTTAAGTTTCATACTGTTTCCCTTGGTTTGGATTATTTTTCTATAGAATTTTTTCTAAACTGGGTAATTATGGCGATGTTCGCAATGTTAAGCGAGTAATTGCGGTAAATGGGTGTAAATGTTTTGCAACATTAAATTTCAGACTGAAGGGATAAGGGTTCAGAACTCAGAATTAAGGTTTGAGTGCGACATCTGAGACCTGAAACCTGAAACCTTCACACTATGAATTTCCCTCAAGTTCTATTTCAATTTTTTTCAGTCGCAATTTTGAATTTTAGCTATTTAGACGTCTAAAAGGCTGCTATAGTTACTGTATCGACATTATTTATGGTACGGAACAATGGCTTTATCTTTACAACAGAAAATTCAAGACCCAACACAAGGCGTTTATTTGATTGGTACTACGCCACCAAAAATGGGTACTGAAAAAGATAAAGTGACAGAAATTGCCAATAAATTATTAGGTCGTTTACATGAGATTGAATATGACGGATTAGTCATTTACGACATTCAAGATGAAAGCAGCCGTACCAGCGTACCACGCCCTTTTCCGTTTAAGCATACTGTAGACCCGCGTGAATACAGCCTGCTGTTAAGTAATTTATCAGAATTAGATGTAATTACCTATAAAAGTGTCGCGCAGCGCGGTGTTGAAGAATTTAATGACTGGCTAACAGAAACCAAAGAAAAATATGCGCTTAACAACCTTGTTTTGGTGGGTAGCCCATCGTCTGAAGGTGAGATTAAATTAAGCTTACCAAACGCCTATAACACATTAAGTGAGCATCAAAATAAGTTTTTCTTAGGTGGTGTTACCATCGCTGAGCGTCATGCATCAAAACGCAATGAGCATGAACGTCTGTTAGAAAAAACAGCGCAAGGTTGTGAGTATTTTATCTCGCAAGCGGTATATGATGCACAGGCAACAATCGACTTAATCACTAGCTATGCCCGCAGTTGTAAACAGCAAGGTTTAACACCTAACCGTATTATCTTAACTTTTACGCCTTGCGGCAGTGAGAAAACATTAGAGTTTATGCAATGGCTTGGCATTTCTGTGCCAGAAGCCACTAAGTGGCGTATTTTAGATTCTGAGCAATCGCTTAATGAATCAGTACGCATTTGCCGTGAAAATCTAAACCTTATTTTACAAAGCTGTGCTCATTTAGATGTACCACTAGGTTTAAATATTGAAAGTTTAACCAACCGTAAAGAAGAAATTGATGCATCAATTAATCTTTACCGCTTATTAAAAGCAACGATGGAACTGAACCTGGCTGAAAAGCAGTTAGCAAGTTAATTTAAGGCTTCCGCAATCAGCTTAACTTCAAGTTTTAGCTAGTTAGGATTTAATGGGCTAAGCCCTGCAATCGAGCGGCTTAATGCCACTTTTTCTTTAAGTGCTTTAAAGTCGTATTCGGCCCAATTAATTTTAACTTTATGGGATTTAAAATGTGCAACATTTTGCTTAGTGATCACATCAAGGTTAAAAGTTAGCTTTTTATTTTTTTGTTGGGCAAAAATATCGAGTCCATTGTCGTAAAGTAACAGGCTAATAACTGCCCACGCGCCCATTACTTTATGACCACCAATTGACGCACTTATTGACTGTTTTTCAACGGCTTGAATTGCGCGAGGTAACCAGTCAAAACCGCCAATAAAAATATCTTTATTGGGAATACGACCCGATTCTACCGCTGCTTTACTGGCGCCAAGTGCCATCAAATCAGACGCGGCCCAAATAATATTAACTTTAGGAAAGCGCGCTAATAGTGCCTTGCTTTGATTAAACGCAACCTGCTCAGACCACCCTGCATGCACAGCTTGATAAACAACCCCTTCATTGCCCTCGAAATACTCTCGCATGCCATTAAACCGCGCCTGTGACTCACTGCCATAGTGACCATTGATAGCCACTACATGCGTTTCTTGCTTAGGTATTTGCGCCTGTTTTAAATGTTGTAGCGCTTTTGCAAGTTGGCCTCCTGCGGTATGATTATCAAAATAAATTTCACCAAGCCAATGCTTATATTTTTGCCCAGCTATTCCTATTTTTTCCCGTTCTTCACCAAAAATGGTTTGCTCTAAAGTAACAAACTTAATCTGCTGCGATTCCAGCAATGAAATGCTCGCAGTAGAACCGCCGGGATAATTTAAAATCACTGCGTAATCTGGTTTGGGGTTTTTCGCTAAATAATGTTTTAACGCTTCTAATTGAACAATACGATTACCACCGCCATAAATCACCTGCATTTTTGTGCCGAGTTGCAGCGCTGCTGATTGCGCTATTTCTTCAACACTTTGCCAAAAAGGCTCATTGGGGATAGACGGGTTTACAAATAAAATATTTAACTCAGCACGTACCGAGCTACTAAATAAAATGATGCAGAACATCAAGTACTTAAAAAGTCTTATCATCACACCAAAAACAGATTCGATCATTATTCAAGTATTATCAAAGAACACGACAAAAGCGAATTTAAACGCGAAAAACTAACGCCAATTAATTGTGAGTTGATAATGCAGGCAAATCACTAGATGCAGAACAGCACAGGCAACGGATAAATGCCGCTAAATGCTGTTAATCATTAGCAAAAGAAAAGGGAGATATAAATCTCCCTTTGACTTTTACAAGTTAGGTCCCAGCCAACGTTCGGCTTCTTGTAAATTCATTGCTTGACGCTTGGCATAATCTTCTAGCTGATCTTGCTGAATTTGTGCAACGGCAAAATATTTCGACTCTGGGTGAGAAAAATACCAACCCGAAACTGCCGCGCCCGGCCACATCGCATAAGAGCTAGTCAGCTTCATACCGATGCGATTTTCTACATCAAGTAACTGCCAAATTTTTTGCTTTTCAGTATGCTCTGGGCACGCAGGGTAACCAGGAGCCGGACGAATACCTTGGTAGTTTTCGCGAATAAGCTCATCGTTCGATAAGTTTTCATCGGCTGCAAAACCCCAGATTTCTTTACGCACGCGCTCATGCAAATATTCAGCAAAGGCTTCAGCTAAACGGTCGGCAACGGCTTTTACCATAATCTTGTTATAGTCATCTTGCTGCTGCTCAAATACATCCGCTAAATCGTCTTCTTCTAACCCACCGGTTACCGCAAATGCACCAAAGTAATCTGGTGTACCTTTTGGTGCGATATAATCTGCTAAACAGTAATTCGGGAAATCCTTCTTCTCAGTTTGCTGACGTAACTGACAACTTGTTACAAGCACGTCGCTACGCGATTCATCGCTGTAGATTTCAATATCATCTTCAACACGGTTAGCTGGGAATATACCCATAACGCCTAACGGTTGCAGCTTGTTTGATGATGCTAAATCATCGAGCATCTCGTTAGCATCTTTAAATAGCTGCTTTGCCTCTTCGCCCACAATTTCATCTTCTAAAATGCGCGGGTATTTACCAGCAAGCGACCAGGTCATAAAAAATGGCGTCCAGTCGATATACTCGCGCAATGTCTCAATCGAAACATCTTTAAACTCTGTCACACCAAGTTTTTTTGGCACCGGTGGCGTGTAGTTTTTGAAGTCGATTGGTGCACTGTTAGCGCGAGCTGCTTCAAGTGTTATTGGCTTAGAGCGAGGACGTTTTCGCGCTTGTTGTTCGCGTACTTTTTCATACTCAGTAGTGGTTTTTGCTAAAAACTCAGGCTTTTGCGTTTTGCTTAACAAACTTGAGGCCACACCAACCGCACGCGAAGCATTATTTACATACACCACACCTTTGTCATATTCCGGCTCAATTTTAACCGCCGTATGCGCTTTTGATGTGGTTGCACCGCCAATTAATAAAGGAATATCAAACCCTTGGCGCGTCATTTCTTTTGCCACATGCACCATTTCATCAAGCGATGGCGTAATCAGGCCAGAAAGACCAATAATATCGACCTTCTCTTCAATCGCTGTGCGTAGAATGGTTTCCGCAGGAACCATTACTCCAAGGTCGATCACTTCGTAGTTATTACATTGCAGTACAACCCCCACAATGTTTTTACCAATGTCGTGTACATCACCTTTCACGGTAGCCATTAGGATTTTTCCGTTGGATGCGCCCTCTTCTTTTTCCGCTTCAATAAACGGGTCTAGATAGGCAACCGCGCGCTTCATTACCCGCGCCGATTTAACAACCTGCGGTAAGAACATTTTACCAGCACCAAACAAGTCGCCGACGACATTCATACCGTCCATTAATGGACCTTCAATTACTTGAATTGGTTTATCAGCTTGCTGGCGTGCCTCTTCGGTATCTTCGTCAATAAATTCGGTAATACCTTTAACAAGGGCATGCTCTAAACGTTTTGCAACAGACCAGCTGCGCCATTCTAAATCTTCTTTTTTCGCTTCAACGCCTTGCCCTGAGTATTTAGGCGCAAGTTCAACTAAGCGCTCACCTGCTTCAGGGTCGGTATTTAATACTACGTCTTCAACTGCATCGCGCAGTTCTTTTGGAATATCATCGTAAACCGCAAGCTGACCGGCATTAACGATACCCATATCCATACCCGCTTTAATCGCGTGATATAAAAACACCGAGTGAATGGCTTCACGCACCGGGTTATTACCACGAAATGAGAAGGATACATTTGAGACACCGCCCGACACTTTACAGTGCGGTAAATTTTGTTTAATGCGGCGCGTACCTTCAATAAACTCAACGGCGTAGTTGTCGTGTTCTTCAATACCCGTAGCTACCGCAAAGATATTCGGGTCAAAAATAATGTCTTCAGGCGGAAAACCTAATTGGTCAACTAGAATACGGTACGAACGCTGACAAATTTCAAACTTACGATCGGCCGTTTCTGCTTGACCTGTTTCATCAAAAGCCATGACAACCGCAGCGGCACCAAAACGCTTAATGATTTTAGCTTGTTGAATAAACGGCTCTTCACCTTCTTTAAGTGAAATCGAGTTAACGATTGCCTTACCTTGAATGCATTTTAAGCCTGCTTCAATGACATCCCACTTCGATGAGTCGACCATAATCGGCACGCGAGAGATGTCTGGCTCTGACGCAATTAGATTTAAAAAACGTACCATTGCCGCTTTTGAGTCCAACATGGCTTCATCCATGTTGATATCGATAATTTGCGCGCCGTTTTCTACTTGTTCACGGGCAACCTCGAGTGCGGTTTCGTAATCTTCTTCTAGGATTAAACGTTTAAAACGAGCTGAACCCGTAACATTGGTACGTTCACCAACATTGGTAAATACTGCTGTACTGCTTGTCATGTTTGCTCCTAGTTTAAATTACAGGCTTCAAGGCCAGCTAAGCGCATGCGCACTTCAATTTCGGGTAGTTGGCGCGGTGCTACATTTTTTGTGCCTTGATACATGGCATTAATATGCTCAGGCGTTGTGCCACAACAGCCACCAACAATATTAATAAAGCCCGACTCTGCCCAATCAATAATTTCTTTTGCCATTTCGTCCGCTTCTAAATCGTACTCACCAAATTCGTTCGGTAAGCCTGCGTTGGGGTGAACCGATACAAAGGTTTCACACACACGCGATAACTCTTCTACATATTGGCGTAGTAAATCTGGCCCAAGGGCACAGTTAAGGCCAATCGAAATAGGCTTAATATGACGAATAGAATTGTAGAATGCCTCGGTTGTTTGGCCTGATAAAGTTCGGCCAGATGCATCAGTAATGGTGCCTGAAATCATTACGGGTAAAGTAACACCTGCGTGCTCAAACGCTTCTTCTACTGCAAAAGCCGCTGCTTTTGAATTAAGCGTATCGAAAATAGTCTCAATCAGAATTAAATCCGCGCCACCTTCAATCAATGCCAGTGTTGATTCAATGTAGGCTTCAACAAGGGCATCAAAGGTAACGTTTCTAAAACCAGGGTCGTTTACATCTGGCGAAATAGAACAGGTTTTTGATGTTGGACCAAGCACACCGGCTACATAGCGCGGTTTTGTTGGATCTTGTGCTTCAAATTCATCACACACTTTACGCGCCAATTTTGCCGATTCAAGATTGATTTCACGGCTTAAGCTTGCCATTTCATAGTCTTCCATTGAAATAGTAGTCGCGTTAAAGGTATTGGTTTCAATAATATCAGCGCCTGCCGCAAGGTATTCACGGTGAATTTGTTCAATGATCTGTGGCTGGGTTAAACTGAGTAAGTCATTATTGCCTTTGACCAACACATGCCAATTTGCAAAGCGTTCACCGCGGTAATCTTCTTCTTCCAGTTTGTATTTCTGGATCATGGTGCCCATTGCACCATCAAGAATATGAATACGCGCTTTTAATGCAGCGGTTAATTGCTGTGATTTATTCGGCATAGTTGTTAGTCCTTACGTCTTGGCTGACTAAATTAATATCGTATGGCGTGGTTTGATAAACGTAGTAGTTTAACCAATTTGAAAATAATAAAAAGGCGTGGCTCTGCCAAGTTTTACTTGGTTTGGCGCTGGCATCATCATTAGGAAAATAATTATTTGGCTTAGGCGCATTCTGATCTTTTTCTCGGTCGCGTAAATACTCTTTATTCAAAGTATCGGCATCGTATTCTGGGTGACCAGTTAAATACACCTGCGAACCGGATTTATTCTTAATTAAAAACGCACCGACCTCTGGCGATCCGGCAATGACTTCAAGCTGGCTGTGGTTTGCAATATCAGCTTCATTAATATGACCATAGCGCGAATGCGGCACTAAGAATTCATCGTCAAAACCGCGTGTTAGCGCTGCGTGTTCAAAATAGCGTTGATGTTCAAACACACCACAGAGCTTTTTCGCTTTAAGTTTTCGCTTTAATCCATAGTGATGAAATAGCCCTGCGTGAGCGGCCCAGCACGAAAATAAGGTAGAAGTAACATGTTGCTCAGCCCAGTCGAAAATCTCTTTCAACTCTTGCCAATACGCAACATCGCTATATTCTAGGTGTGCCAAAGGCGCGCCAGTCACAATCATGGCATCGTAGTTTTCGTTTTTAACTTCTGAGAAATACTTATAGAACATATCAAGATGTTGCTCAGAGGTATTTTTGCTACGGTGAGTATCTAAACGCAGTAACTCCACATTTACCTGCAGCGGCGAATTAGCCAATAAACGAATAAACTGTACTTCAGTCTCAACCTTGTTTGGCATCAGGTTTAAAATGGCTAATCGCATTGGGCGGATCTCTTGTGTTTGCGCGCGGCTTTGTGGCATTACAAACACATTTTCTTGCCTTAATGTATTAATAGCGGGCAATTGATCGCGCACTGTGATTGGCATCATTTAATCCTTATTACTATGGTAAATTGGGTTTAACCTGACGCTAATTATGAACGGATAGCCAGAAATATCAAGCTCTAGATGTTTAGATGTCTATTTGAGATTAAAGTGAAAAATACGCCAACCGTACTCCTACCAACCAACCCATCTCGCATTTCATAATAAGTGCTTTGTAAAAGTCACCATTACGCTCCCATCGTTTAAATCAACTTTTAACTAATGCATTTGATTTTAATAATTTTTTACATTTTTCGAATAACAAATGTTGCGACAAATAAAAAACACAATTAAGATCGAATAAAAATCAATATCATTTACATTATAATGAGCTTTTTAGCAATTATCCCAATCTGGCTTGGATGCCTAGCCTGTTACTTAGGCAGTGAAAAACAACTACTGCTCAGTAAACCAATGAATAAATCTATTGCCAATTTTTTATTAGTTATTGGTTACTTTATTGGTGTAGCTATTTTCTCTGTGTCTTTTGCGCTTACATCTTCGTTACTGGCGGCCTTTGTCGCATTAATGCTTGCGCTGGTAAGCCATACAATTTTAAGCACTTATACAAATAACATTTGGCGTTTCAATACAAGCGTTGTGGCATCGCTATTGGTATTAGCGGGGGTGAGCTATGTGGCCTAAAACACTGATTGGCTTCTTTTTTGGTCTATTACTATCCATTTCTATCGTGCTCAATTTAAATTTGATTTTGCCGTTAGCAGAAGACGTTAGACTTATTTCAGGCTTGGTGTTGGCATTCCCTATTTGGGCAGGCGTACTGGTGTGGAGTTACGCATTTGAAAAAGCACGCAAAGCAGCCAAAAACATTAGCCTTGTGCTTATTCCCTCTTGCTTACTCAACGTTGTTCTTTTGATGAGTCAATAATAATGAATAATAAAACTCTGAAATCATTAACTAACGCACACGCATGGATTGGTCTTGTTATATCTATCGTGTTATTCATCGTATTTTTTGCTGGTTCAATTAGCTTATTTCGCGAAAACATTGTGGCATGGGAAAAGCTACCAATACATGCAAATCAAACTGTATCCTCAGACTCTCAAAACGTAAGTTACGATAACGCTATTGCAACCATTAATAAGCACTATGATGTATATGTCGATCACAGGTTTTATTTATTACCGCCAACAGAACATTCACCGTATATAGAAGCTTACTTTGCAAAAAACATTGAAGGTACGGATCCCGAAACAGGAGAAGATCATAGCGATGTGCATATTATGCTGGATGCACAGAGCGGCGAAATTATTGGTAATGCCGATACCATGGATTTCGGTAACTTCGTTTACCAACTTCATTACAATCTAGGCCTTGGCCGCATTGGCTTATATTTTGTTGGGATCATTACCCTGTTCTTTTTTGTTGCGGTGCTTAGCGGGTTACTTATTCATTGGCGTAAGCTTTTCAAAAACTTCTTTCAATACCGTAAAGATGGCAATAAAGATAAATGGTTAGACGCGCATAATATTATCGGCACCATGGGTCTGCCGTTTCATGTGATGTATGCCTTCACCGGATTAGTTTTTAACTTAGTGATTGTCTACCAAATTTCTTATGCGCTTGTGTTGTACCAAGGCGACCAACAAAAGCTACTCGCGGCTGCAGGATTTAACGAACCCCATATTGATATCATCGACAACAAAATGGCGATGAACGGCATCGACAGATTGCGTGCAATAGCAGAAAAAGACATGGATAACGCAATCATTGACCGCATAATGATTGAGCACTTTGGCGATGAAAGCGCTGTCGCGATTTTTACAGGGCAAAAGCAAGACAGGTTTGCCACCGAAACCGCAGTACATTACCAGCTGAGTAATCAACAACAAATCTATCTTACTAAAGACAACTACGACAATGCCGTTCGCAGTGGCTTAGGTGTAATTGCCCGTTTGCACTTTGGTGATTTTGCTGGCTACGGTTTACGGTTAGCTTTCTTTTTGCTCGGCTTAGCAACCTGTTATGTAATTTTAACCGGCAATTTAATGTGGCTAGAGAAACGTGCAAAACAGCGTAATCAAAGTCAGCGTTCACTTAATTTTGTCACGCGAATGACAAGCGGTGGCTTTATTGGCTTTATCTTTGCCATTGCTGTGGGCTTTAGTGCCGCACGAATAATACCAATTGAGATAACAACGCGTGCAGAGATTATCGAAAACAGCGTATTTGCGTCATTTTTGATGATGTTAGTCCTTGCTCAATTAATCAAAAACAACGCGAAATTCAATCAATATTCATTGCAGCTGAGCGGCGCAATATTTGCCCTTGTTGTCGTACTAGACTGGGTTTTATTGCCTAGCGCAACGGCGCAACAACTCGCAGAACACAAATTTGATGTTGTGATTACGCAAAGCATCTTACTACTGCTCAGCGGTATTAGCTTTTTTGCAGCAAAACAAGTGACAAAAAAGCCCGCATTTAAAAGCACTCAAACACAACCAAGTGTTACTGAATTAACTACTCAATAAATTATTCACACAACTACATTCTAAAAAGGACGATATGTTTACTGTTAAACGTAGAACCAATGCTGTAACGGCTGCAGTAAAATATGCACTAGCGACCAGCCTAATTGTTTCACCATTAACTATGGCTGAAGACGATAATGATATTGAAAAGATTATTGTTACCGGCCAAAAAATTGACCGCACTTTGCAAGAAACCCCTGCCAGTGTAGCCGTAATCACCAACAAAGTACTGGAAGAGCAAAAGCTTAATAATCTTTACGATGCCCTATCTGTTGTGCCTAATGTGACTGGCGAAGTTGGCGTGGGCGGCTTTACAATTCGTGGCATTGACTCTTTTAATGTATCAGGTGGTGGCAACAGCTTTTTAACCAGTGTTTATGTTGACGGTGCACCCTTGCCAATGCGTGAGATTCAACAAGGCGGTTTTTCTACTTGGGATGTAAGCCAAGTGGAAGTATTACGCGGCCCGCAATCGACACTACAAGGTCGCAACGCCCTTGCTGGTGCAATTGTTGTGAATACCTACGACCCAGCATATGAATACAGCGCCAAAGGGCGCGTAATTTTAGGCGAAAACGGACAACAAGAACTTGCTATTGCCGCTGGTGGTAGCTTAATCGATGATGTATTAGCATTTCGCTTTACCGCCGAAGACAGAGACTATGACGGCGTTATCGAAAATATTGCGCGCAACAACGAAAACTCAGATTTTTCAAACTCAAACCTGTATCGCTTTAAACTACTATTTGAACCGATTGAAGATTTTTCAGCGATTTTAAGTTACAGCAAATCTGAAACAGAAATGGGCGTTGTATGGGCAGACGCACACCCAAGTTACGATAAAGATTACCGTAAAGTAAACTTTAATGATCCAACATGGGAATTTACCGATTCAGACTTAGTGGTATTAAATCTAGATTACTACATTAACGATATTTGGTCGGCAACAGCAATCACAACTTATTCAGATATGCAGTATGGATACGAGTGGGATGGTGATGCATCGCCATTACCGATTGCACAACTGCACGATAAACGCTCTGACGAAACATTAACGCAAGAGCTAAAACTGACATTTGAATACGATAATTTAAAAGGGATTATTGGCGCGTATTATTCAAATTTAGAAGTAAAAGATAAAGCGATTGGTAATCGTAGTGCTAGCTTTAACCAACTTGGCGTACCAACATTACTGGTCGCCGCACCAGAAAATGGCGGATTAGGCTTACCACAGGCGATTGCCGATCAAGTATTAGCGCTGTACGCACCGGTTGACCCTGTACTGCTTGATACTTATTCAAATTTATATCGTGAAATTACCAACACCGCAGTATTTGTTGATTTTACTTACAGCATCAATGATCAGTTTGATGTGTTTGCTGGCATTCGCTGGGACCAAGAAAAACAAGCCAATGCGACTGAGCAAGCCTATGGTATTGGTAATGCACACTTGTTACCAAACCCAAGCGACTATGCAGCAAACCCGATGTTTGCCCAACTTGTAGCTGGTATCAATGCGAAGCTGCTTAATATGGCAAGTCAAGCGTCACAAAACGAGCCTTTAACGTCTAAAACATTTAACGAAGTCCTGCCGAAGTTAGGCGCAAGTTATCACCTAACCGATAACATCACCACCAGCTTTACCTACCAACAAGGTTACCGCTCTGGTGGTGTAGGTACCAACTCAGCGCGAGCGACACTCTTTACCTACGACCCTGAGTTTACCGATAACTACGAGCTTTCACTGCGCTCAACTTGGCTAGATGGCACCTTAGTGACGAACGCCAACGTGTTCTATCTAGATTGGCAAGATCAACAAGTTAGCGTGCAGCTGTCGGGTAACCAATACGACAGAGAAACCACGAATGCCGGTAAGTCGACGGTGCAAGGGTTTGAATTTGAATTGTTCTACTATCCAACCAATAACCTAACGCTAAGTGCAGGCTTTGGCCGTGCTAAAACCGAGTTTGAAGAGTTTTTAGTTGCTATTCCAGGTGAACTGACGCTTGATTTAAAAGGTCAGCCATTTGCGGACTCACCTGAATGGACTGCAAACTTAGCCGCAAGTTATCACACTGATTTTGGTTTATATCTATCTGCTGATGCAAACTACCAAGACAGCGCATTGGCCGATACCATGTATCAAAACAGTAATGAAATGAAAAACCTGTGGGGCGAAAACTATGTGCCGCAAAATGACGCGCGTACGTTAATAAATGCGCGTGTTGGTTATCAGTGGGAAAATTACGATATTCAACTATCAGCGAAAAACCTAACAGATAAAGTGTATGACGCACGTGGTGCGCGCACCAACAATAAAACCCTTGGCCAACCTCGCCAATTAAGTTTAAGTTTTACTGCTAGCTTTTAAGCGCGTGTAACTAACTTGCAGGGGAAGTGGTTAACACTTCCCTTTTTACATTAAGTGTTTAACTAATAGTGGTTTACCACGGCTAATTTGATTAGCTTGCGCTAAAAATAACTCAGCGGTGGCCATGGCGTCGGTAAGTGCATTATGACAATTGTATTCTGGCAAGCGATAGCGCTCGCGACAGCTGCTTAAGGTTAAGCTATCTTGAGCAATTACATGCCCTTGGCGAGCAAGGCGTTTATGTTCGATATTCATAGTATCGAGTATTGCTAAAGGCTTGTGCAATAAACCCGCATTATTAAACGCGATACGTAAAAATCCCCAATCGAGCTGTTGGTTATGAAATATTAATATTTTATCGTCGAGTAGTTCATTTAACGCTTTTAGCGCCTCATTTAACGGTACACCTGCCGCAATCGTTGTATTATCAATGCCGTGAAACACAGGGCTTTGATTTAAATTACTCACCTGATTATTAATAAAGTGCTGACATTGACCAATTTGAATGCGTTGATGACTAATTGGCACCCACGCAATCGAGACAATTTCATCTTGTTTTGCATTAAGCCCGGTTAACTCTAAATCAATAACTAAATAGTCCACCTTAAAACAGTTACTTTTCAATATGTCATTGTCTTTTTCGGGCAACACAAAAAAGCGCTTAATTGATTCAAGTATTCCCATCATAAACTGCCTCTAGCAAACTTAAAGGCGGCCGCTTGCTGTGCTTGTTTAATTAAATAAAACGCCTCTTTTAATTGGTGGCGTTCCAGTGAGGTTAAATCTTCTGGGTCGATACAATTAGCCGGTAACCCTTTTTGCTGTAACTGCACGTTTAAACGCAGCTGCGTAAGGTAGCGCCAACAATCTTTTAAATCATAAATATCCGTTTTACTCACTTGCTGTTGTTTAGACAACGCACTTAAGCGCTCTAAGGTATTAGCAGCAGTAACATTATGATGCAGCGCATAGAGGCGAACAATATCGTTAATAATTGCCACACCACGCTTTTTTAAATCAATATACGTATGTTTTTGCTTATCTTTTTCTAATTTAAACTGATTAAATAAACCGATAGGTACCGAGTTAGTATTAATATCCGTTGCCATTGAGGCAAAAAATATCTGATTTTTAGTAGTTGCTAATATGCCTTTACTAAATTCTTCGAACAAACTTTCAGAGCCATCAACAAAACGAATATCAAAAAAGATTTTGCAGTTTAAAATAGCCTGCGGCGATGGGCTTTTAATCCATGAGCCAAATTGATTTAACCATGCAGAAAGCCCCATACGACAAGCATCACGACTTGCCATAATACCACCTGGGCATTCTTTAATACCGCACGCAATTAGGTTGTCACAAACAAACTCACCTAACGCTTTAAAGTAATCTAGCTCCGTTTGCGACAGGTTGTCTGGCAGCAATAAACCGTTATCTTGATCTGAATGTAATGTTTGCTCTTCACGTGCTTGTGAACCAAAGCAGATCCAACTAAACGGCGTTGGCGCTGTGTCATTTTGCGTTTGAAATAATTGAATTAAACGCGTCGTCATGGCATCGGTGATACCGCTAAGTAATTTACCAATTAAGCTTGTATCTTCTACTCTGTCTGAAAACCCTCGCAATAACTCAGGAACTTCCAATGCATAGCGCTTAATATCAGCTACACTTTCAGCTTTATAAATACGGCCAATAAGTTGTACTGGGTCAGATTTTTGCTGGCGCAATAAATCGGTTGCAGTGATCATACCCAAGGGTTGATGTGATTCATCAAGCACAGGTAAATGATGAATATTTTGCTTTAGCATTAAATGAAATGCAGAAAATACACGATTGTGCTCAAACACATGCTTTGGCTTTGTGGTCATAATGGTTGCAACCACGTCGTTCGGGCTACGTCCTTCTGCGAGCACGCGGTTACGTAAATCGCGGTCGGTAATTACTCCCACCAGCTTGTTATTTTCAGTGATCATAAGCGATGAAACACCAAATTGACTCATGGTTTTGGCGGCATCGCTAATTTTAGTTTCAGGGCCAGCTGTTACGGCACCTTGCTTCATAATTTCACTTATGCGTTTGCTCGACCAATCATCGCTACGCTTTTTATAATTCACACTGAGCAGGCGGTTAGCATGAGCACGCACAAAATGCTGTGCAAATGCTTTATAGTGTTCGCGCAGATAATCCCAATGAGTTTGGCTAAGCAGATATACAATGCCTTCGTTTTGCACTTCTAATCGATTACTAATTGGCTCGCCTGTTAATAGCGATGGGTAGCCAAAATAATCGCCTTCAGATAAACGCGCAACCACTTCACCACTGCTATCTAAAATATCATACAAGCCAGAGCGAATTAAAAATAAGCAGGGTGCATTTGAGTTTAGCCATTGATTTTGATTTTCTGGTGTTAAATAAACCGCTTCAAGGCTTTTAATAAAGTACTCAGTGGCACTGGATTCTAGATCACTAAACGGTGCTTGCGCTTTAACAAAACGTGCTACTTCATTAAGCTCTAATGCCATGGTTACTCTCCTTAACTGTGTACAGCCTCAAAAAGGTGCGCTTGACCATCCCTTAAGGCAACTCACCTCTGTCATTTGACTCTAGCAGAGCAATAAACAAAAAAAAGCCCGACTATAGTCGGGCATTGAGTTTGATTTTTGATTTAGCTCAAATAGCTGGTTGATTAGTGAGCATGCGCTGCACTTGACCCTTTCGGGTTACGAATATCTTCAACCATTTGCTGTACTTCTTCTGGTGTTTCAGTGGTGACTTTCTGAACAGCAATTGCAACTGCGAAGTTAACTAGCATACCAATCATACCGATACCCTCAGGTGAAATGCCAAATAACCAGTGCTCAGCAGAGTTAAGCTCAGGGCTTACGAACTTGAAGTAGATAATGTATGCCGCAGTAAAACCAATACCACAAACCATACCGGCAATCGCACCTTCTTTATTCATACGCTTAGAGAAGATACCCATAATAATTGCCGGGAAGAAACTCGCCGCCGCTAAGCCAAAGGCAAATGCCACCACCGAGGCCACAAACCCTGGCGGATTAATACCAAAGTAAGCTGACACCGCAATCGCCACCATCGCAGCAAGACGTGCTGCCATTAACTCTTGTTTATCGCTAATGTTTGGCTTAAAGGTACGTTTAAGTAAATCGTGCGATACCGAAGTTGAAATAACCAATAACAGACCTGCTGTTGTTGATAATGCCGCTGCAATACCACCCGCTGCTACTAATGCAATTACCCATGCTGGTAAATCAGCAATTTCTGGGTTCGCTAGTACCATGATGTCGCGGTCAATCTTCACTTCGTTAGCACTGCTAGGATCTTCAATTTTACCCGCAGAGTACTGCATTTTGCCGTCGCCATTCTTATCATTGAATGTAATTAGGCCTGTACGCTCCCAGTTTTTAACCCACGCTGGTGCCTCTGCGTACTCTGTACCGCTGCCGTCTTTACCGTTAATTGTATCAATTAGGTTTACACGAGCGAACGATGCAACAGCAGGTGCTGTAGTGTAAACGATTGCGATAAATACTAATGTCCAAGCCGCTGAAATACGCGTGTCTTTTACTTTTGGTACAGTGAAGAAGCGAACGATTACGTGAGGAAGACCCGCAGTACCTACCATTAGTGCAGCAGTAATTGCGAATACATCGATCATCGATTTAGACCCTTCGGTGTATTGGGCAAACCCGAGTTCGGCACTGAGTCCGTCTAGTTTATCAAGTACATACATTCCCGACCCGTCAGTTAATGTTGCACCAAAACCTGTTTGCGGTAGTACGTGACCTGTCATCATCAATGAGATAAAGATAGCTGGCACTAGGTAAGCGAATACTAATACACAGTACTGCGCTACTTGCGTATAAGTGATACCTTTCATACCACCTAATACGGCGTAGAAGAATACGATTACCATACCAATGTAAACACCAGTTTCAATATCTACTTCTAAAAAGCGAGAGAATACAACACCTACACCACGCATTTGGCCTGCAATATAAGTAAAGCAGATAAAGATTGCACAGATAACCGCTACCGTACGCGCTGTTTGCGAGTAATAACGGTCACCAATGAAATCTGGCACAGTGAATTTACCAAACTTGCGTAAATAGGGTGCTAAACAAAGAGCTAGTAAAACATAACCACCGGTCCAACCCATTAGGTAAACACCACCATCGTAACCTACGAACGAGATAATGCCCGCCATTGAGATAAACGATGCCGCACTCATCCAGTCAGCTGCTGTAGCCATACCATTTGCCACAGGCGGTACACCACCACCGGCAACATAGAATTCTTTCGTTGATCCCGCACGCGCCCAAATTGCAATGGCGATATACATTGCAAAGCTTGCACCTACGATAATAAAAGTTAGCGTTTGAACGTCCATTATTATTCTCCTTACTCGTCAACGCCGTACTTTTTGTCTAACGCAGCCATCTTGTATACGTAAACAAAAATCAGGGCAACAAAGGTGTAAATGGCGCCCTGCTGAGAGAACCAGAAACCTAATTTAAAACCAAAGAAACGGATTTCGTTAAGCGCATCGACAAATAAAATGCCGCAGCCAAACGAAACTACAAACCAAACGGCTAGTAGTTTTATTACTAGCGAAAGGTTTTCACTCCAATATGCTTTGGCTTGATCATTATCTTTAAAAGCCATTTTTATATCCCCTAGTCATGCAAAATTGCATGTTAATTAATCGTCATCATTGACTCTAGCAACGCACATAAAAGATTAAAGTGCGACCTTAGTCGTAACAATTTATTAACTTAACAACCTGCTAAAGGTAAAAATTGACCACAATTTAAACGAAAGCGAGTAAAAATAAGGCTTTAAAGCACATCAAAGTTACGTTTACGTAAACGTAACACCCTATTTTCCAATTAGGTTAAGACATTAGTCGAACATCGCCATTCATAATGGCATTCAGCCTGTAAATTCAAGCTGTTGTGGTAATTGTGATTGAGATGCACAGTTTCATTAAAAAGTGATAAATTAGCGTATCAATTAAAAAGAATAACAAGAGTAACCATGACAATTGCGCTAATTTTCGTCGCTTTGGCCTATGTTGGCATTCTATTTTGGCTTGCTAATTGGGGGGATAAAACCACACCGCTCGCCAAGAAAATTAGTCACCACCCCTTTGTTTACTCATTTGCTTTAGGTATTTACTGCACCTCTTGGACCTTTTATGGTGCTGTAGGCACAGCCGCTAATTCAGGTTGGAGTTACCTCCCCATTCTATTGGGCCCTGCACTGCTGTTTATTTTAGGTCACGGCTTTTTGCGCAAGATGATATTGGTTAGTAAAAAACAAAATATCACGACCATTGCTGATTTTATTTCTGCGCGCTACGGAAAACGTCAGCTCACAGCAATTTTAGTGACCTTTATTGCACTGCTTGCAACGATTCCTTACATCGCACTGCAGCTAAAAGCACTTAGCACCAGCTTTGTATTGCTGCAAAGCGACAGCGAAATATCTGGCAGTATGATGGCTTTAATGGGCACCTTGATTATGGCAATTTTCGCCATTTACTTTGGAACACGCAAAGTGGATGTAACCGAATATCGCTCAGGTTTAATGTTGGCAGTAGCCTTTGAATCAGCTGTTAAACTGCTTGCGCTCGGTGCGGTTGCGGGATTATCGTATTATGTTTTTACGCATTACCAAGATGGCATGTGGGATTACTTTGTTACCCAAATCGCCTTTGGCCAATGGCAAAAAGAAGACTTTTTTAGCTTCAACTTTGTCGCGCAATCATTAATGGCAGCCGCTGCGGTTATTTGTTTACCGCGCCAATTCCATGTAACCGTTGTCGATAACCAAGATATTAGCCATTTAAAAACCGCACGCTGGGCATTTCCACTATATTTATTACTTACAGCGGGCATTATTATTCCAATTGCAACCGCAGCAATGCACCCTCAAATTGGTGGTAATGTTGCAGCCGACAGCTTTGTACTGGCACTACCCCTTGCTCAACAAAGTACCTTATTATCAACGTTTGTATTTATCGGTGGTCTGTCAGCGGCCATCGCCATGATTGTAGTTGCTACGCTTACACTGAGCACCATGATCTCAAACGATGTTGTTTTGCCGTTAATGCTACGTCGTAAATTTAAACGTAATCTGATCACCACCAGCTATAAACGCCGAATTTTATTAACGCGACGTTTTACCATTGCGGTTATTTTAGGGCTTTCTTACCTTTATCAACAATTGTTCGGCAACCAAGCTGCTTTGGCGAGTATGGGCCTAGTGGCATTTTCGTTGGTGACTCAATTAATCCCTGCGGTTGTCGGTGGTCTTTATTGGCGTAAAGGCCACGCCTACGGGGTTTACGCTGGCTTGCTAGCGGGGTTTGTCTGTTGGTTGCTGTTTTTAATGCTACCGCTATTTGAGGGTGCGGTAACCACTAACACCGCTATGCAACAAAGTGTTATTACCCAAGGTACGTTTATCGCGCTGATTGCCAATGTTGTGTGTTATATCGCGTTTTCATTGGGTGCCAATGAACGTTTAGTCGATAGAATACAGGCAGCTGCGTTTGTGAAGCCAAAAGAGCAGCTAAGGCTTGCTAAACATCACAGCAAACAAATTAACGCCACGGTGTACGACCTTAAAGTACTGTTACAAACCTTTTTAGGTATTCAGCGTTCTAAGCAATTAATTGTGCGTTACACCATGCGACACGATTTTGCTGACGATAACGATACACCGACAACTGACTTTGTCGATTTTTGTGAAAGAGCCCTTACCGGTGTGCTCGGCGCATCGTCTGCACGAGTATTAATTGGCGCGGTAATTTCTGGCAAGCAAATGGCGTTTGAAGAAGTCGTTAACTTCTTCGATGAAACCACACAAGCCATTCAATTTAATCAGAATTTATTGTTTACCTCGCTGGAAAATCTAAGCCATGGTATTTCAGTTGTAGACAGAAACCTAAAGTTGGTAGCGTGGAACAAGCGTTACACGGAACTGTTTGAATACCCAGAGGGCTTTTTAGAAGTAGGCCAACCCATTGAAGAAGTGATCCGCCACAATGTGAGTAAAGGTGAATGTGGACCGGGCGAAATTGACGCACAAGTACAAAAACGTGTGCAACATTTACGCAACGGCAGCTCACACCACTTTATTCGCCGCAGACGCAACGGCCAAGTAATTGAAATGATAGGTAACCCACTGCCTGATGGTGGTTTTGTTACCTGTTTCTCAGATATTACCACACACATTGAAACGCAAAATGCGCTTGAAGAAGTGAATATTGATTTAGAGAATCGCATTGAGGCACGTACGCTAGAAATCCGTTCAATCAATGAAGATTTAGAAGCGCAAATTGAAAAGCGAATCGAAACCGAAAAACAACTTAACCAAGCCAAGCTAGAGGCCGAAAAAGCTAATGACAGTAAAACCCGTTTTTTAGCGCTCGCGTCGCACGATATTTTACAGCCACTTAATGCGGCAAGGCTTTATCTTGCAGCTGTTGACCAAACGGAACTCTCTAACAGCAACCTAAGTACCATGGAAAAACTTGGTGATAGCCTTGATTCAACTGTGCATTTAATGTCGGGGTTATTAGAAATTGCTAAGTTAGAACAAGGTGCGATGACGCCGACACCTCGTCACTTCCCGATTAATGATATTTTAGCGCCGCTAAGTAATGAATACGTTATTCTCAGCAAGGAAAAAGGGCTCGATTTTAAAGTGCGCAGCAATGATGCTGTAGTGCATGCCGACACCACTTATCTGCGCCGAATTATTCAGAATCTAGTATCAAATGCCGTGAAATATACCGAAAGCGGTAAAGTGCTAGTGGCTTGTCGAAAGCGAAAACACAGCCTACGTATTGAAGTATGGGATACAGGCCCAGGTATCAGCGAAGTAGAACAAGCAAAAGTCTTTAACGACTTCTACCGCGTACAAAGTAACGACAATAAAGGGTTAGGGCTTGGTTTAGGCGTGGTAAAACGTATGGCCGATTTAATGTCGTTAACGCTAGAGCTTAAATCAACACCAAACAAAGGCAGTTGCTTTGCGCTGGAAGTGCCTTATGGCGACAGCAAACTAGTGCAAGAAAAATCAACTAACAAAGTTAAACTTGATAATAAGCAAACGCTTAACGTATTAATCGTTGATGATGAGCAAGAAAACTTAGATGCGATGGGCACGTTAATGAGCAAATGGGGTTGCCGTTATTCTGCGTTTAATAAAGTAGACGATGTATTAAATTATGCGCAAACCCAAGCTAAACCAGATTTAATTTTAATGGACTACCAACTCAGTCATGAAATGGATGGCGTTAGTTTAATTGCGCAATTACGCGAGCAGTGGCAAGAAAGTATTCCTGCGGTATTAATCACTGCGGTAAGAGATGATGAACTAAAACGCAGCACTAAAGAGCAAAACATTCACTACTTGAGTAAGCCTGTAAAACCAGCAAAACTCAAAGCATTAATAAAGCACACAAGCCGTTAAATAATAGGCCGGCAAAACGCCGGCCCATTTAATTTTTAACCCTAAATAGAGTTAACTAATTAATACTAGTAATTAAAACTGATAACTAACACCTACAGCAAACGATACAGAATCTAAATCACCCATATCAAAATACTGTACGCCTGCATCCATTCCTAAACCAAAGTCCCACACGTACTGCCAACCACCTTCAAGGTAAACACCTGTGCCCGAATCATCAATAAACGTACGATCATCTCGTGAAATTTCATAGTCATAGAAGTTAGCACCAACTTTAGCGTAAAGACTATTGCGCTGAGACAAAGGTAATGTTGCTTTACCTGCAATGACAAAGTTAGTGACCTCTAATTCATCGGCGCCAATGTTAAACATTGAATCATTGCGGTCGCGACAGGTAAAGCCATCATCAAAATCGTCGCATTCCCAATCACTGGCATCCATACCAAAATTTAAACCAACTTCGAGTGAAAAGTTTTGATCAAATTTATAGTTATAGTAAGAGTACACATTTGTATAATCTTCATCAGGTAAATCATATAACTCAACGCTACCAGTTGCGACTTTTCCACCGAACGTATGTTTTTTAAGTTCCGCTTGTTCAGAACCATTAGCAAACACCGATGACGATGAGATAAGCGAAAGTGCCAGCAACGCACGTGTAAAATTAGAAACTGCCATTATTGTGCTTCCTTTTCAAAATGAGATTACGGCTAGTTTAGTGCGCTTAACGACAATAAGTTGTAAGCAATTGTCAGAAATGGTTAAACCTCTTTAACGCCTACTAACCTTATTCATGCTACTTTTTGTAAAATTGATTATCAGACAATAAATATTAATTTTATTTATTGATTACATAATTAAAATATATAATATACCCCCATTACTTTTGCTGTCTGGAATGAGGAACCATGAAAAAAGTACTGCTTGCACAATGCCCCGATAAACCAGGACTCATCGCTAAAATAACCAATCTCTGTTTTGAGCATAAGCTTAATATTATTCGCAACGACGAATTTGTTGACCGAGAAAATCATCGCTTTTTTATGCGCACTGCACTGCAAGGTGACTTTGCCGATAATCACCTTGTTGAACAGCTCATTCATTTATTACCTGACGGTTCAAACGTCAGTTTAAAAGGCGAAGAAAAAGCCAAAGTAGTGTTACTCGCCACCAAAGAAGCCCATTGCCTTGGCGGTGTGTTATTAAAATGCTTTGAAAACGCCATGAATGTGGAGGTTCAAGCGGTAATCGCCAATTACCCAGACCTTGAGCCGCTAGTAAAAGGCTTTGATATACCATTTTATTGCATTAGTCATGACGGCCTAACGCGCGAACAACACGACGCTAAAGTGGCTGAAAAAATTAACGAGTTTAACCCTGATTTAATTGGTCTTGCCAAGTATATGCGTATTTTAAGCCCTGAATTTGTGGCCAAGTTCAGCGGTAAAATAATTAATATTCATCACTCATTTTTACCCGCGTTTATTGGTGCAAAACCCTATCACCAAGCATTCCAGCGAGGCGTAAAAATGATAGGCGCCACCGCGCACTTTGTTACCGATGAACTCGACGAGGGCCCAATCATCGAACAAGATATTTGCCATGTAAACCACGCGCAAAATGCCGAAAAGCTAGCCGCACTAGGCCGCGATGTAGAAAAAAACGTATTCTGCCGCGCTCTACAGTGGGCAGCAGAGCAACGGATATTTATTAATGGTAATAAAACGGTGGTGTTTAAGTAACCTCGGGATTTTAAGTGCTATTTAAAACGAAGTAGCACTTATCCCTTTATATCATCCATATTGATAATCAATCCCAAATTTTATTTATTTAGTTTATTAAAGAGAACGCACCTTACCCTCAAAAATCTAAGCATTTGTTTTTATGAAGGTAATTTGTTACTAATAGACAAAAAGTAAAACTAGAAAGCTCTTTCTAACTAAAACTTTTGTTATTCATAATCTATTTTATTTCAAAGGAAAATTAATAAATGGACTTACAAACAATGAGAATCCTTGTTGTTATCGGCTCGATTGCTGCCGTTATCTTATACATTTACAGAATTCGCTGTTTGGTAAATTTAATGTGTTCGAACTCCCCAAAAGTAGAAGGAAATAACAAACTAATCTACGCAGGGCTTATCCTTTTTATTCCTTTAGGCATTGGTGGCTGGATATATGATTTCGTTGTGAATAAAAAGAAAGTATCCGCTTTATTTTTATTTCCATTCGTGACTGTCATGTATACAGTTATTCAAGGTACGCTTGCCGTATTACCTCATGCGACTGAATTTAATTTTGATTATATGCTTTGGTAAACAATATAGCTTTCCGAATCAATGGGATCAGAGTCTTTGGTTTGACTCTTTCCCAACGGCAGTTTCTGGCACTAAGCTGTCTTAGAGCAACTAAGCATGTTATGGGTCTGAATAATAATTCATCCATGAAGCTTGGTTCCATCGTTCATCTCGATAATCGCTCCTGCATTATTCTAATGCCCTACTTCCATGTAGGTCACACATCTCACTTCCTCAAGCTGCGAAGCGTTGCTTCGGTCTTTCGTCACCCATTAAATCAAACCTGAAAACAGAATTTAAATGAATAATGCGAGACAGGGAGCGAAGCGGTCGAGCAAGCCATGTTCAACAGGGACGTTGCTTCATGGCGTTTATGTTCACATTTAAATTGTATTTGATGAATCAGTTTGATTTTGGGGCACGCTTTTGGTTAGTTTTTGTCGTGCAACAAAAATGAACAAGAGGACGCCATGGGGGCGTAAGATAAATGCAGGGAAGCAATCACAACTTCCCTGCTTAAAAATAGTTAAACCGTCACTATCCCTAGCGGCTTTGCACTTTGCCATGCACCACGAGTAAAATCAGGAATATCTACCGACTTTGCGCGATTATTCAGTGATTCAGCACTCAGCGGGCTAATCACCGACCATGCTGCGCCATCGTAGACATCTTGATCGAGTGGTTCGCCATTTCGTAGGCAGTAAATCATGCGCCAGAACATTAAGAAATCCATGCCGCCATGGCCGCCATTTCGCTCGGCTTCTTTACCCATTTTTACCCACAGTGGATGGTCATATTTGTTATACCAAGACTGCATATCGTAATCCCACTCATGGAAATTACCACTGCCGCCCTCTTCTAACGCGATACGATTAGGGAAGCCCGCAAATACGCCGTTAGTGCCTTGAATTAGATTATGACGAGAATACGGGCGCGGCGTTGTGGTATCGTGCTGTACCATAATAGTGCGGCCTTGAACCGTTTTAATCAGCGTAGTGCTGATATCGCCATTAATGTAGTTTAACTGGTTACGCTGATGATCGGCTGAGAACTCTTTTTGCGCATACAGTGCGCGGCCAAGTGCTGGTGAGCTCATTGAAGTAAGATAGTCAAAACGGTCGCCACGGTTAATATTCATATATTGTGACACAGGCCCTAAACCATGAGTTGGATAGAGGTTGCCGTTACGCTTTGCATGCCAGCCCGTTCGCCATGAACCTGTTTTAGTTTCAAGCTCTTTCATCTGCCAACGAAGCTCATGAATATAAGCCGCTTCACCGTGCAGTAACTCACCAAAGAGCCCTTGGCGAACCATGTTCAGCACCATTAACTCATCGCGGCCGTAGTTCACGTTTTCCATCATCATACAGTTCTTTTGCGTACGCTCAGCTGTATTAACAATGTCCCACATTTCTTCTACTGTGGTGGCCAGCGGCACTTCAACAAAGGCATGTTTACCGCTTTCCATCGACTCGATTGCCATTGGCGCATGCCATTTCCATGGCGTTGAAATAATTACAATATCAATATCTTGGCGTCCTAGCATTTCACGGTAGGCATATTCGCCATTACCGTAAAGTGCCGGCTGCTTATGACCGTTGTCTGTTAGAAACTTCGCAGAGCGCTCAAGCACTTCTTGGTGGTTATCACAAATCGCAACAATTTCAGCGCCTTCAATATGGCTCATGCGTTTAACATGGCCATAACCGCGTTGACCCACACCAATAAAACCAACACGTACCACATCCATTTTGGGCGCAATTAAGCCAATTACACTTTTGCCCTGCTGTTTTGCTGGTGTAAATTGATTATTTGACGTTGTACAAGCAGCGGTTAAACCCGCAGCTGCAGTGACAGTTGCGGCTTTTAAAAAACCACGACGATCCATATTTTTCATGTGTATTTCCTTTGAACGAACTATTTTTATTATTCAGTATTAATATCTCATTGCTTATTTCAGGGCAAAACAATGCGATTAATAAAAGCGTTAACTTTAAAAACAAAAAAGGCAGCTAGGCTGCCTTTTATCAATACAAGTTTATTTGAACAAAATTTCTTTTAGTGTTTGCTCTTTTTTAAGTAAATCTTTATACAGTGCAAACTGGTTACGCGCGCGGTCTAGATTATGATTGTCGCGGTGAATGGTAAAGTAGTTATCGCCATCTAAATAATCTGTTAAAAAGCGCACGCCAATCATAAAGCTCATCACCTTAGCGCCAAGCCAGAAACTTTGCTTTTCTTTTTCAGACAAAACATTTTTAAGCGGCTCTACATAACCCTCAACAATTGACGCAAAAATATGCTCACGTACTTTTACTTTATCTAAATTAGTTGAGTCTTCCGCTTCTGGCGAGCAAAAAGTACGTACCATATCACCAAAATCAAACATCCAATAACCTGGCATACAGGTATCTAAGTCAATAACAGCCTTGGCTTGATCCGACTTTTTACAAAACAGCATATTGTTGATTTTAGTATCATTGTGACATGCGCGTACGGGTAAATCTGGCACTATATCAGCTATTTCATCGAGCAGCTGACGTTGCTGTTGGCAAAATTCAATTTCTGCTGCACAGGTATTAACACGTGCCACTTTATCGGCAGAAACAGCCTCTTCTAACGCATTAACTCGCATTGCAAGATTATGAAAATCTGGGATCACAGTTTTAAGAGAGTCGGCTTCAAAATCGTTCAGTGCTTTTGCAAACTGACCAAAAGCACCGGCAGCAATTTTCGCTTTTTCGCTCGATTCAACCACGTCTTCACTGTAGCTACCGCCTATAAATTCAAGTGCGCGCCACGTATCGCCATTAAGACGCACTAAATGCATTTCGTCTTGAGTTGCGACATGCTTAATTACATCGAGATCATACGCGTTTTTTTGCGCTTTTTTAGTCAAGTGCTTTTCAATTTTGCGCGCATTTGATACCAAGGCCTGTGAATCCGGAAACACTTGGGTATTTAGCTTTTGCACCACTAAATGCTTTTCTGGTGAACTTAAAAGTAGCGTGGTATTAATGTGACCACTACCAATTGGCTTAATTGAAATGCCTGTTTGCCCCAACCCATATTGGTTAGATAAGGCCAAGGCTTGCTCTTGATACGTCATTGTAATCTCTTGCAACTGCTCATATTTAATCATTTAATTGCTGAGCAACGCGCGCCAAATCATCGCTATATGTTACACCCAGCCAGCAGTCCTTGGCAGGTAATAACTCGACAACTTGCGCGTGCTGCGCAACTAAATACTGGATTTGGTCTGGTAGAAAAAACTCGCTATTGATAGCGCTGTCATGCTGTTTTAAAAACGCGATAAAGCCATCTTCTAATTGGTTGAATATTTCAAACCCCAGTGCCCAAATGGTCATTGATGCGTAGGTGTTTGGTGACAGGGTAACCTGCTCACCAGAAACGATTTCACCACGAAGATCCGCATCAATATTTAAAACTTCGGTAATTTTGTTTAGCTGTGAGCCTGAAAGTTCACAGATCCCACGATTTACACCGCCTTGCTCAGTCAGTGTGCTCGCTAATGGATAACCTAATAAACGCCATGCGCCATTATTTTGCCAGTTTGCAAGTAAGGTACTAAAGGCTGATTTTCCATAATAATCATCTGCGGTGATCACCACACAATGTGCTTTTACAAATTGTTTCGCAGAGAGTAAAGCATGACCTGTTCCCCATGGCTTTTCACGCTCAGAAAACATGCCTTTGTAATGTGGTGGTACATCCGAAATCGATTGTACGGCAATATCAACCGTTAACTCTGGATGCAAACGAGGCAGTATTTGAGCCTCAGCGGTTTGCTTAATTGCAGCATTAACAACTAATACCACATGGCGTATTCCTGCATTAAACGCATCCGAAATACTGAGTTCAAGCAGCGTTTTTTCAATACCCGGTACAACGGCAAGCTGTTTATTGCCACCAAAACGTCGCCCGAGACCGCCTGCGAGAATCACTAAGCTGACGTCTTTTGGAGAAATAAGCGAGTTTGATGCGATATTACCGCGACTTCCATGCATCATGAATATTACAGAATGACTAATCTAAACAAAAAATAAATTCTACAAGGCTTTTTACGCAATTGCATTAACTAATTTCGCACGCTAAGTCACCAGGGTTTTATGCTTGCTCCAACCAAACCAATGCATCGTGATGATTATTGAATGACTCAATTTCGCCCGGCATAAACCAATTTGAAACATGCATTACCCCTTTTTGCCAACGATGTGAGCAAATAACGGCGATTTTTTCGAATTCTCGACGGTGTTTCATGCCAAACTTAAAATCATCCCACGCGGCATTCATGGTCCAGCCATCCAGCTCGGTAATATCAATTAAAACATTCAGCTTTGGCTGTGTTACTTCACTAAGCGCTGATTCAATGGTGGGCACCATGTACTGATAGTCATCATGTTGCAGTGTGCCAAATGCGCGAATATGAATAAAGAATGTCGATTTAACGCGACTTAAACCAATGCTGATCCCATGTGGTTTCATAAGCTTTCCCGCTCTTAGTTATAGTTTTAGATTAAACAAAACAGATTCAAGCATCTTTGATATTAGACAAATTTCAGGCAATAAAAAAGCGCTCTAAGAGCGCTTTTCAAAAACATTAATCACTGTGTAATTAGTGTTCCTCGTTTACAATATTCAAATTGTACTTTGGAATTTCTACGACTAGGTCTTCATCTGCGATAATTGCCTGACAGCCAAGGCGTGATTCAGGCTCTAAGCCCCATGCTTTATCCAGCATATCATCTTCAAGTTCATCACTTTCTTCAAGCGAATCAAAACCTTCACGCACAATTACATGACATGTAGTACATGCACATGACTTTTCACACGCATGTGGAATTGAAATACCATTTTTAAGCGCAACATCAAGTACCGTTTCGCCAGTAGGTGCTTCAATTGCCGCGCCTTCTGGACAAAGTTCTTCATGTGGTAAGAAAATAATTTGTGGCATATTAAACCTCATCTACCGACTGGCCAGTTAAAGCCTGTTTAATTGAATCATCCATACGGCGCGATGCAAACTCACTGCTTGCTTTATCTATGGCTTCAATGGCTGATTTTAGTTGGTCTGGCGTTGTCGCCGTTTCGCGAAGTACCGCTAATTTGCTGATTTCGCTTTCTAATTCGCTTTTTTCATCAGTTGAAAGTAAGTGACCACTTTGATCAAGCGATGCATTTAATGCTTCAATCACTCGTAGCGCTTCAACTTGTTGCTCTTTTAGCATACGTGCTTGCATATCGTCTTTAGCATTAACCAACGACGATTTAATCATATCAGCAACTTGGTTATCTGATAAACCAAACGATGGTTTAACTTGAATTTCTGACTGCACACCTGTGGATTTTTCCATTGCACTTACGCTTAGAAGACCGTCCGCATCCACTTTAAAGGTCACACGAATATGTGCCGCACCCGCCGCCATTGGTGGAATGCCTTTTAAGCTAAATTTAGCCAGTGAGCGGCAATCATCTACCAGTTCACGTTCACCTTGCAGCACATGCAGCGACATTGCCGTTTGGCCATCTTTGAACGTAGTAAACTCTTGTGCACGAGCAACAGGAATAGTGGTGTTGCGAGGAATGATTTTCTCAACCAAGCCACCCATGGTTTCTAAACCGAGTGAAAGCGGTAATACATCAAGCAGCAACATATCTGAATCAGGTTTATTACCTACTAATATGTCGGCTTGAATTGCCGCACCCAAAGCAACAACTTGGTCTGGGTCAATTGACGTAAGTGGTTCTTTACCAAAAAACTCACCTACTTGCTCACGGACGATTGGCATGCGTGTAGAGCCACCAACCATTACCACTTCAAGTACGTCTTCTTTTTCAACACCGGCATCTTTCAAAGCGCGGCGCGATGCACGTAATGTCTTTTTTACAAGGCCTTGTGCTAATTCATTAAAGAACTCTTTCGTTACTTCAATTTTAAACTGCTGCTCGCCTAGATCTAAACCGACGTTTACCAGATTGTAATTAGTAAGCGCCTCTTTACATGCGCGCGCTTTTTCCATAAATAAACGCAGAGTATCGGCGTTCGGTGCGTTAATGCCTGTTTGCTCTTTAAAGTAATTCACCAACAGTGCGTCAAAGTCATCACCACCAAGTGCCGAGTCACCGCCCGTCGCCAATACTTCAAATACGCCTTTATTCAAACGCAGAATTGACACATCAAAGGTACCACCACCTAAATCGTAAACCGCAATAACACCTTCTTTACCTGAATCTAAACCGTAAGCAACCGCAGCGGCTGTTGGTTCGTTAAGTAAACGCAGAACATTTAGGCCAGCTAGTTCTGCGGCATCTTTGGTGCCTTGACGCTGTGCATCATCAAAATACGCCGGAACAGTGATCACCGCGCCTGTAATTTCTTCGCCACCGAAGCTGTCCATTGCACGTGCTTTTAACGTTTTTAAAATCTCGCTCGACGCTTGAATTGGGTTAATGTTGCCCTGACGTGTTTGAATTGCTAATACGTCATCGTCGTTGCTAAATTGGTATGGCAGTTGATCGGCAATTTCACTGATTTCTTGGAATGATTTACCAAGAAAACGTTTTACCGAAATAAGCGTATTCGCTGCGTCTAGCGGTGCGTCTACCTTGGCTTTTTCGCCAACAGTAATTGTGTTTTCACCATAGTGAATGGCTGATGGCAAAATTGTTTTGCCCATTAAGTCTGGCAGTACTTTGGTTTCGCCACTTTGTACTGTTGCAACCAGCGAGTTTGTGGTTCCTAAGTCAATGCCAACTGCTAATTTGTGCTCATGTGGTGATGCACTTTGGCCTGGTTCTGCTATTTGGAGTAACATGTTTCTCGCGTCCTAATTAGTCGTCGAAAAGCGAATCTTCAATGCGCTCTAATTCTTCTCGTAACTTATAAATAAATTTAAGCTTGCGTACTATATCTGCGGCAATTTTAAGCTGCTCTTGGTCGTCACTGTCAATGTGCTTTTTGAGCTCTGCGTAATAGTCTTGATGAAGTTCTTTTACGTGATTTTCAAACTGTGCAATTGCTGCTTCAGGGTCTGCTGCGTCAGTAATTTCGCTTAGCTCTTCTCGCAGCTCCATCTGCTGCATTAAAAACTCAGGGTCTTGCAAAGTTTGTTGCTCAGCACGAATATCAATGTGCTTTTCTGCTAGCATGTATTCAGCGCGTTTTAACGGCTGCTTGAGAACCTGTAATGCATCGTTTAATTCTGCCGTTTTTTGTACCGCAAGCAGTTGTTGCTGTGCGCCTAAACTAGCATGACGATCAGGGTGAAGAATTTTTTGCAGTTCGAGATAGCGTGCGTTAACAGTGTTGAGGTCAACATCAAATTGAACAGGGATTGCAAATAACTCAAAGTATTTCATAGTAACGAAAAAATCCTCGCTCTTAATTGCACACAAGCCCCGCAATTGCAGGGCTTAATAAATTAGATCAAATAGTAAAGGTTATACGGTAAAGCTTTCGCCGCAACCACACTCACCATTTTGATTCGGGTTGTTAAATTTAAACCCTTCATTTAGGCCTTCTTTAACAAAGTCCAGCTCAGTGCCGTCGATGTACACTAGGCTTTTACCATCAACAATGACGGTTACACCGTTATGTTCAAAGGTTTCATCGCCTTCCGCTAACTCATCAACAAACTCAAGTACATAGGCAAGGCCTGAGCACCCTGTTGTTTTAACACCAACGCGTAGGCCTAGACCTTTACCGCGATTGGTTAAAAATGAGCGTACGCGATCAGCGGCTGCATCTGTTAAAGTAATCGCCATAAATTATTCACCGTGCTTTTTTTTGTAATCCGCAATCGCTGCTTGGATTGCGTCTTCCGCTAAAATTGAACAGTGAATTTTAACTGGCGGTAATTCTAGTTCCGCTGTGATATCAGTGTTTTTGATTTCACCCGCTTCGTCTAGGCTTTTACCTTTAACCCATTCAGTTACCAGTGATGACGATGCAATCGCGCTACCACAACCATAAGTTTTAAATTTTGCATCTTCGATGATGCCATCATCAGATACCTTAATTTGCAACTTCATTACGTCACCACACGCTGGTGCGCCAACCATACCCGTTGCAACACTTGGGTCATTCTTGTCGAAAGAACCTACGTTACGTGGATTCTCTACATGGTCAATTACTTTGTCACTATATGCCATTGCTTGTTACCTCAATACCCAATTCATTTAATTAGTGGTGTGTCCACTCAACAGACTCTAAATCAACGCCTTCTTTATACATTTCCCATAAAGGAGACATTTCGCGCAAACGGCCAATTGAGTCTTTGATTAGCTGAACAGTGTAATCAATCTCTTCTTCAGTCGTGAAACGACCAATACTGAAACGAATTGAGCTATGTGCTAATTCGTCGTTACGGCCTAGCGCACGTAATACGTAAGATGGTTCTAAACTTGCCGATGTACATGCCGAACCTGAAGATACCGCGATATCTTTAAGTGCCATTAGTAATGACTCACCTTCAACATAGTTGAATGAGATATTTACAATACCTGGTACTGATTGCTCTGGTGTACCGTTAAAGTAAACTTCTTCGATGTCCGACATAATGCCATCAATCAAACGCTTACGTAGTGCACTGATGTGTGCGTGATCTTTATCAAAATCTTCATTTGCAACTTTGAACGCCTGACCCATACCTACGATTTGGTGTGTTGCCAGTGTACCTGAACGCATACCACGCTCATGACCACCACCGTGCATTTGTGCTTCTAAACGCGCACGTGGTTTACGACGAACATAAAGTGCGCCTATACCTTTCGGGCCATACACTTTGTGGCCAGAGAAAGACATGAAGTCTACTTTAAGTGCTTGCATGTCGATTTTTACTTTACCTGCGCTTTGCGCGCCATCAACATGGAACATGATTTTACGTTCGCGACACATTTCGCCAATGGTTGCGATATCTTGTACTACACCTAGCTCATTATTTACGTGCATTACGCTCACAAGCACAGTGTCATCACGCATTGCCGCTTCAAGCTTCTTAAGGTCTAGTAAGCCGTTTTCTTCAACGTCCATATAGGTCACTTCAAAGCCTTGACGCTCAAGTTCACGACATGTGTCTAATACGGCTTTGTGTTCAGTTTTAACTGTGATTACGTGCTTGCCTTTTTTCGCGTAGAAATTAGCAGCACCTTTAATTGCCAAGTTATTTGATTCTGTAGCACCTGATGTGAAAACGATTTCACGCGGGTCAGCATTGATTAATTCAGCGATATCATGACGCGCTTGGTCAACTGCTTCTTCAGCTTGCCAACCAAAACGGTGAGAACGTGACGCAGGGTTACCAAAATTACCATCCATTGTTAAACACTGCATCATAGCGTCAGCTACACGCGGATCGACAGGTGTTGTGGCGGCATAATCTAAATAAATTGGTAACTTCATATTTACTTGCTCCGAATTGCTACATTTGGCAACTAATGTTGATATTTTCAAGCTGACTGAGTGAATTTTCAACGGCTTTTTCAACCGTTTGGTCTTGGCGACCTGCAACTTGTTGCACATCTTTTTTGGCAACTAACTCAGCTAACGTAATACTGTTTAAAAATTCTTCGATGCGCTGGCTCAATTCACTCCATAATGAGTGTGTTAAGCAGCGAACACCATTTTGGCAATCGCCTTCACCACCACAACGTGTGGCATCTACCGATTCATTGACTGCAGATATGATATCGCCAACTGAAATCTCTGAGGCTTCCTTACCTAGTAAGTAACCACCGCCAGGACCACGAACAGAGCGTACTAAATCTTGCTTGCGCAAACGCGAAAATAACTGCTCAAGGTATGAGAGTGAAATGTCTTGTCGTTCTGAAATTTCAGCGAGGGGAACTGGGCCAATTTTAGTATGAAGCGCCACGTCTAATAGTGCAGTTACTGCATATCGACCTTTCGACGTTAATTTCATGCTAAGCCCCCATCATCAATAAGAGTGCGAATTTTAATTACCTGACTAAGATAGTCAAGTATTTATTGTTCACACTTAGGTTATTCTTTAGTCTTGCTATATATAAGCTAGAACAGAATAACCCAGTAATTTACTCAAGTATTATTTTAATTACCTGAGTAAATTAGTCAAGTATTGTCTTTAAGCTATTCGCTGTCTTTTTTCACAACCGATTTATCAATCGAGGTTAAAATCCCGCGCAGAATGTTAAGCTCTTGCTCTTCTGGGCGTGCACGATTAAATAAACGGCGTAGCTTAGTCATTACTTGACCTGGGTGTTGTTTGATAATAAAGCCCGTATCTGACAAGGTTTTTTCTAAATGTTGGTAGAAAAGCTCCATCTGTTCAGAGCTTGGGTATACCGCATCATCTCGCTCAATTTGTTGTTCGCCTTTGGCAAGGTAGCGCATACGTGTTTCATAACACAGGGTTTGCACAGCCATAGCAAGATTCAGCGACGAGTATTCAGGGTTAGCTGCAATACATACGTGGAAATTACACAGTTGCAGCTCTTCATTAGTTAAGCCGCTATTTTCACGACCAAATACAAGCGCTACATCACCTTCTTGTTCTGTACCAGCAAGCAGTTTTTCGCCGCACTCAACAGGGTTAACCATTGGCCAAGATAAAGTACGAGAGCGCGCACTGGTGCCAATCACGGTATTACAATCAGCAATCGCTTCTTGCAAGGTATCAACAACTACCGCATTACCTAGTACATCGGTTGCTCCTGCTGCAAGTGCACTTGCGTGACTATCGACAGGGTTAACAGGATCAACTAAATAAAGCTTGCTAAAGCCCATTGTTTTCATTGCACGAGCAACTGAACCAATGTTACCTGTGTGCGAAGTATTAACCAGTACAATACGAATTTTATCTAGCGTCATGTTACGTTCTAAACTCTGAAATTTTATCTGGCGCGGATTTTAGCCTACTCATCATTAAATTTCGACTATTACACCGCGATTAGCGATTTTTTAGCACACCAGTTTGATTAATTGTTAACCAGAGATTAAATTTATTATTTTGGTTTACAACCGCAAAAAAGTCGCTAAAATAGCGCGGCTGAACTGAGGGGTGACCAAATTAAGGCACAACTTAGTAGTTAATGAGTTCTTTTAAAACCTAAAGGTAAAGCTATGCATCCAATGTTAAACATTGCGGTTCGCGCTGCGCGAAATGCAGGTAAAGTTATTCTTCAAAAATTTGAAGAGAAAGATAAAGTTGAAGTACTTCAAAAAGGTAGCAACGACTTTGTAACTAACGTAGACAAAGACGCGGAAGCGATGATTCGCGACACTATTTTAAAGTCTTACCCTAAGCATAGCATTGTAGGCGAAGAGCTAGGTCAACAACTTGGCAGCGACGCTGATTACCTTTGGGTTATCGATCCACTTGATGGCACGACTAACTTCATCAAGGGCATTCCACACTTCGCAGTATCTATTGCATTAAAAGTGAAAGGCCGTACAGAGCAAGCGGTTGTTTACGATCCAATTCGTGGTGAATTATTCACAGCTACACGCGGTCAAGGCGCACAGCTTAACAGCAAGCGTATTCGTGTAAATAAGGCAACTGACCTTTCAGGTACTGTGCTAGCAACCGGCTTCCCATTCAAGCAAAAGCATCATATGGAAGAATACATGAACGCATTCAGTGCATTATTCGTTCATACAGCAGATATGCGCCGCGCAGGTTCTGCAGCGCTAGATTTAGCTTATGTTGCAGCGGGTCGTGTTGATGGTTTCTTCGAAATTGGTTTAAAGCCATGGGATACTGCAGCAGGTCAACTACTTGTTAAAGAAGCAGGTGGCTTAGTAACTGATTTTGCTGGCGGCAACAACCAAGATAAGTCAGGCAATATTGTATGTGGCGCACCAAAACTTGCACAAGCGATTGTGAAAGAGCTTCGTCCACATTTAAGCGATGCATTACTTAAATAATCGCATGCTTTAACTAGGTTTTATAAATAAGGAAGCACATTGCTTCCTTATTTTTTGTACCAAAGCGCCTTATTTTGCAACAGCGCTGTATTTGTAAAATAATCATTTTCTAAATAATGTATTTCGCGCTTGGCTAAGCTTAATTGGCTCAGCCCTTCAGCAAAATAATCATCAAACAACTTATCAAATCGACCATCAGCAATCATTTCTGTTAACCCTGCTTGCAGTGCATTGGCTAACGCCGTTTTTTCTTTATTTACAAAAAAGTAGAATGCCGCAGGATAATTTATTAAATGTGCGGTCTCTATCGCCAAACCAAGTGGCTTAAACTCCAAAAGTTCATCTTGAATTTCAATGACAGAGCGGGGGAAATAATCCACCTGCCCACGAGAAACTAAAGTAAACATAGCTTTATAATGCGCAAATGCTTTTACCCGGTAACCATTTTGCGCAAGGATTTTAGTATCGGGCCAATCGTGTCCCTGAACCGCTGTAAACTGTTTTAGCTTGTCGCTATCAATCGCAGTAAAGTCACTTTGCCGATCGTCTTTAATCAACGCAATACGTTTACCAATCAACCCTTTAAAAATAGGAATAGGAATTGCGGTAGCAATGGCTTCGCGGTCAGGACTCGTCATGCCCCAATGAATATCTACATCACCTTGACTGAGTTTTAGTAAGGTACGCTGCTGGTGTGGGTGTACAGGCACATGTTGTAACTGGTAAGACTGATTGGCCAGTGCCAACTCTAACAGGCTAACAATGTAATCATCTCTTGGGTATAGCTTGCGCTGCTCTTTGGCAACTTTCACAATTTCTGTTGCTGCTACTGAACAGGTTAAAAGTGAAATAAACACTATAAAACAATATGGTACATTTGTTCTCATATTACTTGCCCCAAACATAGCTCAAGTAATAGTAAGTTAAAACAAGTTACTGTTTAGGTAAAGCGATTGTTTTTCAATCGCCACGAATAGATTATTTTGCTACCGGTAGTCTGACTATCGCCATGGTCGGGCGACGGCGTTTGCAAATAAACAGGTGACTGGTTACGAAACGCTTAGCTTCCTTTTTAGCATCGGTTGCCAGCGCTGCCACTTGATGGCTGTTTTCGCAGTGCTCAATATCAGGATTAACTAAACCAATAGATAAGGTTAACAAGGGCACAAACTTCTTTTCACCCTCGCGGTTGGTTGCCCAATAGCCCCCTGCTGCAACGTGCTCTGGCGTAAAATAGGCTCTAACGGCGGTTTCAAACTCAGATATTATTTTACGACACAGCGCTTCGCCTAAGTCACTAGGACACACTAGCATAAAATCATCGCCACCAATATGACCAATAAAGCAGTCTTTTTGATTACACACTTGGCGGCAAATTTCTGCAAGCAGTTTAATTACCATGTCACCACTGGCATAACCATAGAGATCGTTAAATTGCTTAAAGTGATTTAAATCGATATAGGCCAGTTCGAAATCTTGTCGCGCATTTAAACGCCGTTCAATATTATCATTAATTGCCACATTACCCGGCAACATGGTTAACGGATTGGCATGCTGCGCGTTTTTAATTTTCTCGTCAGTAATGTGTTTTAGAATATCGCGAATAGCAACAACACCAACGTATTGCCCTTCTTGTGTCACAATAATATAGCGGCGTATATCAAAATCTGAGTCAGTAATTTTTTGGCTCACCGAGTCCAACGCTGTCAATCTATCAACCACTAAAGGCTGGTGATCCATAACCTCATCGACTGAGCGCTTAGAGTGTAGCGCCGCCCCATAGGTTGACGAAAATATTTCGGCAAGTTGATCTCGGTGTAATATGCCAACGGGTCGATTATCTTGATTAAGCACTACTAGGCTTTGCAATAACTTATCTTGCTCGAAATACTTCTTCGCCACACCGCAATTAGTAGTGACAAAAATAGACTGCTGACTTATTAACAAATTGCCAATAAAAGGGCAATCGTCTTTCGTATTGCGTGGCATATCCACTAATTTTTGCGCTGCAATGCATTCATCAAAACTCTGACACGGCGAAAGTACCGGGCGTTCAAGCAAAAAACCTTGTGCTAGTTCAACACCCAGATTTTTTAACAGTGTTAATTCTTGCGTGCGTTCTATACCTTCAGCTATTACTCGCGTATTAGTGATTTTTGCCAGCTCTAAAATCGAACGTAAAAATTCTTTTTTCACCACACTTTTATCGCAATGATCGATAAAGTAACGATCAATTTTAACGATGTCAGGTTTTAGTTCAGACCACTGTTTTAGCCCGCTGTAACCCGAACCAAAGTCATCAATGGCGATATGCAAACCTAAATCACGGTAATGTTTAATCGCTTCAAATAATAAATCGCTTTGTGCTAACGGCTCCCGCTCAGTGATCTCAATCACAACCCGTGATGTGGCTAAGCCGTGTTTAGCAAGCAGTTGTAAAGTTTCACCTTTTGGGTGTGCGGCTTCTAGTAATGCAGACGGACTTACATTGATAAACAATTTCCCAGGCAACCCTTGGGCAACAAAGTTTTCAATGGCTTTTTCACGACAAAGAAGCTCTAGCTCTGAGAGGCAGGCATCTTTTTCAGCTTGGGCAAAGAGTTCAACGGGACTGAACAAACTTGAATTTTCAGGACCTCGCGACAAAGCTTCGTAGCCGAGCACCGTTTCTTTTTCAATATCAAGAATGGGTTGAAACAGCGTTGTGATCTGTCGCTTTGACAGAATCGCTTTAAGGCTGATTAATTGTTTCAAGTTTTGCATAATTCACCTCTTTACGGATGGCGAATATAACAAGAGATAATGACAGAATTATTTCAGAAGCTAAGTGTCAGAAAAGGTTGCAATTATTTCACTTTACAATCACAACCTTTTGAAATTTAGGTTAGTTTAATGCTTTTTCAACCTGAGAAAAGTGTGCAATAACTTCAATAATTTCCATTTCTGCACTTTCACGCATTTCAGCAGTGGTAATCCCCATTGTCGCCATTGCTTGTACCGTTGCAGGATGCACTAATAAGTCCTTCGCATGGTAACAGTTAGGGTCGTCAAACTTAGGCAGTTTACCGTCTTCATGATAACCTGACTCGATCTCTTCTAGCGGTAAGGTTGGAATGATATCCGCCGCATTATTCAGTGCTGTTAAATACTCAGTACACTTTGGGTGTTTATTTATAAACTGCGTAATGATTGTTTTAGAACCCGCTACTAACTCAGCTGACTTAGCAGCGATTTCAGTATCTGGCTTAGCTTCTTTAATCATTGTCACTAGTGTTTTAGCACCCTCTTTGTAGTCTGCTAACGCTTGATTAGCTGTAGGTGCTTTTGCTACCGCTTCGGCGTTAGTTTGTGGTTTATCACCACATGCTGTTAAAAGTGTCATTGCTGCAAAACTAGCAAGTACAGTTAGCTTTTTCATTTTAATGCCTTTGAGAATGTTTATCATTTTCAGTATCATACTAAAGACAAAAAAAAAGGCCAGTCTTAACACCGGCCTTTTTCAGAATTATTACAAAATTACCAAATAATTATGGCATATTGTCAAATTCAGCACCTTCTTTCTCAACTTCTTCAGGGATCAGATCTTCTTTGCTGATGCCCATCATTACTGCAACAGAGCTTGCTACGTATACAGATGAGTAAGTACCAATAAATACACCAAATAGTAATGCAGTTGCGAAGCCATGAATGGTTTCACCGCCCCATACAAATAGCGCCACAAGTACTAAGATAGTTGTAATTGACGTTACTAATGTACGGTTTAGCGTTTGCGTTAGTGAAATATCAACAATCTCAATGGTATCGTCGATACGGATTTTACGGAAGTTCTCACGAATACGGTCCGATACAACAATGGTATCGTTGAGTGAGTAACCTATAACCGCAAGTACTGCAGCAAGTACAGTTAAATCAAACGGTAAACCTAATACTGAGAATAAACCCACTGTTAATAGCACATCGTGTGCAAGTGCCGCTACTGCACCAATTGCAAAACGCCATTCAAAGCGCAGTGCAACGTAAAGCAAAATACAGATTAGCGCTGTTAACATCGCTAAGCCGCCTTGCTCCTTAAGATCTTCACCAACGCTTGGACCAACAAACTCTATTGAGCGGATCTCAACTTTTTGGCCTGTTTGTTCAAGAATCTCGAGTACTTGATTACTGATCATGTCGGCTTTTTCACCTTCACGTGGCTCAAGGCGAATTTTTACGTCCTTACTTGAACCAAATAGCTGTACCTGTGCATCAGGGAAGCCGTTTTCGTGTAGCGATGAACGCACAACTTTAAGGTCAGCAGCTTGTTCAAAGCCAACTTCAACTGTTGTACCGCCAGTAAAATCCAAACCAAAGTTCATACCTTTGGTAAAAAATGAAACAAATGAAGCGATAATCAGCAGAGTTGAAATCGTCATCGCGATTTTACGCAATGACATAAACTTAAGTGTTTCATTTAACTTTAATAATTGCATCACACTCTCCTAGATAGATAACTTCTCAATGCGCTTACCGCCGATTAACGCGTTAACAATCGCACGCGTACCAACAATCGCAGTAAACATTGACGTTACAATACCGATAGCAAGAGTGATTGCGAAGCCTTGAATAGGGCCTGTACCAATTGCGTACAAGATCACGGCTGCAATTAACGTTGTGATATTGGCATCAAAAATGGTGCTAAATGCACTGTCGTAACCATGGTGAATCGCTTGTTGAGGACTGCGCCCTTCAGCTAATTCTTCACGAATACGTTCAAAAATAAGTACGTTCGCATCTACCGCCATACCAACGGTTAGTACGATACCGGCAATACCCGGCAAGGTAAGCGTTGCCCCAGCAAGCACTGACATAGCACCAACAATTAACACTAGGTTTAAACCCAGTGCAATATTTGCAATCATGCCAAAGCCTTTGTAGTAAAGCAGCATAAATACCAGTACAAAAACAAAGCCAAGCACTACCGCAGTAATCCCTTTTTCTACGTTTTCTGCCCCCATGCTTGGACCTATCGTACTTTCAGCAACAATTTGAATTGGCGCAACAAGCGCACCTGCACGTAGCATTTCAGATAAATGCTGCGCTTTTGCTGGTGTATCAATACCGGTAATTTGGAAACGACGACCTAAGCGCTCGTTAATAGTTGCTTGGTTAATCACTTCTTCATGTTTGATTGGTGGTAACGCTTTACCGTTTTCATCCACCTTACCCGATGGACGGTATTCGATGAACACAATCGCCATTAAGTTACCAACTTCGTCTTTAGTAAACGCAGCCATTTTTGAGCCGCCTTTACTATCAAGTTGTAAGCTAACTTGCGGACGTTGATATTGGTCATAACCCGCTTGTGCGCCGGTAATGTGTGAGCCTTCAAGCATTACGCGTTTTTTAAGTAAAACTGGACGACCAAACTGATCGTTGATTACTTCTGAGCCCGGCGGCATACGACCAGCTAATGCATCGCGTACGTCGTTATCTTGGTCAACCATGCGCAGTTCAAGCGTCGCTGCTGAACCTAAAATTTCTTTCGCACGTGCTGGGTCTTGAATACCCGGTAATTGTACTAAAATACGCTCTTGGCCTTGGCGCTGAACATTTGGTTCTGCCACACCAATTTGGTTAATACGCTTACGAATAATGATTAAGTTTTGTGAAATTGCGTAATCGCGAATTTCTTTTAACTTAGCTTCCGTTAAACGCGCTGTAAACGCTAGCTCATTGCTGCGGTCATCGCGAAACTCAAGGCTAAGATTATTCTTTTGCAAATAACGCTCAGCGGCGTCTTTATCTTCTTCATTACGGAAAACTAATTGCACGCGATCGGCGTTTGCTACTTCACGAATGCTGCGGTAGCGAATTTTCTGCTCACGTAAGTCAGAGCGGAAATCTTGCTGCATCTGCTTTAATTGGTTATTGATAGCAGTACGCATATCAACTTCCATCGTAAACTCAACACCACCACGTAAATCTAAGCCTAACTTCATCGGCGCACCGCCCAAGTTTTCAAGCCATGCTGGCGTTGAAGGAGCAGAATTTATAGCAGCGATATAGTTAGCGCCTAGGCTGTCGCTTAGTTGGTCTTTCGCTTTTAACTGTGTTTCTACATCATTAAAACGAATTAAGATTTGCTCATTTTCTAGTTTGATTGATTTAGCATCAAATCCATCGTTCGTTAAAATTGTTTTTACTTTGTCGAGATCTGCTGTTTCAATCACAGCGCCTCGCGCACCTGAAATTTGTACGGCAGGATCACTACCGTACATATTTGGTGCAGCGTAAAGCATACCAAGCAATACAACTGCTACCACCATCAAGTACTTCCATAATGGGTACTTATTAATCACAACTTATTCCTTTGATTAAAGTGCTTTCATTGTGCCTTTAGGCAGCACAGCTGAAATTGAACCTTTTTGCACTGTTACGTTAGCTTGATCGTTAAGCGCAACAACAACAAAATCTTTGTCGTCAGATACTTTCACGATTTTACCTACTAAGCCACCAGCAGTAAGTACTTCATCACCTTTCGCCAATGCTGACATTAGGCTCTTGTGCTCTTTAACACGCTTTGCTTGTGGACGGTAAATTAGGAAATAAAATACCAAACCAAAAATACCTAGCATGATTAGCATTTCCATGCCGCCACCAGCAGGTGGAGCACCCGCACTTGCATGCGCACTTGAGATAAATAAACTCATGGTTAATTCCTCTTAAATTTTATTAGTCTTCAATTTGTTTTAATTCAGGTACCGGCATACCGCGACGCGCATAGAAGTCTGCAACAAACTCTTCTAGCTTGTTCTCAGCAATGGCATTGCGAAGCCCTTCCATAACGCGTTGGTAATAACGTAAGTTGTGGATCGTGTTTAAACGAGCCCCTAAAATTTCATTACACTTATCTAAGTGGTGTAAATAAGCGCGTGAGAAGTTCTCACAAGTATGGCAATCACATTCTGGATCAAGTGGGCCTGTATCCGTTTTATGCACTGCGTTACGGATTTTAATTACGCCACCGGTAATAAATAAGTGGCCGTTACGCGCGTTACGTGTTGGCATTACACAGTCAAACATATCAATACCACGACGAACCGCTTCAACTAAATCTTCCGGCTTGCCTACGCCCATTAAGTAACGCGGCTTATCTTCTGGCATTTTGTAAGCACAGTGGTCAAGAATGTTAATCATATCTTCTTTTGGTTCACCCACTGATAAACCACCAAGTGCATAACCATCAAAACCGATTTCTTCTAAACCTTTTTGCGAAATTTCACGCAGTTCAGGGTACATACCACCCTGAATAATACCGAATAATGCTGATGGGTTATCACCGTGACCTTCTTTCGAGCGTTTTGCCCAACGCAGCGATAGCTCCATCGAGTCACGCGCTTCTTTTTCTGTTGCAGGATACGGTGTACATTCGTCAAAAATCATCACAATATCTGAACCCAAGTCGCGCTGAACTTGCATTGCTTTTTCTGGCGATAGCATGATTTTCTCACCGTTTACCGGTGAGCGGAACATTACACCTTCTTCCGAAATTTTACGCATTTCACCTAAGCTGAATACTTGGAAACCGCCTGAATCGGTAAGAATTGGTTTATCCCAGCCCATAAAATCATGTAAATCACCGTGTTGTTTGATGATTTCAGTACCTGGGCGAAGCATTAAGTGAAAGGTATTACCTAGGCAAATTTCTGCACCTGTGCCTTTTAACTCTTCAGGAGTCATACCTTTAACGGTACCGTAAGTACCTACAGGCATAAATGCAGGTGTCTCTACTACACCACGGTCAAAGATCAAACGGCCGCGACGCGCTTTGCCATCTGTATTGTCTAATTCAAATTTCATAAAAACCTCAAATGCCGGAAAAACAGTCCAACTTTTACTCAACTTCATCAATTGAGCGTAAAATAATCGGTCGATTTTACCTGCTTTGACAGCACAATACTATGGATATAGGGATGAGATAACAGAAATAAAAGTGGAAAGTGAGATTTACGTGTAAAGCGATGTAACAGAGTTACATCGCATCGTGTTTTTAAGTGGTGTACTAAATGTCTTTTTTGGTTAAGAACATTGCATCACCATATGAGAAAAAGCGGTATTTTTCTGCAATTGCAGTGTTATAGGCGTTCATAATATTCTCTTGTCCAGCAAAGGCACTCACAAGCATTATTAGTGTCGATTCAGGAAGATGAAAGTTAGTGATCATCGCATCGACCACCTGAAATTCGTATCCCGGAAAGATGAAAATATCCGTATCACCATAAAACGGTGCAAGCTCGCCTTCTGATTTCATTGCAGCTGACTCTAATGAGCGCATTGACGTTGTGCCCACAGCAACAACACGACCACCACGTTCACGACATGCTTTAATTTGTGCAACCACTTGCTCTGGCACTTCAATATACTCAGAGTGCATATGGTGATCTTCAATTTTATCAACACGCACTGGCTGGAACGTACCCGCCCCTACGTGCAACGTTACAAAGCCTAAATCAACACCCTTGTCTTTTAACTTTGCTAATAACGCATCGTCAAAATGAAGACCCGCTGTTGGTGCAGCTACTGCGCCCGGTTTTTCACCGTAAACAGTTTGATAGCGATTACGGTCCTTTTCGTTATCCGGGCGGTCAATATATGGCGGCAGTGGCATATGACCAATACGGTCTAAAATATCAAGCACGCCCTCTTCACCTTCGAACTTCAGCTCAAATAATTCACCTTGGCGACCTTGCATTACCGCAGTTGCCGTTTCTTCTAAAATAAGCTCGTTACCAACTTTAGGTGATTTATTTGCGCGCACGTGTGCAAGTACCGTGTGTTTATCAACTACACGCTCAACGAGCACCTCAACCTTACCGCCCGATGCTTTTTGACCAAACATACGCGCAGGAATTACTTTAGTATTATTAAAGATAATCAGGTCGTTTGGATTTATAAAATCTAATACATCAGCAAACGTATGGTGTGTGATTTCGCCACTATTACCTGCTAGCTTTAATAAGCGACTTGCTGTGCGATCTTCCATTGGAAATCGAGCAATTAATTCATCGGGTAATTCAAAGTTAAAATCAGCAACACGCATTTGTCTGTCTCACTTGGTTATTAGTACTCAGGGCATACTTGGTTAAAGTCGCGCCGATTCTAGTGTTAGTGATGATTTAAATCAAGGAAAACAGGCCGCGCAAAATATAACCTACTGAATGTTAAAGTTTAAGAATCAACGGGTGAGTAAAATACCAAATTTACTTGAGTTAACTATCTAAACTAGGTATCTTTTGGCATTTGAAAATCGAACTTACCAAGGAGTGGTGAACTGATTTAGAGGTGCAGTTTAAATGCCGAATAAGCTTAAGTTGCTGGTAGTGACACCAGACATTAAGCTATCAACTCAACTAGTTGATGCATTAAAAAATGTCGATGTATTTGATATTGAGCTAAAGGGTAATAGTTTAGAGGCACTCGATTTACTGAAGAAGCACTCTTTCAACCTGATAATCACCGATCTTGCTATTGGCGAAATTGATGGTTGGCGCTTTTCACGCATGGTACGCTCAGGCTTGCTGGCAACTGCAAAAAATACACCTATCGTATTAATACCTCCTACCTATTGTGAACGCATTGCGGAATCAACCGCTCGCGCATATGGTATTGATGCCATTTTACAGCACGACAAATTAAACAAACTACCGCATTTACTCGCTAATATTTTATCTGAGCACACAGATAAAAGCAGCCGGTTACCGCTATTACTGGTTGAATCTAACGAACAACGCGCTGCACAAATTCGCCATGATTTAGAACTTGGTTTTGCCATCAGCACAACCGATAACTGCGCCGATGCGCAAACCTTAATCCAGCAATATAACTACGCCATCGTCCTTGTTGATGCTACCCATGGCAGCTTTGAGCGCGTAAATAACTTTTTGCAGCAATTACGTATTCACAAACCGAACCAAGCTGTTGTAACCATTATCGATAGCCAAGATGCTGATTTTGCGGAACAACTGCTGCTATTAGGTGTTACCGACTTTATTCGCTTGCCGTTTAATCACAACATTATTAATAAAGTATGTGAACAAGCTGCGCGCCGTGAAGATTTTATGGTGAGTTATGATGAATTCGCTGAAAAAGTAGAACTGCTTAGTAAAAGCCAACAAGGTTATAAAGACTTATTCTCTGCCCACCAACGTATTTTAATGCACTTAAATACCTCGGTAATTGAAATTGACCAAGCCCATAATATTTGTTTTTTAAATCCTGCTTGGGAAGCTTTAACTGGTAATCGATTGCAATCTAGTCTAGGCAAACCGCTAGCCAGCTTTTTCCCTCAACACGAGGCTGAAAAACTCGAAAAGCTCATTTCTGCAATTAATATGAAGCCTGGCAGCAAAGACAAACTAGAACTACAAATAAACCATAAACTTGGCCACCAAATTTGGATTGAGTGCAAGTTGCAATCAATTAAAGAGCGCCAAGCTAAAAGTAATATCACGCTAAGTATCGATAACATTGATGAACGAAAACAAGCTGAATTTAGCCTACAACATTTAGCCCATCACGATACATTGACCAATTTGCACAACCGCTACTTCTTTGACCAACAGCTCAACCTATTTTGCCAAAACGTATCAAACGGCCAACAACACGCACTGCTGTATATCGATCTAGACCACTTCAAAATTATTAATGACTCGCAAGGCCACCAACAAGGCGACAAAGTACTGCAAAAAGTTGCAGAATTATTCGAGCAATGTGTGTCTGGCGATGCCTTGGTATGTCGTTTAGGTGGCGATGAGTTTGCCATTATTTTAGAAAATACCGATTTACTCGATGCCCATATGATTGGTGAGAGCTTATGTCAAACTATTGAGAATCAGAGCTTTCGCTTTGGTGAACAAAGCTATTCGATTAGCTGCTCAATCGGTTTAACGCAAATTGATAATAAAAACTGCGATGCCAGCGAATGTTTAAAGCAAGCCGATATTGCGCTCTACGTTGCCAAAAGCCGTGGCCGCAATATCGTTCATTGTTATTCAGATTCAGATGCAAAAAGTAAGCAGTTACTATCGGGGATAACATGGGCACACAGTGTAAAAGAAGCGCTTAAAGCGCAAAGCCTTACCATGTACTTTCAGCCAATATGGTGCTACAAAGAGCAAAAAGTAAGTTATTATGAAGCGCTTGTTCGTTTAATTGTAAATGATGAAATTATTTATCCGAACCAGTTTATTCCGTCATTAGAGCTGGTGACTGATATCGATTTACTCGACCAAAATGTGATAGAAAAAACTATCGCGTTATTAGGTGAATACCCTGAATTAAACAAAGTCGCAATCAACCTTTCTGCACAAGCCTTTAATAACGCCAACCTGTTAAACACCATAGCGCAAAGTTTAAAGCTGCATAATGTAAGCCCAGATAGACTCACCTTCGAAATTACAGAGTCAGCGAGTATTAGCAATCTTGTCGCGACCACGGCGATGATCACCCAGCTGCAAAAAATTGGCTGTCAGTTCTCGATTGATGATTTTGGAACGGGCTTTAGCACCTTTAGCTACCTAAAACAATTGCCTGCGAATCAAGTAAAAATTGACGGTTCATTTGTCAAAGATATGACCCAAGATAACATTGATAAAGCGCTGGTTAACGCCATTAAAGACATCAGTCATTCACTCGGTAAAACCTGTGTTGCCGAATACGTGGAAGACCAAGAAACCTTTGAATTGCTTAAAGAAATTGGTGTTGACTACGCACAAGGTTACTTTATTGGTAAACCGATGCCGGCGATTGAAATTAAAAAGCTAAAAAACACTTCTGAAAACTCAATCGCTTAACAATTTTTACAAATCAAATTAACAAAACAATAGGAATTCGCCCAAAGATTAAGCTAAACTGGTTTTATATGGACATACAGAAAAATCATTTCATTTGAGAGTGATTTTGCATAAAAACGGGAGGGACGATGGCTCTGTTTATTATTTTACTGCTAATTGCGAATGTCCTGATTTGCTACTTTTGTTACTTTAAAGCCAGTGAAAAAGGCTACCCTAAAGCAATTTTTGCTGGGTTAGGTGCGATTCCTTATTTTAACCTTGTAGTGTTAGTGTATTTACTATTTTTACCTAACGTAAAAGCTGAAAGCTTATTAAATTCTAAAGCCGCTAGTTAAGCGGCTTTTTTGTTTTTTCTTACTGTGAATTGATTGCATTCAGTTAAAATTAAAACGTATAACTTTGCGCACTTGCAAGTAGTTTTTCCGCATCAATATCACCCACAACACACTGATTAATCTTAGCTTTGCTATAAACAAAAACAAGATCTTCTTTATTACCCGTCGCGTTATCAATAATAAAGTTAACATAGTGATTTTTACTTAAGCTTTTAAGTCCAGCACCGTAATCACACAAAGTTTGCGCCAGAGTTTGGCTTGCAACACGAATATTTTGCTTTCTAGTTTCAGCAACTTTTTTGTGCTTTTCTTTGGTCGTCGATTTTATTTTATCTTGCGCATCGTCACGCTTGTCACGTACCTGCTCTTTTTCTTTTTCAAGTTTGGCTATCTTTGCTTCGAGCTTTTCAATTTCCTTTTTAACCGACTTTTCTTCTTTATCTTTCAGTGCATGTCTGCGCTCTAAATCTAAATCTCGACGAGCACGCTCTACTTCACGTAACTGAAATTCGATTTCACGCTCTTGCTGGGCAAACTCACGGATTTTTTCAGAAGACTCTCGCAGTGCCTCCATCGCTACATGATACGCTTCGTTAGCAGCTTCAATGCGCATCTCTTCTGCACGGATCATTACGTCCTCATCATGAAACTCGATATCAGGTTCGAGAAAAAAACGTTTCCAGCTTCCGAAGCCACCAGATAACCCCGATGCACTAATACTAAAAACATAACCTTGGTCTGCAAGATAAGCTCCATTAATTTGGCGCACCTTAATACCCGGCTCCGCGTTAAGTGATGCCTTTAAGATATTATTCATAATGGTGATTTCTTTTTGGCTTTTAGCGACCATATTGCTTGCTGGTGTATTGGCAGCAACATGACCAGAAAGTAATGCGAGTGAAATCAATAAGCTTGCTTTCGTTTTCATGATTAATTCTCCCATGAGTGGTTTTTGGCAATTGATGACTGTGGTTGTTGCTCAACCTGTTGTGCCAATTCGTTTAATTGCAGGCGAATCAGCGCCTGATCTTGTTGACGGACTCGGTTTAAATCGGCAACCAAGGCGCCAATATCTTCTTTGCGCTCCACACGCCCCTGCTCTATGGCCTCTTTAACCAATGCATAAGTCGCCTGTGCGGTATTTGTCTGCTGCTCAGCCAAAAGGGTTTGCAGCTGCTCATAAGTGACTGTTGGAGCTTGCTTTTGTTGCTCTGCAAAATTAATCGCAAAGCCACTATCTGAAACGCTTACTTCGGCACGCATAATAACCAGCGAGGACATTAGAACTGAGCAGGCTAAAGCTGCTGGTGCAAACCAAGCAGCAAAACGATTACTCTTTGCACCACCGCTCGTTTTCTCAAACCAAGTGGCTTCTCGATTCCACTGCGGAACAGGCGTTTCTTGATACTTTGCCGAAAGCGACTGCCAAGTCTCACTGTTTTCGAGCATTTCTGCATAAACAGCATCTTGTTCAAGCAATTGACGCTCACTTGGTGTAAGTTCACCTGTTTCCAGCCATTTTTCAAAAATACTTTCTAAGTTAGCCATTTAACACCTCCAGTTCTTGGCGCAATTTGGACAGCGCTGTATACAACCGCGACTTTACCGTATTGGTTGATACATCAAGTTGCTGCGCTATTTGCTCAAACGTAAAGTGTTGAAAAAACTTTAATTCCACCACTTCCTTTTGTGTCCAAGGTAAGCCATTTAATAACTGTAAAACTTGCTTATTTTGCTGCGCCATAAACAACATCAAATCAGCAGATTCTGGTTCTTGCATATCCGCTATCAGCATTTCTTGCTTTTCTTCATCGAGTACCTTTTTAGCGCGATAAAACTCCACACAACGGCGATTGGTAATTGCGATTGCCCACGTTTTAAAACTCGACTCAAAACGGTAGTTATCGAGCGAACGATAAATACTCATAAAGCTTTCTTGCATGATTTCGAGTGCGTCGTCTGGGTTACTCACCATACGCAAGCAAGTGTGATAAATCGGCTTTTCGTATTGTTTTACTAAATTAAGCCATGCGCGTTTATCACCTTGTTGCGCTTTTTTGATTAACCCTTTTTCACTTTGAAAGAACACATATTCCCCAAGAGTTTTGTTTCTCTGCTTATATAGTCGAGCGAGTGCAAAAAATAGTTTTAAAAGTTTAAAATTATTTTATCGTGCACATTTTTCAGTAAAGAATGGCTTTAATTTATCGCACAGCAAGCGGAAGTCGCGTATGCGACCTGAGGTCTTGCGCCATAAAATACCAATATCACGATAAGCGGTATCTTGCGCAGCGCTAAACACCATAGGTTTATGAGATAAAATGCCCGCATTAATTGCCATTTGCGGTAGAAAAGTCACACCAAGTTGACGCTCAACCATACTTAGTAAGGTATGCAAACTTGCAGCTTCAAAGGGATTTATACACTCACTTTTACTCAAATGACACGCACTCAGTGCATGATCGGTAAGGCAATGTTCGCGCTCTAGCAAAAACACCGATGACGGTGGCAACAAGTTAAAATCAACCACACCTTCTGCCGCTTGATAATCCTTGTGCCTTACAATATTAAATGGGTCTTGTGCCAAAATATGAGTATGAAACTTATTGGTATTATAAGGCAGTGCCAATAGCGCTACGTCAACTTGGCCTTTTTCTAATTTGTCCAATAAGTTATCGCTCGTATCTTCAATTAAAACCAGTTCGAGTTCAGGAAACTCTTTTGCGCATAAGTGGTATAAATCAGCCGCAATAAAGCTTGCAACCGTGGGGATAATACCTAGGGTTAAATGCCCTTGGAGTGGATTTAAAAAGCTTTTTGTAAGCTCTTTTACACTAATTGTGTCGTCGATTATTTTACGCGCTCGCTCAACCACTTCTTCACCAATTGAGGTAAACATAATACTGCGGTTTTCACGCTCAATTAGCTGACAACCCAGTGTTTCTTCAAGATTTTGAATTGCACTACTTAAGGTAGATTGACCAATAAAACAGGCTTCTGCAGCCCTGCCGAAATGCTGATGCTGATGTACTGCAAGCAAGTATTGCAGCTGCTTAATGCTAGGAAGGTTTTTCATCGTAATAACCGATTAATTTTCAAATTAATAACGATAAAAACAAATTAACAATGGAAAATCAATTATGTCACTGAGATTTAATCAATTAATTGCGAGTGCTAATAACTCTTTTAAATAAATGAGCAAATAGCGCCTAGTGAAATGAAACCAAACAAGATTTAATTTATCTTTTAATGCTATGTTACAACGGTAAAATTACAGCGCTGTAAGTGCGCTATGTGAACCGCTAACTTGATTAGCAAGCTGCTATATACAAATTTCAGACAAAAAAAGACCCCATTGCGTATCGCATATGGGGTCTTTTCAAGCTAAAAGTCTTTACACTTGAAGGCCAAAAATAGCCGCCAATACATAGTAGATAACAATAGCTAATACCGCGCCTACTGGCAAGGTAATAACCCAAGAAACAACGATATTTCTTACAACACCTAAATTAAGTGCCGCAATACCACGGGCCATACCAACACCTAGTACCGCACCTACTAACGTTTGTGTCGTTGAAATTGGTAAGCCTGTACCCGATGCAATAACAACCGTTGAAGCAGCCGCAAGCTCTGCAGCAAAACCACGACTTGGTGTTAAGTGCGTAATACCTTCACCAATGGTTTTAATTACTTTCTTACCAAGAATCGCAAGACCGATAACAATACCTAAACCACCTAGTGGTAAAATCCACCAAACGAGTGACGATTTCTTAACGATTTCACCGTTGTGCTCAACAATGCTCACTACCGCAGCAAGTGGACCAATCGCATTTGCTACATCGTTTGAGCCGTGTGCAAACGCCATACAACATGCAGTTACAATCATTAAGATAGCGAATACTTTCTCAACATTGTTAAATTGCATTTCTTTGTCAGCTGCAGGGTCCATTTTAAGACGAGCGATCAATACTTTACCTAACAGTGCAACTAAAACAGCAGCACCGATTGCGATGCCGTAACCCATTGCTGTACCAAGGTCTAAACCGATATGCTTTAAGCCTTTCTTGATTGTTACTAACGCCATAACAAATGCTGCAAGACCCATGTACATAGGCACAAAGCGCTTTGCATTGTTAAGTGGTGAGTCAGTATCAAAAATTAGTTTCTGTGCACTCATAAAGATAAGGTAAGCAATAAAGCCTGAAATAGCAGGTGTAACAATCCAACTACCTACGATACCCGCAACTTTACCCCATTGAATTGCTTCAGAGCCCACCGCAACCAATGCAAAACCAACAATTGCACCAATAATTGAATGCGTTGTTGATACAGGCCAACCTAAATATGACGCAACAAGTAACCATACACCAGCAGCTAATAGCGCTGAAATCATACCGATCACTAATGACTCTGGTATGGCAACAAATGCCGACGAGTCAATAATGCCTTTACGTATCGTTGATGTAACCTCACCACCGGCAAGATATGCACCAGCGAATTCAAAAATCATTGCGATAATAATCGCTTGCTTAATTGTTAGCGCTTTTGAGCCAACTGACGTACCCATTGCATTGGCAACGTCATTCGCACCAATACCATACGCCATGATAAATCCCACTACGGCAGCAATCATCACCAAAGTGGTGCCGTAATTTGCAATAATATCCATCAAGTAACCTTTAACTTAATTTTTATATTAATTTAATTAACGTGCTAGCATCAGTTCTAAACGTGAACCTACACGTTCAGCGATATCCGCTAAGTCACCTACCCACTCGAGAATTTTGTATAAGAACATTACATCGATTGGGTTTAATTCATTTTCGATTTCACGTAACTGACGACGCAAAGTGATTTGCATTTCATCGGTGTCACGCTCAATTGCGTCGAGCTCTTCTAGCATGTTTTCAACTAACGTCACCTCACGACCACGGAAACCCGTTTCTAATAGCTCATCAAGTTCATTGATAGCTTTAGAAGCTTGTTTTGTCGCGTCGATGCAGCGGTTTAGGTAAGTAATAAAATCAGCTTGGATTTGCTCAGGGATTTCCATTTCGCGGCCAAGTACACGACCAGCTATGTCCTTAGCCTTATTAGCAATTTTGTCTTGTTGAGTGATCAGTTCAAGAAGATCTGTACGCTCAACTGGCAGGAATAATCCACGAGGAAGTTGCAAACGAATGTCACGCTTAAGTACATCCGCTTTGCGTTCTAAATCGCGAATATTAATGCGGATCTCAGATGCTTGTTCCCACTCTTTATTAAACGCATGTTGAAAAAAAGTCGTTAACAAAGCACTGGCTTGATGAACAATTTTTATGTGCTCTTCAATTGGTTTGATAGGAGATTTCGCAAAAACCCCTAAAAATGCATTACTAGCCATAATTGACCCTTAAATTTTAAAAGCGCGCAAATTTTACAGGAATCAGCCAAGTGAGGAAAGGCTTTAACATACAAGTATTACAGTAAGTTGAAATTCCTTAACTTAGATTATCAAACAATTAAATTTACGCTAGTTAATAGACTAAAAAAGTTATGAACACCAAAGCAAAAAAGGGTAAAAGCGAAACCGCTTTTACCCTTTTAAAATAGTTACTTAACTTATTTACCAATAATATCTCGCTCGATATCGTCTTGCGAGGTATGACGAATGTCCTTGCCTTTTACAAAATAAATTACGTACTCAGCGATGTTCTGACAACGGTCACCGATGCGTTCTAATGAGCGTACTGACCACACTAAATCCATAACCTTTGGAATTGAGCGCGGATCTTCCATCATATACGTCATGATTTGACGTGTTAACGCTTCATATTCGCGGTCAACTTTGGCATCTTCTTTATGCACACGAAATGCCGCTTCGGCATCCATTCGGGCAAATGCATCTAGTACATCGTGCAGCATTTGCGACACGTGACGACCCATATTGTCGATATTGCCCAGCAAGCCTTGCTGATCTTTCGCTGTTGATTCAAGTGCTACTTTTGCAATACGACGCGCTTCATCACCAATGCGCTCCAAATCTGCAATGGTTTTTGCAATCGCCACAACTAAACGTAAGTCACTTGCTGCTGGCTGACGCTTTGCAATAATACGTGTACATTCTTCGTCAATGCTCACTTCCATTGCATTTACTTTGTAATCGCCGTGCTCAACTTTTTTTGCAAGCTCCGCATTACTGTCATTTACCGCATCAAGCGCAGAGTTTAATTGCTGCTCTACCAGTCCGCCCATAGCTAAAACATGGTTGCGAACGTTTTCAAGTTCTTGGTTAAAGTTACCTGAAATATGCTTTGAAATATTATGATCCATAACTTTAATCCTTACCCGTAACGACCTGTAATGTAATCTTCAGTTTTCTTTTTCTTCGGCGTGGTGAATAGCGTATTTGTATCAGAGTATTCAATTAGTTCACCCATATACATAAACGCAGTTTGGTCAGACACACGTGCCGCTTGTTGCATGTTATGCGTAACAATTACAACTGTGTACTTATTTTTTAAATCGTTGATTAGCTCTTCGATTACCAATGTTGAAATTGGATCTAGCGCCGATGTTGGTTCATCTAACAGCAGTACTTCAGGTTCAATTGCAATTGCACGCGCAATAACCAAACGCTGTTGCTGACCACCTGACAAACCAAATGCGCTGTCGTGCAGACGGTCTTTTACTTCGTCCCAAAGTGCGGCGCCACGTAATGACGATTCAACCACTTCGTCTAATTTACGTTTGTCTTTTACACCTTGTAAGCGTAGGCCATAAACCACATTCTCATAAATTGATTTAGGGAATGGGTTTGGACGCTGGAATACCATACCAACGTTACGGCGAAGCGCTGCAACATCTACACTTTTGTCATAAATATTCTGGTTATGTAGCAAGATTTGACCATCGATACGACACGTATCGACTAAGTCATTCATGCGGTTAATACAACGTAATAACGTTGACTTACCACAACCTGAAGGACCGATAAATGCAGTTACCTGACCCTTTGGAATTTTCATGCTGATATTGCTCAGCGCTTGTTTGTCACCGTAGTAAAGGTCTAAGTCTTTAATTTCAAGAGCAGTTTGTTCTGCCGATAAGTTTTCTAAATCAAGCTGTAAGCCAGTTGCAGATTGATTTATTTCTGGAGCAACAGTAATCATTTTTACTAAACCTATTAAACTTTTATCACCGCAGAACAATTAATGTTCTAACGACCTAAATTTTTCACGTAAGTGGTTACGAATACCAATTGCTGTGATATTCAGTGCCACAATTACCGCCACAAGTAAAAACGCTGTGGCATAAACTAGCGGGCGTGCCGCTTCAACATTCGGGCTTTGGAAACCAACATCATAGATGTGGAAACCTAAGTGCATAAATTTTCTATCTAAGTGTACAAACGGGAAGTTCATATCAACTGGCAGTGTTGGCGCCATTTTTACTACACCCACTAACATCAGTGGTGCTACTTCACCTGCTGCACGTGCAACCGCAAGAATTAAGCCTGTCATAATTG